>JANJUF010000018.1 GCA_024710705.1 Gemmatimonadaceae bacterium | reverse complement strand
AGGCTTTCCTGTGGGACGAAGCCAATCTCCTGACGTAACACGTCAAGTGTGATGTCCCTCACATCCACCCCGTCCAGCAGGATCCGGCCGGCGGAGACGTCGGCCAGGCGCGGAATGAGTTCCAGGAGGGTGCTCTTCCCGCTCCCGGTCGCCCCGACGATTCCCAGGGTCCCCCCGGCGGGAATCGTCACCGATATGTCCCGGAGTACCATTCGCGGGGTTTCCCCGGCCCGGGCCGGGTAGGCAAACGAGACGTGCTCCAGGGTGAGTGAGCGCCCCCCGGCGGTCGGCGGCAACTCGGCCGCACTCCGCGGTGGGGAGGGATCGGAGATGCCGGCCTTGGCATCGAGGATGTCCAGCAGCCGAGTCATCGAGGCGGCGCCGCGCTGGAAGAGGCTGGTCACCCAGCCGAGCGCGATGAGGGGCCAGGTGAGGTTGGCGAGGTAGAGTCCGAAGGCCACGAAGGCGCCGATGGTGATCTCATCGGCCACCACCGCCGCCCCACCGAAGCCCAGCACGGCGGCCCCGCCGAGCCCGGCGAAGAACGTGAAGCTCGGGCTCATCAAGCCATTGAGCCGCACCAGCTTCAGGTTGCGCTCGAGGTAGTCCTGGCTCTGCGCATCGAAGCGCGCCTGCTCGGCCGCCTCTTGGCGGTAGGCGCGGATGATGCGCAGGCCGGAGAGGTGCTCCTGGACGAGGGTGGTGAGGTCGCCGAATCGCGCCTGCACCCGCTCGAACCGGTCGTGGATGGCCTTCCCCAGGCGCAGCGTGATGACCGGGAGCAGAATCATCGGTGCGAGCGCGATGAGCGTGAGCCGCCCGCTGATCGCCACCATGTAGCTCAGTGCGAACAAGCCCCCGAACACGGTGTTGGTGAGGTACATGACGGCCGGGCCGACGGCCATGCGGACGGCGCCGAGGTCGTTGGTCAGGCGGGCCATGATCTCGCCGGTCCGGGTGCGCCCGAACCAGGTGGAGTCGAGCCGAGTCAGGCGATTGAAGAGCGCCACCCGGAGGTCGTGCTCGATGACCCGGGACACGCCGTTGAGGATCTCCCGCATGTAGAAGCGGAACACGGCCATCGTGCCGGTGACGAGCAGCATCAATCCGGCAGTCTTCCAGAGCTGGGCCATGGGCGCCCCGGCTTCCATGGCCTCGATGGCTCGGCGCAGGAGGGTGGGGATGACGCTGAACATCGCGGTCGAGAGGACCACGCAGGCGAGCCCCGCCGCGATGCGCCAACGGTAGGGCCGGACCCACGGGAGGACGCGCCACAGGGAGGTCACGGGCGCCTCCGAGTTGAGCTATCGCGGTCCAAACGCGACATTTGGGGTATGAGTAGTACCCCCATCACGCAGAGAGGCAACATGACCAGACAAGCTATCCAGCGGTCCCTGACCGCGCTTTTGATCTTCACCGCCACAGTCGCCTGCGGCGGCGATGCCGCGGAGGAGGGGCGTGAGATCGAATTGACGCCGGCCGCCACCGACAGCGTGCTGGGTGACCAGGCCCCGGCCACGGCTGCGCCGGCACCGGCCGCCCCGGCTCCCGTGACCAAGGCGCCGGCGCCGTCGCGTCCGTCCTCGTCCGTTCGCACCGGCACGGTCACCGCCGGCTCGACCATCTCCCTCGCGGCGGCGGCGCGGGTCTGCACCAACACGCACAAGGTCGGTGACCGCTTCACGGCGCTCACCACGGCCGACGTGGCCGGCTCCAACGGCGTGTCCATCCCGACCGGTTCGGAGATGACGCTGGAAGTCACCGAGGCCGCACGTGGCGATAACTCGGCCGATCGGATCAAGCTCGTGTACCGCCCGGTGTCCATCTCCGTGCGCGGAACGGTGATCGATCTCACCGCCGAGGTGACCCAGGTGGCCAAGCTCGACGCCGTCCGCATCCAGAGCAACACCGAGCAGGCCGGGAAGGTCGCGGCCGGCGCGGCGGTCGGTGCGCTGGCGGGCCAGCTCCTCGGGCGCGACACCAAGAGCACGGTGGCGGGCGCGGCGGTTGGCGCAGCGGCCGGCGGTGTCGTGGCCGCCGCCCAGACGGACTACCACGGCTGCCTGCCGCAGAACGGCACCTTCGTGGTGACGCTCACGAACGAGATTCGCGTTCGCGGCTGAGCGTGATGCGGTAGCGGTCGGCAACGACGAGGGCGCCGCGGAGCATCTGCTCCGCGGCGCCCTCAGCATTTCACGCCTGGGAGATCGCTCAGTACCCGATCGCGCCCCCACTCGAGCGTGGCTCGTACACCCCGTGCCACACGCCGCCACTGCGCATCACGGCGTTGACGTTGGCGATGCCTTCCTGCGGCGTGAGGGTGTGTCCCATGCGCCGAAGCCGGCGTAGCGTGCGGGCGTCGAATCCGACGTCCTCGTGGCGGATCGCGTCGGGCAGCGCCTGGTGATGCATGCGCGGCGCCCGCATGGCGTCCACCAGCGGCATGCCGTGCTCGATCACGTTGAGGATCACCTGGGCCGTGGCCGTGATGATGGTGGGCCCGCCGGCCGCGCCGACCACCAGCAGCACCTCGCCCTCACGGTCGAGCACGATCGTCGGCGACATCGCGCTGAGCATTCGCTTCCCCGGCTCGATGGCATTCGCTTCGCCCTGCACCAGGCCGAACATGTTGGGCGTGCCGGGCTGCGTGGCGAAGTCATCCATCTCGTTGTTGAGGAAGAACCCGCCGTCGGTCACCCACACCGCCGATCCGTAGCCGCCGTTGAGCGTCGTCGTGTTCGCCACCGCGTTACCGGCGGCGTCCACCACCGAGAAGTGCGTGGTGTGCTCGGGCTCGGCACCCGTCTCGAACTTCGGCGTGCGCGAGGCACGCCGCCGCGAGATCCCGCGCGCCAAGGCGGCGGCGTAGGTCTTGGACGTGAGCTCCGCCTGGGGCACGTTGGCGAAGTCGGGGTCGGCGAGCTTGCTGTTGCGGTCAATGAACGAGCGCCGGAACGCCTCGGCGAGCAGGTGCAGGTACTCGGGACTCCCGAACGGCGGGAGCGGCGCGAACTGCTCGAGGATGTTGAAGCTCTGCGACATCGTGATGCCGCCCGAGCTCGCCGGGGGCATGGTGATCAGGGTATACCCGCGGAAGGTGGAGACGATAGGCTGGCGCCACTTCGGTTCGTAGCGCCGGAGATCCTCGCGCGTGATGAGGCCGCCGCCGCGCTGCATCTCGGCCACCAGGGTCTCGCCCACCGGACCATCGTAGAACGCCCGTGGACCCTGGTCGGCAATCAGCTGCAACGAACGTGCGAGTTCGGGCTGCCGCAGGATCATCCCGGGCGGCATTGGTGCACCATCGGGATAGAAGGTGGCGCAGCCGGCGTAGGCGCAGAGCCGTGCCTGCGCGCCCCGCAGCGATCGGAACAGCGCACTGTCCATCGGGAATCCGTGCCGGGCGAGCCGGATGGCCGGCGCCATCACCTGCGCCAACGTCATCGTCCCGTACTGGCGTACCGCCGCGTCGAGTCCGGCGACCGCTCCGGGAACCCCGGAGGCGAGATGCCCGGTGAGCTGGCGCCCGCTCAGCGTACCGGTCGAGTCCACGTACATGTCGCGGGTGGCGGCGAGCGGTGCGATCTCACGGTAATCGAGCGCCGCCGTGCGGCCGTCGGCCATGCGGATCACCATGAAGCCGCCGCCGCCGATGTTGCCGGCGAAGGGGTAGGTCACGGCCAGCGCGAAGCCCACCGCCGCCGCCGCGTCCACCGCATTGCCGCCGTTGCGCAGGATCTCCACCCCGGCCGCGCTGGCGAGATCGCTGTTGCTTGAGACCATCGCATTCGCGCCGACCGACGCCTCGCGCAGCTCCGGGAAACGCCAGCCTCCGGCGAAGGTGCCCGAGAGGCGGGCGTCGGTTCCACTGGCTGCCGGCCGACAGGCCGTCAGTGCCACTGCGACGGCGACGGCCAGCCACGGGGCTCGTATCATCCCACGCGCGCCCCGCATCAGCGGCCCCCTCGAATGCGATACCGCATGCCGAGCCGCGTGGTGAACTGCTCCTGCGAGCGCCGCACGCCGGCGGGGAGACCCTCCCCCGAACCGATCACGGTGGCGTAGTCCTGCACGAGGGTGACGGTCGCCCGTTCACCCAGCGAGAAGCCGAACCCGTATCCGATCACGAAGGTGAGGGCGTTGCGTGGCTTGGCGTCCTCGTCCGAGAGCACGTCGCCACCGGAGTAGTTGGCCCACTGCGAGAGCCCGGCGCTCACTTCCACGAGCTGCGAGAATCCCGCTCCCTGCGGCGAACGGAAGGTGGCGAGGAACTGCCGCAGCGTGATGTCGCCGTCGCTGGCCGGGTCCCCATCGCGGCGGATCGGGATGGTGGCGATGCTGCCCGTGACCCCGAGGGCCCCCGAGCGCAGCCCCACGTCCACGGCGGCGCGGTACTGGTAGCCGTCGCCCAGTTGCCACTGCACGCCGCTTTGGCCGTCGAAGCGGTCCTGGGTGAGGAAATAGCCGGCGCTGAGGGCCACGCTCACCGGGCGTGCCGATTCGTCGGGCGCGGGGACGCGGATGAGCTGCGCGTCGAGGGGCCGTGCCGCCGCGAGCGCGCAGAGGGCCAGGCCCGAGAGTTGGATGCGAGTGATAGTCACGTTCGATAACTTACCCCGGTAGCCCCGTGCGCGGCACCGCGTACGCACCCCTCGCCCCTCCTCGCCGTGCTCGATCCCCGGGTCACCGAGCGTCGCAACCCGCGCAGTGCCGACATCGACCTCGCGTCGGCGCTGGAGATCGTGGACCTCATGAACGCCGAGGACCGCACGGTCGCCGATGCGGTCGCCACGCAGCGCGAGGCCATCGCACGCACCATCACCCTGGTGGAGGCGGCCTTCCGCGCCGGACATCGGCTCTTCTACGTGGGCGCCGGCACATCGGGTCGCCTCGGCGTGCTCGATGCGGCCGAGTGCCCCCCCACGTTCGGAAGCGATCCGTCGATGGTGGTCGGCATCATCGCGGGTGGCGCGGCGGCACTCACGCGCTCGCAGGAGGGCGCCGAGGATAGCCCCGATGGCGCGCAGCGCGACCTCGACGTGGCCGGCGTCGGTGCGGGCGACGTCGTGATCGGCATCGCCGCCAGCGGGACCACGCCGTACGTGCGCGCCGCACTCGGGCACGCGCGGTCGGTGGGCGCGCGCACGGTCATCCTCGCCTGCTCGCCACCGCCGGCTGACGTCATCGCCGATGCCGACGTCGCCATCCTGCCGATCACCGGCCCCGAGGTCGTCACCGGTTCCACGCGGCTGAAGGCGGGGACGGCCACCAAGCTGGTGCTGAACAGCATCACCACCGGTGCGATGGTGCGCATCGGCAAGACCTTCGGCAACCTGATGGTGGACCTGCGCGCGACCAACGACAAACTCCGCGATCGCGCCGAGCGTTTGGTGATGGGGACCACCGGACTGGACCGCCACGCGGCGCGGGCGTTGCTGGCCAAGGCCGACGGCCACGTGAAGCTGGCGATGGTGATGCACGCACTGGACCTCGATGCCGCGGCGGCGCAGGCGCGCCTCGACGCGGCCGGCGGTGTGATCCGGCGCGTCATCGCGGCACCGCCCCCGCCCGTGGATCGATTGTGAGCGGCGACGTGCTCGTGGGGTTGATGTCGGGCACCTCGCTGGACGGCATCACCGCCGCGGTGGTGCGATTCACCGAGCGGGAGGACGGCAGTATCGCGCCGGCGTTGTTGGCTCAGGTCGCGCGTGCCTACGCGCCGGGGCAGCGCGCCCGACTCGCCGCCGCGCTGCAGGGGGCGACACCGGCCGAGTACGCGCGACTCGACTTCGCGCTCGGCGGGTGGCTCGCTGACGCCGCCAACGCTGCCATCGCCGAAGCGGGCGTCCCGCGCGACGAAATCCGCGCCATCGCCTCGCATGGCCACACCGTGTGGCACGCGCCGCCACAGGCGACGTGGCAGTTCGGGCAGCCGGCGGTGATCGCCGAGCGCACGGGCATTGACGTCATCGCCGACTTCCGTGTGCGTGACGTGGCGGCCGGCGGCGAGGGCGCGCCCCTCGTCCCGATGGCCGACGCCCTGCTGTTCGCGCGCCCCGACGGCTGGCGCCTCCTGCAGAACCTCGGCGGGATCGGCAACGTCACCGTGCTTCCGCCGCTCGACGCGCGTGAGCCCGACCTCTCGGCGGTGCGCGCCTTCGATACCGGGCCCGGCGTGTGCATCGTGGACGGCCTCACGCGTATGCTGCGCCCCGGCCTGGTGTTCGATCGGGATGGTGCGCTGGCTCTCCGTGGCCGTCCGATCGAGCCGGTGATCGAGGAGCGGTTGGCCGATCCCTGGTTCGCCGCGCCACCGCCGAAGTCCACCGGCCGCGAACGGTTCACGAATGCCTACATCGCCGAGTTCAACGCCCGCTGTCGCCGTGCGCGCCCCGATTGCACCGACGAAGACGTGATTGCCACTGCGGTGTGGTTCACTGCGCGCAGCATCGCCCTGGCGGTGGAGCGCTTCGTGCCGCAGCCGGTGTCGGACGTGCTCCTTTCCGGCGGCGGTGCGCGCAATCCCGCGCTGCGCGAAGCCATCGCGATGTGCCTCTCGCCGCGGCTGGTGCGCCCGTTCGACGAACTCTATTTCGATGGCGAGGCGAAGGAGGCGGTCGCCTTCGCCCTGCTTGGGTGGCTGCATCTGCGGCGTCGCCCCGGTAATGTGGTCGGCGCCACCGGCGCCCGCGGGCGGCGCATCCTCGGCGCGCTCTACCCCGCGTGAGTCGCTCCCCGGCCGCGCTGCTCATTCCGGAGCTGCGCTGGGATCCCGATCGCGGGTTCTCGCATCTCGAGGCGGCGATTGAGGACGCCCTGGCTCTGGGCGTCGGCGGATTCGTCATCGCCAACGGCCCGACCGCGGCCGTATCCACGCTGGGCGCCGAGTTGCGCCGCGCATCACGGCACGCGTTGCTCATCGCGGCGCCCGCCGAGCGCGGTGCCGGCGGGGCCATCACCGGACTCACCGGGCTGCCGCCGTTCGGCGCCTTGGGCGCCCTGCGCGATGACGACGTGGTCCGCCGCGCCGCGCGGCTCACGGCGCGGGAGCTGCGCCGCAGCGGCATCACCTGGGCGTTGGCGCCCATCCTCGACCTCTCCCTCGAAGCGGGGAATCCCTTCCTCGGCGCGCACAGCTTCGGTGCCGATCCCCAGCGCGTAGCCGAGTGGGGCGTCACGTGGATCGATGCGTGTCAGGCCGAAGGCGTGATGGCGACGGCCATGCGCCTCCCGGGCACGGGGCGCGCGCTCCACGATCCGAGCCTCGGCGCGGCAGAGATCGCGGCCGCGGGCGCAACGTTGTGGGCTGCCGACCTCGTTCCGTTTCGCGCCGCCGTGGACGCCGGTGTGGCAACGGTGCTTGTGTCGCAGGTGTCGTATCCTCGACTGGACACACGCGGCGCCGTGGCCGCGCAGTCGTCGCTGATCCTCGAGGAGATGATGCGGGGCGAACTGCAGTTCGATGGGCTGTTGGTGAGTGACGCGCGTCCGACGACGGCCGATCGGTCGGGGCCAAGTGAGGGCGAGCACGCGGTGGCGGCGATCGGCGCGGGCTGCGACCTGCTGCTCGCGCCGCGCGATGTGGGCGGCGTCGCCGAGGCGCTGGACGCGGCGCTGGCGGGCGGCACGCTGCACCCCGATCGCGTGGATGCGGCCCTCGAGCACCGCGCCTTCTGGGCGGCGTGGGCGGCGGGTGACGTCAGCCGAGAGGCCACACTCGATGACGTGCTCTGGGCCCGCAAGGTGGCCGATACCGTGGTGCACGCCGTGCGGGGTGTCTTCGTGAACATCGGACCGGTGGTGGACGTCATATCGGTGGATGACGATGCCGATCGGGCGTGGCGCGGTGAGGGTGATCGCTTTGGTCCGTTCTTCGCGACGTTGCGGGCCATGGGGCTGCATCCGCGGGCGGTGGACGGACCGACCGAGGACGGACGCGGTGCCGTCGTGATTGCCGTGCGTGGCGAGCCGGCACCCGGTCGCGGTCGCGCGGGGTACCACGAGGGCACGCGGCAGCGGATCGATCGCGCAGTGGCCGAGGCCCGGGCGGCGCGCCGTTCGGTGGTGGCGGTGGTGTTCGGGCCTCCGGCGCTCGCGGCAGAACTCTCAGCGGTACCGAACGTAGTCTGTGCCTGGGGAGGGGACCGGGCGATGCAGGAAGCAGCGGCCCGACGCCTGGCGTGACGACGGGACGTCCGTTGCGCGAACGAGCCTCGCCGTACGACCCTCACCACCGTAGACTATTTCGAACCCGCTGATCCATCCGTGACCGACTTCCACGCCACCTTGCAGGCCGCACTCGCGCCGGGCTACACGCTCGAGCGCGAGTTGCACGGCGGTGGCATGAGCCGTGTGTTCGTGGCCACCGACACCGCACTCGGACGCAAGGTCGTCGTGAAGGTGCTGCCGCCTGAGCTCTCGGCGGGCGTCAATCACGAACGGTTCCGCCGCGAGATCCAGGTCGCCGCGCAGCTGCAGCATCCGCACATCGTGCCGCTGCTCAGCGCCGGCGAGCAGGGGACGCTGATCTGGTACACGATGCCGTACATCAACGGACACTCCCTGCGCGAGGCCATCGGGGGCGGGGAGCAGTTCTCCGTGCGCCGGGTCGTGCACCTGATGCGCGAGGTGGCCGAGGGCCTCGACTACGCGCACGGGCTCGGCGTGATCCACCGCGACATCAAGCCGGGGAACGTGCTGATCCAAGGCACGCACGCGATGGTCACCGACTTCGGCGTGAGCAAGGCCATCTCGGCGGCCATGCCGCACACCGGGTACACCAGCGCCGGGACGGCCATCGGCACGCCGGCGTACATGGCGCCCGAACAGATCGCGGCCGACCCGGCGGCCGACCATCGCATGGACCTCTACGCGCTCGGGCTCCTCGGTTACGAGCTGCTCACGGGCAAGGTGCCGTTCAAGGAGGCCTCGCCGCAACAGACGATGGCGGCCCAACTGACCCGCGACCCGGAGCCCGTGGAGCGCGTGCGCGGCGACGTCCCGCCCGCGCTGGCGGCCCTCATCCGGCAACTGCTCGCCAAGGATCCGAACGATCGCCCGCCGACGGCCGCTGCGGTGGTGGCGGCGCTCGACGCGCTGCCGCTCGTGTCGGGTGAGAGCGCGCCGATGACGGCGCTGCGGCCGGCCTCGCGGGCGCGCGTGGCCGGCGTGCTGCTCGCGGGGCTCGCCGTGGTGTTCGCGGCGTGGGTGATGGGGCAGCGTCGCGGCGAGGAGGCGGTGGCCGGACAGCTGCGCGATTCGCTCGCCACGGCCGAGTCGGCGCAGACCGTGTCGCCGGCCGCCGCCTTGCTGACGCGCGAGGATTCGATGGCCATCGCGCGGGCGGTTTCGAGCCGTCTCGCCGAACGGCCGGCGCGGACGTCCACCGGCACCGGGAATGACAGCGCGGCACTGGTCGCGATGGCAGACTCGATCCGCGCGCAGATCCAACGCGCCGTGCTCGATTCCCTGTTGCGGCGGCAATCGCGCAGCGCGTCCGTGGGCGAGGGCGCCCCCGCGGTCGTGGATGCCGCGGCACTCGCCCGCGACGCCGAGCGGCTGGCGATGGAGACGGTCGCGTTCGTGCCCGGCGGGAGCTCGGCGCGGCGTCGCGTCGTTGTGGCGCTCCCCCGGGCCTCGCGGACGCGCCCCGATCTCGACGCGGTGGCGAGCGTCCTCGCCGACACGCTGCGGCGCGCCTTGGCCGCGCATCCCCGCTACATCGTGGTGCCGGCGGACTCGGTGGCGGCGGTGCTCGCCGGCTCACGGACCGTGCAGACGGTGCAGGAACGGTTGCAGGCCGACGTGATCGTGTCCATCTCGTTGATCCCGGCGCGCGACAGCATCGTGCGCCTGGTGCAGCTACGCGATCTCTCGGCGCCGGACGGATTCGCCATGCGCGTCGTGTCCACCAATGCGGCGGTGGGCGATCCAGCCGCGGGGCTCGATCGCCTCGTGCCGGAGGCGATGCGCGCGTTACTGGAGATGGAACGGGCGCGCTTCCGGATGATTCGCACGGGGACGGCACCGACACCGCCTGGCATTCCGCGCCCGCCGCAGCCCTAGCGGCGCGCGCGCGGGTCAGCGCAACACGCCGCGGGCGTCGGGAGGCAGCTGCGCGGCAAGTCGCGCGTGCGGCACCGCGTACACGATCCGGCCGCCGCTTTCGGTGGCGCCCCCGTAGAGCACGCCGACCACGAGGCCGCGGGCATCGAACACCGGAGAGCCGCTGGAGCCTTGGGCGGCGAATGCGTCCAGCTGCAGGGTGCCGTCCACGCGCCGGCTCACCGTGCCGACGCCGAGAGTCGCCGTCGGCCGCATCGTGTTGATGCTGCCGCCCATGCCCACCGTCGAGTTTCCGAGTGGATACCCGAGGATTGCCACGGGATCGCCCACGCGCACGGCGTCGGGATCCTGCGCGATGCCGGCGACCGTCGGATAGGTGCCGGGCGAGGTGATGCGGAGGAAGGCCAGCTCGTCCGTCTCGCTCACGAACTCGATGCTGGCCCGCTTCCACTCGCCGCTGGTGCCGTCGAAGGCCACGGCGATGCGCTGCGCACGCATGCCGTCGGCCGTCTGCACGACGTGCCGGTTGGTGACGATCAGGCCGCTCGGCAGCAGATTGAACCCCGTGCCGGTGGTCCGCGCACTGTCGGGGAACTCGACGACCAGGAAGGCGATGGCGCGCTGGTTCGCTTCGGCGATGGCGGCGTAGTCGATGCGGGCCAGCTGGGCGGTGCGGACCTGCGCGTCGCGCACGCGTGAAGCGGCCCCCGACACGTCCCCGCCACGGGCCTGCTGGGCCCGCAGTTCCTGGGCGAGCCGCGCGGTCTCGGCGCGCGCTGCCTCGAGCGACGCGCTGGCGATCCCGGTCTCGGTGAGGCGGGCCTCGAGCGAGCGCGAGAGCGAATCGTTGGCGGCGAGCAGCGCGGCGAGCTGGGTGCGCGTCTCCTCGGCGCTGCGCCGCGTGATCCAGACGGCGACCAACGCCCCGATGATCACCAGGCTCGACACGGCCACCACCAGGCGCTTGAGCGAACTCGTCTGCTTCTCCACGGCCATCGCGATCCGCACTTCAGTGGACGGCCGGCCGGCGCTGGACACGCGCGTGGCGGGTGCGGCCGCGGCACCCTGGACCACGCGGAACTCCGCCTGCGGACCGTTGGCGCCGAAGGTGATGACATCGCCGTCGAAGATCGGACGTTCGGAGTCCACCTGGGCGCCGTTGACGAAGGTGCCGTTGGTGGAGCCCAGATCCACGATCACGTGGCGGTCCCCGATGCTGCGGATCTCGGCGTGGCGCGACGAGACGTCGAGGTCGCGCTCGGCGTCGAACCGCAGATCGTTGATGGGATGCCGCCCGATGGCGACAATCGATTTCTCGAATCGCTCACGGGCGCCCGCCCGGGCGCCACGCGTGATGTGGAGCTCGAGGGCCATCAGCCGCGGCGAAACCACGCGTACAGCGCGGCGATCGCCACGAGGGCCGCGAGGCTCCCGAAGAAGGCTCGCAGGGTGCCAGTGGGGATGCGACCTCCCGGTGGCGGTGGTTCGGGAAGCTTCGCGCGCACCGACGGCGCGATTTCCACCGTGGGTCCGTCGCCGGCATTGCCCACCGCCACCCGCGGCGGGCGATACGGCTCGGTCTCCAAGGTCGGGATGTCGGCCTGGGCATCCTCGTGCACGATGGCGCTCAGGTGCGGCACCGAGCTGCGGTCGAGCGGGATGGTCGGGCGCTCGTTGGAACCGCGGTACACGCGATGCTGCACGGCCTCGGTGCCAGAGGCCTTCAGGCCCTCGCCCTCGAAGCGGGCAGCGACCACGGTGATGTTGTCGGGCCCACCGGCCTCGTTGGCCAGGTCGATCAACCGCCGGCAGACCTCCATGAGATCGGTCTCGGTGCGGACCACCTCGGCGATCTCGTGGGCGCGGACCTGCCCTGACAAGCCGTCGGAACAGAGCACCAGGACGTCGCCGCGCATCACCTGCTGCTCGGTGAGGTCCACCTTGATGGCGGGCTCGGGGCCCAGCGCCTGCAGGATGATGTTGCGGCGCTCGCTGACCTCGGCCTCCTCGGGCGTCATCTCCCCGGCTTCGATCAGCTTCTGCATCAGCGACTGGTCCTTCGTGATCTGGATGGCGGTGCCGTCGCGGACGAGATACCCGCGCGAGTCGCCGACCTGGCAGAGGAAGAGCTGGTCGCCCAGGAAACCGGCGATGGTGGCGGTCGTCCCCATACCGCGGTTCTCGGGACGCGATGCCGCGAACGCATGGATTCTGGCGTTGGCCGCTTCCGTGGCCGCCTTGAGCGCGCGGGCGAAGGTCTCGGTGTCGTGCTGCGGCGACGAACGCCACCGGGCATCGAGTTCGGCGAGGATCGTCTCGACGGCCATCTGCGAGGCCACCTCGCCGGCCGCGGCACCGCCCATGCCATCGGCGACCATGAAGAGCGAGCCGCGCGCGCCCACTTGATGGGTGCGGACCTCGGGCTGCAGCGACGCGTTGAACGTCGTCAGGTCGGCGACGGCAAACGTGTCTTCGTTGTGTTCACGAGTGCGCCCCACGTCCGTGCGCCCGAAGACGTGGACGGTAACGCCGCTGCTGGATGAGGAAGAGCCCGTCACAAGGCGCGGGTGCGAAGTGGATGGGAACGCAACACGCACAGTTTACGCGACAGCGGCGTGGGGCGCGAGGAGGGCACGGGGGCGAGCGTGATGTACGTCACGGACACCCCGCGTTGCGGCGGATGAGTCCAGCCAGGTCACGCTGGTCCTGCAGCAGGAGGCGCGACTGCATGACGAGTGTGCCGAGGCGACAGATCTCGTCGGTGTTCTCCAAGACGTTGTTGGCAAGGAGTTGGAGATACCGCGTATCGTCCAGCTGGATACCAGTGACCTCCGCGGCCACCGGATCCAGTGCGCGCAGCGCGTCGCGGGCGACGCGTCCGGCGGCCGCCACATCGGTCTCGCTCTCGAGGGCCTCGAGGCGCGTTCGCCAGGTCGTGAGCAACTGCGCCACGTTGGTCCCGGTCGGAGTGTTCGGCGTGCTCGTGCTCCCATTACGCGGCGGCGCCGGATCCGGGTTCAGGGGGCGCGTCGTCCGCTGCGTGTCCGGCGTCGCGGTGCCCTGAGGTGTCGCATTCGTGCCGTCGGTCGCGAGCGTTGGCGACGGGGTCTGCACGACACCCGTGCTGTCGCCGGAGGTCGGCGCAGGCGCGCCGCCGAACTGCTTGAGCCCGAAGAACCCCGCCACCGCCACCACCGCCGCGCCGGCGAGGATCGGGACCAGCTTGCCCTTCGATGCGGCCGGCGCGGGGGCGGGTGTCCTCGCCCCTCCCTTGACCGGCGAACGCACCTCGTCGCTCACGGCCACACGCGTCGCCGGAATCGGCTTCGTGGCCGCGCCGCGCGCGCCCGCACCCTGCGCGCCGATCACCATCGTCGCGCCCTCGGTCGCCAGCGTCGCCGGCATCTCGGCGATGGCCGCCGCGAAATCGCGCCCGAACTGCGCCGCGCTCTGGTAGCGCTCCGTTACGTCGCGCGCGAGCCCCTTGTCCAGCACCGCCTGCAGGGACGCGGGCCAGTCGCGGTCGGGGCGCATCTCGGCCAGCGTGCGCGGCCGATCCGTGAGGCGCATGATCATCGCCTCCTGCGCCGTCTCGCTGGGGAAGGGCAGCGTGCCGGTGAGGCAGTTGAACGCCACCAGCGCCAGGGAGTAGAGGTCGGATCGGCCATCGAGCTTGTCGCCGGCCAACTGCTCGGGACTCATGTACTCCGGCGTGCCGACGACGAGCCCCGTCTTGGTCACCCTTTGCGCGTCGCTCGAGCTTGCCTTGGCGATGCCGAAGTCCACCACCTTCACCAAGTCGCTGCCATCGCGGTTCTTGGTGACCATGATGTTGTCGGGCTTCAGGTCGCGGTGCACGATCCCGGCGTCGTGCGCGACCTGCAGCGCATCGGCCGTCTGGTGCACGATGCTGGCCGCCCGCGGCGGCGCCAGCATGCCGTCCGCCGCGATCAAGTCGGTGAGCGCCTTCCCCTCGATGAACTCCATCGCGAGGTAGATCAGTCCCTCGGGCGTCTCGCCGAAATCGTAGATGGCGCAGATGTTCGGGTGATTGAGCCGCGATGCGTTCGACGCCTCACGGTTGAAGCGGGCGATGGCGTCCGGATCGGTGTTCATCCCCGGATTCATCACCTTCAGGGCGCTCTTGCGCCCCATTTTCACGTGCTCGGCGAGGTACACGGTGCCCATGCCACCTTCGCCGAGCTTCTTCATGATATGGTAGCGGTCGGCCACCACCGAGCCCAAGAGGTCCGCCGCGCCGCTGGCCGACCGCAGCGCCGTTCCATCGCGCGGGCAGAAGCGTTCACTCAGGGGATATTCGGTGCCGCAGGTCGGACAGACTTTCTGTTCGCTCACAGGCTCTCCACCCGCAGGGTCTGGTCGCCGAGGAGGATGCGCTGCCCCGCCTGCACGGGGCGCTCCCCGCGGACGGCGACGGCGATGCCGTTCCGGCTGCCCAGATCCAACACGATGAACTCGAGGTCCTCGCTCCGGATCTCGGCGTGGCGGCCGCTCATCGTCGGGTCATAGGGGAAGAGCCAATCGCCCTCGGCGCGTCCAATCACCACCGAGCGCGCCGGCGAGAGATGGCAGGTGTCGCGCGCCGAGCCGTCGGCGCGGAGCTGGTGCATCACGGCGACGTCGGCACTCGGCGTGGACGAGCCAAGCCGCCGCGTGGCGTCGGCCTCCGGCGGGTTCGGCCCCGGGTAGCCGAGGCGGCGGAAGCGCAGGATCTGCGAACCGATCAGGATGGTGTCGCCGTCCTGCAGCTTGTAGGGCTCCGACTGGTAGAGCCAGGTCCCGTTGCGCGAGCCGAGATCGCGCAGGAAGAGCTGCCCGTCGCGGAACGACAGCGAGGCGTGCACCGGACTCATGAAGACGTCGTCCCCGAACCGGATCTCGCCGTCGGCGCGGCCGATCGTCGCTTCCGGTCCGTCCATGGTCACGGTGCGCACGACCTGCCCGGAAGAATCGAGCACGGCGATCTTCGGGCCGGTCCGCACGGCGGCGGCCGAGAACACGGCCGTCCCGGGTGCGGTCACCGAGGGGGGCTCCCCGCTTTGCGCTACGCGCGCCCCGCATCGGGCGCAGAAGACATCCACTCCCTGGGTCACGGTGTTGCCACAGGAGCCGCAGACCATGGTGCTCGACTTCGGTGCTGGCGGCTGCTCAGCCACGCGTCCGCCACACTTCGGGCAGAAGGGCAACGTCGGATCGACCGGGGTCTGGCAGTAGCGGCAGGGTGTCTTCATGCCGGCCCCGCCAGCGTTGCCCGAGACGGGCTTCACCGACACGCGCGTGTCCGGCACGGCGAAGGGGCGGTCGGCGCCCCCCTGGGCCGCCGCGGCGGGCACGGGAATGATCCGCGCACCGCTCGCCACCACGGGCTTGCCGCAGTCGAGGCAGAACTTCGAGGCCGGGTCGTTCTCACGACCGCAGAATGCGCAACGGATCACGGGCACGCGAGAGGGGTTGGACGGTCCGGGCGAATATACGGATGGACCGCGGGCGGGGGGAGTGGAGTCCTGCGCCATCCGGGCCCGTGGATATAGACTGTGGGGGATGCTCCACTCGCGCGCAGGGCTCCGGCTGCTCTTCTCGACGCTGCTGCTGATCGTCCCCGGCGCGGCGTGGGCGCAGGTCCGCCCCGATCTGCCGTGGCGCAGCATCTCGACACCCCCGATCCGGGTGCACTTCACACCGGAACTCGAAGCCCTCGCGCGACGCACGCTCGCGAACGCACAGGCGGCCTACGATCGACTCGCCGCCGAGTTGCCGGCCCCACGAGGATTTGTGGACGTGGTGGTGACCGACCACGCGGATTTCGCCAACGGCTTCGCCACCCCGTTCCCGACGAACCGCATCGTGGTGTACGCCCGTCCGCCGGTGGACGAGCTCTCGCTGCGCAACCACGAGGACTGGAATCTCGCCCTCGTCACGCACGAGATGGCGCACATCTTCCACCTGGACCGGGCGCGAGGCTGGTGGGGACTGGCCCAGCGGCTGTTCGGCCGCGCGGTGCCTTTCTTCCCGAACGCCTACGCGCCGCGCTGGCTCCTGGAAGGCGTGGCCATCCATTACGAGACGCAGCTCACGCGCGGGGGACGGCTGGCGGGCACCGAGTATCCGGCCGCCGCCCGCGCGCTCGCTGCCGAGGGGGCGCTGCCGCCCATCGACGCGATGGTCATTCCGTATCCATTCCACCCAGGCGGGAACGTGGCGTACCTGCTCGGCGCCTCGCTGGTGCAGCGCGCCGTCACGCACGATCCCGCGCAAGGCTCGGCCGCGGCGATGGCGCGCCTGGTGGACCGGATGAGTTCGCGAGTCAATCCGTGGCGGGTGGATGCCAGCGCCCGCGAGGCGGTGGGCACGAGCTTCACGGCGTTGTACGCGGCCTGGCGCGACTCACTGACGCGGGCGGCCGCCGGCGTGGATCGCTTCGACGCGCCGGCGGACCGACGCGTCCGGACGACGCAGGGGTGGACCGCTGCGTTCCCGCGCTTCGGCGCGGGCGATGCGCTCACGTACGTGGCCGACGAGGCGACGCGCAATCCCGGGGTCTACCTCCTCCGCGACGACGACACGCGCCGTCGCCTCGCGCGGCGCAACAGCGTGGATGCCAGCGCGCCGCTGGACGACGAACGGAGTATCTACGCCGAGCTGGATCGCACCGATCCCTACTCGGTGCGCAGCGATCTCTATCTCGGGCGTGGCCGCCGGCGCTCGCGGCTCACCACCGACGGGCGCCTTGCGCATCCTGACGTGCACGCGGTGTCCGGTCGGATCGTGGCACTGCGCACGATGCCCGGCAGCACGGAGTTGGTGCTGAGTTCGGTCGGCGCGCCGGACGTCCGCACGGTGGCCACCGGTTCGCTCGATCGCACCTGGAGCGAGCCGCGCTGGTCGCGCGACGGGACGCGCATCGCCGCCGCCCGCTGGGATCGCGGCGGGCGCACCAGCATCGTGGTGCTCGACACGTTGGGCCGCGAGCAGCAGCGCTTCGCGCCGCGGGCCACGGACCTCCCGACGCGCTTGGCCGTGGTGTCGTCCCCGGCCTGGTTGCCCGGCGACACGCTGCTGCTCTTCGTGAGCGATCACGAGGGGCGACCGATGGTGTATCGCGGCGACGTGCGGTCGGGCGCATATGACCGTCTCTGGGAGACGCGCACGGCGCTGCGCACGCCCGATGCGTCGTCCGACGGCACGGTGCTGGCGGCGGTGGAGCTTCGCGCGAACGGCTGGGCGGTCGTCACGCGCCCGATGCCGGCGCTGCCCCCGCTGTTGGGGGGCGCGCCGGCCCGTGACGCCGAGCCCCTGCCGCCACTCCCCGCCGCTGCGCGCGATGATCGCGCCGACGTGGAGCCCTATCGGCCGTGGCGCGCGGCGCGCCCGACGTGGTGGCTCCCGATGTTCGGAGTCGCGAACGACAACACCGTGCTCGCCGGGGCGATGACCGGCGGGCGCGACCTGGTGGGCCGCCACGTGTGGCAGGCCACGGTCCAGCAGAACCTGCGGCGGCCCGAGCAAACGGGAAGCCTTGGCTATGCCTACGCCGGGTTCGGGAATCCCGTGATCTCACTCGGAGCGGAGCAGGACTGGAACCACTACCGGCTGGTGAACCAACTCGGCGATTCGCTGGGCGGCATCTCGTTTCGGTCGCAGGTGATCAGTGCGTCGGCGTACGTCGCGCGGCCGCGTGTGCGGGCGTCAACGTATGTGTTGGTCGGTGCGGAGCTGGAGCGCGTCGTGGGGCGCATCTATCCCAAGGCCCTGCGGGATTCGCTGGCGGACTCGCCCCTCGTGGACGCGAAGCAGTATCCGCGGTTGGTGGCGGCAGTTGGCGCGAGCACGATGCAGCGGCCGGGACTGAGCGTGAGCGTGGAGGACGGCGCGGCGGTGCAGCTGACGGCGCGCCAGCGCATCAATGGTGGGCTCGACGAGGCGTCGGTGGGCGAGCTGATCGCGCAGGGCAGCGTCGCCAAGTCGCTGCCGCTGCCGGGCTTCGCGCGGCATGTGGTAGCTGTGCGCGGCGCCTACGGCGTGTCCGACGCGCGCTCGTGGGAGCCGTTCGCGGTGGGCGGGGTGAGTGGCGGCTCGCTGGAGGTGCTGCCGGGCTTCGCCTGGGGCGATCCGCTGCGGACGTTCTTCGTGCGCGGCTTCGCGCCGGCCGCGCAGGTGGGCGACCGCGCTGCGGCGGGAAGCGCCGAGTACCGTGCGCCGCTCACACGCGTGGCGCGCGGCGTGGGGCTGGCACCGGTGTTCCTGCAGAAGCTGTCGGTGCTGGCGTTTGCGGATGTGGGTGCTGCCTGGTGCAGCGCGGCGCCGGCCGGGTCCAACCCCTGCATCAGTGAGGGGGCACGCACCTGGATGGCGTCGGCCGGAGGCGAGCTCGTGTTCGATGCCGCGTTGCAGTATGACGTGCTGTATCGCTTCCGACTGGGCGTGGCGCGACCGCTGCGCGGGCAGGCGTTCGCCTCGCAGGGGACGACCCTCTACTTCACGCTGGGGAACACGTTCTGATGTCTGAGCGCGCGCCGTCGGTGCTGGCGCCGGGGTTGTCGCGCCGGCCGATCGTTCCGGACACGGCGTGGGTGCACGCCGCCGCCACGCTGATTGGCGACGTGCGCCTCGGCGCGCACGTGAGCGTGTGGCCGGGCGCGGTGCTGCGCGGCGACCGCGACGCGATTGTGGTCGGCGAGGGCACGAACGTGCAAGACGGTGCAGTGCTGCACTGCGATCCGGGGCTGCCGTGCGTGGTCGGGGCGGGGGTCACGATCGGGCATCGCGCGGTCGTGCACGGCTGCACGGTGGAGGATGGGGCCCTGATTGGCATCGGTGCCGTGGTGCTGAACGGCGCCGTGGTCGGGGCCGGGAGCCTGGTGGCGGCCGGCGCGGTGGTGGGGGAGGGGATGCAGATCCCGCCGCACAGCCTGGTGGTGGGCGTGCCGGCCAAGGTGCTGCGGCCGCTGAACGACGAGCAACGCGAGCGCGTGGAGCGCGGGGCTGCGACGTACGCTGCGCTGAAGGAGTTGTATCGGGGGATGCAGTGAACGTCGTTGCGGTTCCAGTGCACTCGTTACGGACGCGCACGTTACCCGCGCCGGATTCGCTACGTCCGGGTAGTGTCTCCGGGCAAGACCTAGCGTGCGCGGACAGTCGTGGGTACGTTCCCTCCCCCGCACGAACGGCGCCCGAAATGGCCTGTGGGAGTCGGTGTTCTAAGTTGTTGATGTGTAAACATTTGCGTAGTGTGCACGGATCGCTGTTCTCGTGTCGTGTCGGTGTCGCCAAAGTGCTGTATACAGGCGCCAGTGGCAGTAGCGTGGAAAAGCGTCGGCTCGTGACCGATTCGTGATGACCCACCCGTAACTCGTTCGCTCGTAGGGCGTTACAAAGTTCTTGCGCGGAATCTCGTGCGCGGTAGCTTGGACGCCCTCAACCCCCTGAGCCGAACAGCGCCTCAACGGACCGCTGCCGGAACAACTCAGGTTTGGCCCAATACCTTTCGTTGGAGAAGTACCGATGCCGCTCCCCGCCAACCCGCCCGCCACGCCGGCGACGCTCTCCCAGAACGCGCGCACCGTTCTCGAGAAGCGCTACCTCGTCAAGGACAAGTCCGGTAAGCCGGTGGAGACGCCGGAGGACATGTTCTGGCGGGTCGCGACGACCATCGCGGAAGCGGATCGGCGGTACGGCGCCACCGACAAGCAGGTGGAGAAGGTCGCCAATCAGTTCTATGAGCTGATGACGCAGCGGCGCTTCGAGCCGAACTCGCCCACCCTCATGAACGCCGGCCGCCCCTTGGGGCAGCTGTCGGCTTGCTTCGTCCTGCCGGTGGACGATGCGCTCTCCAACGGACACAGCGGCATCTACGACACCCTTCGCTCGATGGCGCTCATCCATCAGTCGGGTGGCGGCACGGGCTTCTCGTTCTCGCGACTGCGTCCGCGCGGCTCGATGGTGCGCTCCACCACCGGCGTGGCCAGCGGCCCCATCTCCTTCATGCAGCTCTACGACGCGTCCACCGACGCGGTGAAGCAGGGCGGCACGCGCCGTGGCGCCAACATGGGCATCTTGCGCGTGGATCATCCTGACGTGATGGAGTTCATCACGTGCAAGGAAGACCTCACCAAGATCACGAACTTCAACATCTCGGTGGGCGTGACCACGAAGTTCATGCAGGCGCTGAAGGCCGGCGGCTCCTATGAACTCGTGGATCCCGTGACCAAGAAGGTCACCGGCACCCTGCAGGCCCAGGACGTCTGGGACAAGATGATCGAGGGTGCGTGGCGCACCGGCGAGCCCGGCGTCTTCTTCATTGACGAAGCCAATCGCTACAACCCGGTGCCGCACCTCGGCGCCTACGAGGCCACCAACCCCTGCGGCGAACAGCCGCTGCTGGCCTACGACGTCTGCAACCTCGGCTCGATCAACGTCGGCTACTACGTCGAGAATGGGAAGATGGATTGGAAGTCCTTCGCCAAGGACATCCACCTCTCCACGCGCTTCCTCGACAACGTCATTGACGCCAACAAGTACCCGCTGCCGGAGATCGACGCGCTGTCCAAGCGCATCCGCCGCATCGGCCTGGGCGTGATGGGCTTCGCCGACGCGCTCATCCGCCTCGGCATCGTCTATGACTCGCCCGAGGGCGTGGAGTTCGGCCGCAAGGTGATGGAGTTCGTGGACGTCGAGGGCAAGAAGGCCTCGGCCCAGCTGGCCGAGGAGCGCGGCGCGTTCCCCGAGTGGGCGCAATCCATCTGGGGGCCCGACGCCACCTGCGCGCGCGACGAGAACGGCCAGCGCATTCGGCCGGAGATGAAGCTCCGCAACTGCAACGTCACCACTGTCGCACCCACCGGCACGATCTCCATCATCGCCGGCTGCTCGTCGGGCCTCGAGCCGCTCTTCGCCGTGGCCTTCATGCGCAACCAGGCCGGCGTGATGATGCCCGACGTCAACGAGGACTTCGTCGCCATCGCCAAGAAGGAGGGCTGGTACTCCGAGGCGCTGATGGAGCGCATCGCCAAGACCGGCTCGGTGATCCACAGCGAGGTGCCGGTGAAGTGGCAGAAGGTCTTCGCCACCGCCAACAACATCGCGCCCGAGTGGCACATCAAGATGCAGGCGGCCTTCCAGCTGCACTGCGACTCGGCCATTTCCAAGACCACCAACTTCTCGCACGCCGCCACCAAGGACGACGTCCGCGCCATCTACGAGCTCGCGTTCGAGATGAAGTGCAAGGGCGTCACCGTGTACCGCGATGGCTCGCGCGACGGCCAGGTGCTCTCCACCGGTGCCACCGCCGACGCCGCCGCCAAGCGTGAAGGCAAGGTGGACGACTCGGCCACCCGCCAGGAGATCGCCGACCTCAACGAGCGCCTCGCCGACCTGCAGTCGGCCAACGACCGCCTGCAGAAGATGCTGTTCGATTCCGAAGCCGAGAATCTCCAGCGTCGCCAGAAGCGTGCGCGCCCGGACATCCTCCGCTCCACGGCCATCCGCAAGGAGACGCCGCTGGGCACGATGTTCGTGCACATCACCGAGGACGATAAGGGCCAGCCGTTCGAGGTCTTCATCAACCTCGGCAAGGCCGGTGGTTCGGCCATGGCCGACGCCGAGGCGATGGGACGCCTGGTATCGCTGGCGCTGCGCTCGGGCATCCCGATCCAGCAGGTGCATCGCCAACTGCGCGGCATTTCGTCGGACCGCGCGGTGGGACTCGGCCCGAACAAAGTGCTCTCCGTGCCGGACGCAATCGGGCTCGCGCTCGAGGATTGGATGCGCTCCAAGCAGGGCGTGCAGCAGGAACTGCTGACGACGACGGCCGAGCAGCCGGTGGCGATCGCGCCGAAGCCGGTGGTCTCACAGCCGCAGGCCAGCGCCACGGTCTCCGGCGCGCAGATGGCGTTCGAATCCATCTCCGGTGGGGATGCGTTCATCGGCACCTGCCCGGATTGCGGCTCGCAGCTGGAGTTCGCGGAAGGCTGCGTGAAGTGCCACGTGTGCGGGTTTAGCGAGTGCGGGTGAGTTCGCGCTGAGTCTCTCAGCTGAACGGGCGGGCCGGTCCTTCGGACCGGCCCGTTTTGTTTTGAGTATCATACCGGCATGCCTCGGGGGCGTGTCTCGGCGGTTCGCAGCCGCATCATGGCGGCCATTCGTGGAAAGGACACGAAGCCCGAGATGCTCGTGCGTCGCGCCCTCCACGCGGCCGGGCTGCGATACCGGCTGCACCACCGCGACCTTCCGGGTTCGCCGGATGTGGTGCTCTCGCGAATCAAGACCGTCGTCTTCGTGCACGGCTGCTTCTGGCACGCCCACGACTGCGCGGGGCGTGCGCTCCCCAAGACCCGCCGAGAGTTCTGGCGCAAGAAGCTCGAGGCCAACGTGGCCCGGGACGCGCGGGTGCGATACTTCCTCCGCGCGGCCGGATGGCACGTGCACGTGATCTGGGAATGCGAACTGAAGCGTGAGGCGCCACTGCGGCGCCTCGTGCGCACACTCCTGAGCAGGCGCCTCGCCCTCGGGCTGCTGCTCTGGGCGTGGCCACTGGGCGCCCAAGACGCGCCGACGCTCTCGTGCCCGGCGACGGTGGTGCGCGCGGACGCACTGCGTTGCGCGATCGAGGGTCCGACGGACGCGATCGCCGCGGTGCTCGGCTGGCGCTTCGATCCCGTGCGCGGTTCGCCGATCATCCGTGGCGACTCGGTGCACTCGCGCATCTGGTCGGGGCCGATCGCGGTGAGCGGTACCGTGGAAGTGCGGTTGCGCGTGGCCGAGGGAGAGCGAACCCTGCGTGCGAGCGTGCAGGTGCTGCCGCGGGACTGGCGCGGCATGCGCGCCGAAGAGGAGGTGCGGGAAGTCGAGCAGTCACAGCTCCCGATCCATCCGCGGCGCATGACCGATCTCGGCGCGACTGATCTCTCGGCGGCCGTGTCCCCGGACTTGGTGGAGCGCTACGCGGTGCCGATCCGCCGGGGGCCCAACGCTGGGCGATGGTACCTCGCTGGTGTGCCGGTGCGGGCCACCGCCCGCGTGGACATCAACCTCCCGGCGCTCGCGCCCGGGAGCGAGTTCTGGACGCGCCATGCGGCCACCGCCACGCGCCGCCCTGGGCAACGCAGCTGCACGCGACGCGAGCTCACGCAGGAAATCGTGCGCATCGTGCGTGCGCACGAGGGCACCCGCGGGCGCGCCGATCCCGATTCACACGCGGCGCGGTTTTTCGAATCGTTCGATACGGATCTGGTTCACCGGGTTGAGGGACTGGTCAGCGAGGACGGCAGTTTCGATGAACTCCCGGCGATGGTGGCAGCCTTCGCGCGCGCGGCGGGAGTGCGGTCGCGGCTCATGGACACCGACGGGACGAACCAGGCGGTGGCGCCCTGCGTGCCGCGTTTTTATTGACCGCGCTCAGCCCCCCGTCGAAAACACCCGTCGCACCGCGTCGTCCACGCGCGTCACCTTGCCGGTCGCGCGGCTGATCGGGCACCAGATCGTCCGCACCGCGGCGCAGACCTTTCGGTCGCCCGCCCGCAGGATCTCCACGAAGCGCTCAAAGCGCACCGCCTCGGCGCTTCCCACCCACGTGGATGCGAGCAGGGCGTCGCCCGGCAGGGCGGGGTGCTTGTAGTCGATTTCGTGTCGCAGGGCGATCCACGCGAGGGTCTCGCGTTGGGTCGGGGTCGCCGCCGCATCCCAGTGCGCCGTGGCGACGTCCTGGGCCCAGCGGAGGTACACGACGTTGTTCACGTGGCCCAAGCCGTCGATGTCGGAGGCCAGGACCTCGAGCGGGCGTTCGAATCGCGCGGCCGGTGCGTCGCCAGTCATCCACCAAACCTACGCGCTGCTGGCGTTCCCCAGTACCGGGTGGCACCTTTGCCACCAGTTGCTCTCGTTGTGGACCAGCGCCGAGGACCGTCCGCCATGGCCAGCTACCCGCCGAACACGCGAAAGCCAACTGATGCGGAGCTCGACACGTTCGGCCTGACGCATCAGGGCAAGGTCCGCAAGGAGAACCAGGATCATTTCCTGCTGGCCTCGATTTACAAGCGACTCCACGTGATCGCATCGAGCCTGCCGCCCCAGCTGCAGCTCAGCGACGTGGAGGATCGGGTGGCCTACGTGGCCATGGTGGCCGACGGCGTCGGTGGCGGAGTCGGGGGGCAGCTTGCCGCCGCGACGGCGGTGGAGTCGGCGATGCAGTACGTGCACGATTCCATGGCCTGCTACCTCGGACGCGAGGACAACGAGACGGGATTCGCCGACGCCCTGCAACGGGCTGCCCTACGCTCGCACGAGGCGATCCTCGCGCGGCGCGAGGGTCTCGGGGAAAGCCGGGCCATGGCGACGACGCTTACGCTCTTCCTTGGCGTCTGGCCGCGCTACTACCTGCTGCAGGTCGGCGACTCGCGCTACTACCGTTGGCGCGACGGGACGCTCACGCAGATCACGCGCGACCAGACGTTCGCGCAGGCATTGGTGGATTCAGGTGCGCTCACGCCGGAGGCGGCGGGGCAGTCGCGCCTCGCGCACATTCTCTCGAGCGCGCTCGGGGCGGAGGAGACGCTGCCGGTGGTCACGCCCATGGACGCCGATTGGCGCAACGTCCACCTGCTGTGCAGCGACGGGCTCACCAAGCACGTCAGCGACGAGCGCATCGCCGAGGTGCTGGGCGGCATGACCTCGGCCCAACAGGCCTGCGAGCAGCTGGTTCAGGACGCGCTCGATGGGGGCGGGACCGACAACGTCACGGTGCTGATCGGGCGTACCATCCCGAAGGACTGACGGGAGCGCTTGGCAGGTGACACCAACGCGTGATGATCGTGGTCGTGTGCAGGGCGTGCTGACGGCGCGCCTGCGTCGGCGCGCGTGGGAGGCGGCCGCGGCATACGCCGTCTTCGCCGGGCTCTGGATCCTGCTCTCCGATCGCGTGCTGGGCATCGTCGTCCGCGATCCCGATCGCCTCGTCCAGCTCAGCGTCTACAAGGGCGCGCTCTTCGTCGTCGTCACGGCGGTCCTGCTCTTGCTGATGCTGCGCCGGATCCTGGTACGGGTCGCGGCTGGCGAGGCCTTGCTCGAGGGACAGAACCGGATCCTGGCGGCGGTCGCCGAAGGACGCCCGCTGCACGAGTCGCTGGACGACCTCGTGCGCTTCATCGAGTCGCATGCGCCGGGGATGCTGTGTTCGGTGCTGTTGCTCGACGACGACGGCCAGCGGGTGCGGCATGGGGCGGGGCCCAGCCTGCCGAAGGAGTACATGGACCTGATTGACGGGTTGCCGATCGGCCCGCTGGCCGGATCCTGCGGGACGGCCGCCTACACCCGAGCGCCGGTGTACGTGCGTGACATCGCCACCGATCCGCGGTGGGCGGCGTACAAGGATTTCGCGCTGCCACACGGGCTCGTTGCCTGTTGGTCCACGCCGATCCTCGACGCGGGCGGGAAGGTCACCGGCACCTTTGCCATGTACTACGGCCACCCGGCGTTGCCACGACGCCGGGAGCGACATCTCATCACCATCGCCACGCAGCTGGCGGCCGTGGCCATCGGGCGCACGCGCGTGGAAGCGGCCTTCCGCGAGAGTGAGGCTCGGCTCAAGGTCGTGGTCGAGAACCTGAGCGAAGGCCTCATCATTGCCGATCCCGACGGGGAGTTCCTTCACTGGAACCCGGCTGCGCTGCGCATGCTCGGCTTCGACCGCCCGGAAGAGGGCCGGCAACACCAGCGCGAGTTTGCACGGTTCTTCGAGGTGTCCACGCTCGAGGGCCGCTTGCTGCCACCGGAGCAGTGGCCCCTGGCGCGCGTGCGCCGGGGCGAGCGCCTTGAGGGCTTCGAGGTGCACGTGCGCCGGCACGATTCCGACTGGGAGCGCATCTTCAGCTACTCCGGCGCGCAGGTGGAGACGGCCGAGGCCCGACGGCTGGCCTTCGTGACGCTCAACGACGTGACCGAGCGACGGCGCAGTGAGCGCTTGCTGCGCGAGCTGAACACCGGGCTCGAACAGCGCGTGGAACAGCGCACCGCCGAGCTGCGTTCAGCCCTCGAACGTGCCGAGTCGGCGGACCGCCTGAAGTCCGCCTTCCTCGCCACGATGTCGCACGAGTTGCGGACGCCGCTCAACTCCATCATCGGGTTCACGGGCATCGTGCTCCAGAAGCTTGCCGGGCCGCTCAACGACGAACAGGCGCGACAGCTGGAGATGGTCCGCTGGAGTGCGCGCCATCTGCTGGCCTTGATCAACGACGTGCTCGACCTGTCGAAGATCGAGGCCGGCCAGCTGGAAATGGCGCCAGAGACCTTCTCGTTGGCGCCGCTGCTGGAGCGGATCATGGCCACGCTGCGGCCCCAGGCCGATCGGAAGGGACTCCGGCTGCGGCTCGTGACGCAGATGCGCGATGATACCCTGCATACCGACCCGCGTCGGTTGGAGCAGGTCCTGCTCAACCTGCTCTCCAACGCCGTGAAGTTCACCGAGTCGGGAGAGGTGACGCTCACGGCCCGGGATGCTCCCGCCCTCGTGCGGGACGGGCAGGCGGTGCCGCAGGTCGGCTTCGACGTCTGCGACACGGGTCCGGGCATCGCCGAGCAAGATCTCTCCGTCCTCTTCCTTCCTTTCCGCCAGCTCGACACCGGGCTCGCGCGCCGTCACGAAGGAACGGGCCTTGGCCTGTCGATCTCGCGTCGCCTGGTAGACTTGCTTGGCGGGGAGATCGAGGTGAAGAGTTCCCTTGGACGCGGCAGCACGTTCACCGTGATCGTTCCTACGCACCTCCAGGGCGCCTGATGACACGCCGCGTGCTTCTCATCGAGGACAACGAGCAGAACCGGTACCTCGCGACGTTCCTGCTGGAACGGCACGGCTACCGCGTGAGCGCCGCGCCGGATGGTGCGGCGGGCCTCGTGGCGGCCACGGCCGAGCTGCCGGACGGCATCCTGCTCGACATTCAGCTCCCGGCCATGGACGGCTACGCGGTGGCCCGTGCGCTCCGCAGCGTGCCGGCGCTGGCGCAGACGCCGATCATCGCGGTCACGTCCTACGCCATGGTTGGGGACCGCGAGCGCTCGCTCGAGGCCGGCTGCACCGGATACATCGAGAAGCCGATTGACCCGGAGCACTTCGTGCACACCGTCGAACGCTTGAGCGGTTGGCCGCGGACGGAGCCCCAGGCCGGATGACACGCGTCCTCATCGTCGACGACAAGGCGGACAATCTCTACTATCTCCGCGCCCTCCTGACGGCCTCTGGCTTCACCGTGGATGAGGCCCGGCACGGCGCCGAAGCACTGATCGTCGCGCGCAGCCGCACACCCGATCTCGTGGTGTCCGACCTCCTGATGCCGGTGATGGATGGGTACACGCTCCTGCGCTACTGGAAGGCCGATCCCACGCTGCGGCGCGTGCCCTTCGTGGTCTACACGGCCACCTATACCGAGGAGCGCGACGCCCAGTTGGCGATGGATCTCGGGGCCGACGCATTCCTGCTCAAGCCCTCCGAACCCGACGCGCTGCTCGCCCGAATCCGCGAGGTCCTCGGGGTGGTGCCGGCCGAACGGTTGCCGCGCGCGCCGTCGGGTGATCCGCGCGAGACGATGCATGTCTACAGCGAGACGCTGATCCGGAAGCTGGAGGAGAAGTCGCTGCAGCTCGAGGAGGCCAATCGGCGGCTCGAGCGCACGACGAGCCTGCTGGAGATCGCCGGCAGGATCGCCCAGCTGGGCGGTTGGTGGTACGAGCTCGGGGCCAATCATGTCGTCTGGTCGGATGAGGTGTGCCGCATCCATGAAGAGCCCATCGGCACGGCCCCGGATGTGGCGCGAGCGGTGGAGTACTACGCGGCGGAATCCCGTCCGGTGATCCGCGCGGCCATCGATCGCTGCGTCGCCGCCGGCGAGGGATTCGACCTCGAGTTGGAGTTCGTCACCGCCACTGGACGCCGGCGGTGGGTACGGGCGATCGGCGAGGCCGTGCGCGACGACGGCGGCAGGATCATCCGGATCCAGGGGGCCTTCCAGGACATCACCGAGGCGCGGCGCGTCCGCGAGGGACGCCGGGAGCTCGCCGAGCGCCTTCGCGAGACACTCGAGAGCATTTCCGACGCAGTGCTGATGTTCGATCGCGCTTGGCGTGTGACCTTCCTGAACCGCGAAGGCGAACGCCTGCTGCAACGCACCGCCCTCGACCTCATCGGCAAGACCGTGTGGACGGAGTTCCCGGAGGCCGTCGGATCGCAGTTCCAGCAGCAGTATGAGCGCGCCGTCGCCGAACAGACGGCCGTGCACTTCCACGAGTTCTTCGCACCCCTGAACACCTGGTTCGAGGTCTCGGCCTACCCCACCCGCGATGGCCTCGCGGTCTACTTCCGCGACATCACCGCGCGGAAGCGGAATGAGCGGCGCATCGAGCAGCAGGCGGCACTGCTCGACAAGGCCCAGGACGCCATCCTCGTGCGGGCGCTCGACGACACCATCATCTACTGGAACAAGAGTGCCGAGCGGCTCTACGGCTGGACCGCCGCCGAGGCGCTGGAACAGAATGCCCACACGCTCATCAACGACCGCTCCGAAGAGTTCCTCGATGCGCGGAATGCGCTGCTGGACCGCGGCGAATGGTTCGGCACGTTGCGGCAGGTCACAAAGGATGGCCGTCGGGTCATCACCGAGTGCCGCTGGACCCTCGTGCGCGACGATGCCGGGAAGCCGGAGTCCATCCTCGCGATCAATACCGACATCACCGAGCGCCGCAACCTCGAGCAGCAGTTCCTGCGTGCCCAGCGACTCGAGAGCATCGGCACGTTGGCCGGGGGCATCGCCCACGACCTCAACAACATCCTGGCACCGATCATGATGTCGCTCGAGCTACTGCGCGACTTGGCCGGGCCGTCCGGGCGCGACCTCGTCACCTCGCTGGAGGGCAACGTGCGACGCGGCGCCGATCTCGTGCGCCAGGTGCTGACCTTCGCCCGCGGGCTCGATGGCCGCCGTGAGCCGGTAGATCTCTGCGGCACGCTCCGCGACATCGAAGTGCTCGTGCGCGACACCTTCCCGAAGAGCATCACCCTTGAATCCCACGTCGAGACGACGTCCTGCCTCGTGCTGGGCGACGGCACGCAGCTGCACCAGGTGCTGCTCAACCTCGTCGTGAACGCCCGCGATGCGATGCCCGACGGCGGGCGGCTGCGGCTCACGTTGCAGCGGCGCACCGTGGACGAGCCGCACGAGATGCAGGCGCTGGGGGTCGCGGCCGGACGCTACCTCGTCGTCAGCGTGCAGGACGACGGCGAAGGCATGTCGCCGCAGGTGCAGCAGATGGTCTTCGAACCCTTCTTCACCACCAAGGGAGTGGGGAAGGGAACCGGGCTGGGCCTCTCGACCGTGATGAGCATCGTGCGCGGCCACGGCGGTACGGTGCAGCTCACCAGCACGCCCGGACTCGGCAGCACCTTCTCCTGCTATTTCCCGGAGCTGGTGGACGACACCAAGCTCTCGCCGGTCGCCGCCAAGCCGCGGCAGCTTCCCGCCGGCGAGGGTGAGCTGATCCTCGTGGTGGACGATGAGCCCGCCATTCGCTCGGTCGCCGAGCGAATCCTGACCCGCAACGGCTACCAAGTGCTGCTCGCGGAGAATGGTCAGGCGGCGCTGGCTACCTATCGCGAACACCGCGACCGCGTGGCGGCGGTCATCACGGACGTGTCGATGCCCATCATGGATGGTCCCGCGACCATCAAGGCGCTCCGGGCGCTCTCACCGGATCTCCCCATCGTCGTCTCCAGTGGCTACGTCCCTGACGAGGGGGCCGGGCGCCTGCTCGACACCGGCGCCGAGTACTTCATCTCCAAGCCGTTCACGGCGGAAGCCCTCCTGACCACCATCCGAGGGGTGCTCGCCGGACGGGGCTGACCGGGTCCGAGACCCGATGTGACGCGCCGGGCGAACGCTGCGGTCCCTTCCGTAAGGGCCAGCGTATCGCGCCGGCCTGTCACTGATTCAGGAGATCCCAATGTTCGCACCGCTCCGCCGAACCGTCGGCGCCGCACTCACCGTGGCCCTGGCCACGTTGACCGCCGTGTCCTGCGACTCCCCCACGGCGTTGCGCACCGGCGAGCTCTCGCTGCTGCTGACCGATGCCCCCGGTGACGTCGTCGCCGCCGTCGTGACGATTGACCAAATCTATCTCCAGGCCGACGAGGACAGCGATGGCGGCCGCATCATCCTGCGCGACGAACCCGTGACCACCGACCTGCTCACGCTCGTCGGCACCACGCTGTCCCTGATCGAGGATGTCGAGATCCCCGAAGGTCAGTACGGTCAGCTGCGCTTCGTGATCAGCGGCGCCTACATCGAGGTCGAGGGTGAGGCGGGCGCGACGACCATCTATGCGTCTTCGCCCACCTACGCCGGCCTGCCGGAGGGTGCCACCGTGGGTGGGTCGCTCACGATGCCCAGCTTCGCCCAGTCGGGCCTCAAGGTGAACCTCCCGGGCGACGTGCTCGTGATCGACGCGGACGGCAAGGTCACGCTGGTGGTGGACTTCGACGTGGCGCAGAGCTTCGGCCAGATGGCCGGCGGCTCGGGCCAGTGGGTCATGACGCCGGTGCTGCAGGGATTCATCCCGCCCGCGACGCCGTGACCTGATGGGCAGTCTGGGGTAGTAGATGCGGCGCGTGCTGGCTTGAGGCCGACACGCGCCGCATCTTCTAGTTGCCCCCTCGCCTGAGGCATTCCATGCGTCCGCGCCGTCGCTACGCCCCGCTTTTCGTCGCTGCCCTGCTCCTTGTCGCGGCCGTGGGTTGCCGCAGTCCGCGCACGTTGGTGGACCCGCGGATGGCCCTCCAGCCGCACGTCCGCATCGGCCTCGTGACGTTCAGCACCGAAGGTGCCAACGGTACCCTCGCGCCGCTGGCCACCCAGCGCTTCCTGGCGGCGATGCTCGAGGCACAACCTGGCATCGAAGTGCTCGAGCTTGGCACGGTCACCGGTCCGGTGGACGCCGCCGCGGCCCGGCGGCTGGGGGAGGCGCATGGCGTGCGCAGCGTGGTCGCCGGCCACCTCGTGGTCTCGGACCTCAAACCGCGTGTCAGCGTCCTTGGAGGGCTGCGCGCCTCCGTGGAAGCCGACGTCGCGTTGACTGTCCGCATGCTGGCCGCTGAGTCCGGGGCGACGGTATGGGCGCGCAGTGCCCAGATCCGTGAGACGATGGGTGCCGTGAGCATCGTGAATGGGCAGGCCGTCTTGGGCGCCCAGGACCCGGAGGATGCCTACGGGGACCTTGTCGGGCACCTGGTCTGGGAAGTCACCCACGACTTCCGGAGCACCTGGGTCCGGCAGTAGCGCATCGCGCGGGGCCGTCGCACATTCGCGGAATGCGAATGCGCTCCCGTCGTTCCGAGCGCGCCCTTCGGCGCGTGGCCGTGGTCGGTCCGTTGGTGGCACTCGCGGTGGCCGGCGCCTCGCATTCACTCATCGCGCAGGCCGCCGGCGATTGGCCCGCGTATGGGCGCGATCCCGGGGGCTCGCGCTTCTCCCCGCTGGCGCAGATCGACACCGCGAACGTCGGCAGCTTGGCGCGCGCCTGGGAGTTCCGCACGGGCGAGGCCGGCGTGACGATCAGCAACGGGGCCCCACCGTCGCTCGAGGCCACGCCGCTGATGGTGGATGGCCTCCTGTACCTCAGTACGCCCTTCGGCAGGGTGATCGCCCTGCACCCGGGCACGGGCGAGGCGCGCTGGCGCTTCGACGCCGAGGTGGACGTGGAGGCGGGGTACGGCGACTTCACGAGTCGTGGCGTGTCGTACTGGGTAGACTCCACCGCGGCTCCCGGGAGTCGCTGTGCCCGACGCATCTTCGTGGCGACGATTGACGCGCGGCTCATCGCGCTCGATGCCGCCACCGGCGCGCGCTGCGAGGGCTTCGGGCGCGACGGCAGCGTGAACCTCCGCCGCGGACTGCGCATCGCGCCCGCGGAGTTTTCCTCGTACCAACAAACCTCGCCGCCACTCGTGATCGGCGACCAGCTCGTGCTCGGCAGCTCCATCGCCGACAACTCCCGCGTGGATCCCGCCAGCGGCGAGATTCGCGCCTTCGACGCCCGCACCGGCGCATTGCGCTGGACGTTCGATCCGATTCCCCAGCGCGGTGACGCGCCCAGCGATTCGAGCTGGCAGCGAAACTCGGCCCGACGTACCGGTGGAGCCAACGCGTGGTCGGTCCTCGTGGCCGATCCGACGCGGGGGTTGGTGTTCGTGCCGACTGGCAGCGCGGCCCCGGATTATTTCGGGGGGCTCCGTCCGGGTGACAATCGCTACGCGAACTCGATCGTGGCGCTGCGCGCGCGCACGGGTGAGGTGGCCTGGCACTTCCAGACCGTGCACCACGACCTCTGGGACTACGACAACGCCGCGCCACCGGCGCTGGCGGACGTGGTGCGCGACGGGATCCACATCCCGGTGGTGGTGCAGGCGACCAAGACCGGAATGCTCTTCGTCCTCCACCGGGAGACGGGCGAGCCGGTGTTCCCCGTCGAGGAACGGGCCGTGCCCCGCAGTCGCATCGTCGGCGAGACGGCGTGGCCGACGCAGCCGTTCACGGTGCGTACGCCGCCACTCGTTCCGCTTGCGTTCACGGCCGCCGATGCCTGGGGCCCCACCGACGCCGATCGCGCCGCCTGTGCGGCGCTGCTTGCGCCACTGCGCAACGAGGGGCCCTTCACCCCGCCGAGCCGCGAGGGCACGCTGGTGGTGCCGTCCAACATCGGGGGCGCGCACTGGGGCGGCGTGGCGGTGGACCGGGTCAACGATCTCGCCATCCTCCCGGTGAATCGCGTCGCCGCGCTCGTGCAACTCATTCCCGAGCGCGAGTTCAATGCGCGCGATGCGCGCGAGATCACCTCCCGCACCGGCGACCAGTTCACGCGCATGCGTGGTACCGGGCAGGTGATGCGTCGCCGAATCATCCGCGGGCCGAGTGGATTGCCGTGCACGCCGCCGCCGTTCGGCACGCTGGTGGCCGTGAGCCTGCGCAGCGGCGAGATCGCGTGGAACGTGCCGCTGGGCACCTTCCCCACACCCGATGGCGGCAACACGCCGCGGGAATGGGGCTCGGTGTCCCTCGGCGGCGCCATCGTGACCGCGGGCGGCGTGGTGTTCATCGGCGCAACGATCGATCGCGCCATCCGCGCCTTCGAGGCGCGGAGCGGACGCGAACTCTGGCGGTCCGACTTGCCCGCGGGCGGGAAGGCCACGCCCATGACGTACGAGTTCGACGGCCGGCAGTACGTCGTGATCGCCGCCGGTGGCGGCGACGTGTGGGGAACGGGCGACTCCATCATCGCGTTTGCCTTACCGACGGCGGCACGCTGAGCCCAGGGCAGCCGACTATCTTTCGTCGGATGTCCCTGTCATTTCCCCCCGTTCCTGAAGGTGACGTCCTGATGGGTGTGCTCCGATGACGCCGTGGGTGACGCGCCTGCTCGTCGCCAACGTGGCGATGTTCGCGTTGCAGGGCTTCCTCGCGCCGGCGCTCCTCGAGCTGCTGGTGTTCATCCCGCGCCTCGTCATCGTGCGGCCGTGGTCCATCGTGACCTACATGTTCCTGCATGGGGGGCTGACGCACCTCCTGTTCAACATGCTGGGGCTCTTCTTCTTCGGCTCGCGAGTGGAAGCGCGGCTCGGGGAACGGCGCTTCATCACGCTGTACCTGCTCAGCGGCATCACCGGGGCGCTGGCCTCGCTGGCGTTCACTCCGGGGGCGGCCGTCATCGGCGCCTCGGCTGGCGTGTTCGGCGTGATGCTCGCCTTCGCCATGTTCTGGCCGCGCGAGAAGATCTACATCTGGGGCATCCTGCCGGTCGAGGCCCGCGTGCTGGTGCTCGTGACGACGGCGCTGGCCTTGTACGCCGGCTTCGGCGGGCGAGGCGGGGGCGTGGCCCACTTCGCCCACCTCGGTGGCTATCTCGGCGCCTGGATCTACCTCTGGTGGCTCGGTCGCAACTCGGCCCAGCGACGGTTCAAGGCCCGCGTGAACGCCGTGGAGCCCGCGGCGGTGAAGAAAGCCGTCGGGCTCAGCAGGGAATCGCTCAACCTGCAGGGTGTGCACCAGCTCACCCGCGACGAAGTGGACCGCATCCTCGACAAGATCAGCGCGCAGGGCATGCAGTCCCTGAGCGTGGAGGAACTGCGCTTCCTCTCGAACTTCGCCCCGCTCGACGACCGCAAGCCGCTGCCGCCGAGCTGAGCTCGGCGGCCGCGGCGCGTGTCAGCGCACCGGTTCGAGTCGCACCACCGACGTCGGTTGGCCCATCCGGTTCTCGAAGGCCAGGTACACAAAGCCATCGAGCCCCTGACGCACGTCGCGCACGCGGCCCTGCCGCGTGAGCAGTTGCTCCTCCTCGATGATGCGCGTGCCGTCGAGCTTGAGGCGCACCAGCACCTCGCCGGCGAGCCCGCCAACGAAGACGCTCCCCTGCCAGCCGTTGAACGGCGCGCCCGTGTACGCCATCAGGCCCGAGGTCGCGATGCTCGGCACCCACACCTTCACGGGCTGTTCCATCCCCTGCCGCACCGTGCCGCTGTGGATGGCCGTGCCGGAGCGGTAGTTCACGCCGAAGCCGATCACCGGCCAGCCATAGTTCTTGCCGGCCTCGATCAGGTTGAGCTCGTCGCCACCCTGGGGCCCGTGCTCGGTGGCCCACACCTCGTTGGTCACCGGGTGCACGATGAGTCCCTGCGGATTGCGATGCCCGTAACTGTAGATCTGCGGCAGCGCGCCAGGGGTGTTCACGAAGGGATTGTCCGTGGGCACGCGTCCGTCATCGTGCAGGCGCAGGATCTTCCCGTGATGCGTGCTGAGGTCCTGCGACGGGTGCCGCTCGAGGTCGCCGGTGGGCGGTACCTGGCGGTCGCCGATGGTGATGAAGAGGTAGCCGTTGCGGTCGAAGGCGAGGCGCGAGCCGTAGTGCCCTTGGCCCTGCGACCAGGCCTGCGCCTCGAAGATCTCCTGCACGTCGTTCAGCCGATCGTTCTCGAAGCGGGCGCGGATGACGGCGGTGGTCCCACGCGTGTCGTCTTCGCTCGGCTTGGAGTAGGAGATGTAGACGAGGCGATTGCGCGCGAAGTCGGGGTGCGGCACGACGTCGAGCAGCCCGCCTTGGTTGCCGACACGAATGGACGGGAGCCCGGCCACCGGCTCGGCGGCCAGGCGGCCGTTGCGCACGAGACGCAGGCGCCCGGGGCGCTCCGTGATGAGCAGGTCGCCACCGGGGAGGAAGGCCATGGACCAGGGATTCACGAGGCCTTCGGCTACGGTGACCACGCGATACTGGTGATAGACGGAGCGCTGCGGCTCGCCTTGGGCGTTGAGGAGCGCAGGAGTGAGGAGCGAGGAAGCGAGGAGCGAGGCGACAGCGAAGAGAGCAGGGCGATTCGACATCAGGCGAACTCCGGAGGATCGAGAGGAGAAGGTGCCTAGGAAAACTGACGCGCGCCGCCGTGAAGGCAAGCGCGCGTCAGGGTCCAACCGTGTGGTGCGGGCGCGGCCACACCGCGCAACGTGTCTGGTTCTAGTTGCCGCCGCGCCGCGGGGCGCTTGAGTTCCCCTTCGATCCACCACTGCTCCGCGGGGCCGCGGCCCGGCCCCCGCTGTTCCGGGGAGCTGACGCGCGTCCGTTGCTGCCGCTGCTCCGAGGTGCCGCCGCCGGAGCGGAACCCTTGCCGCTGGGCCGCGCGGCGGCGCGTGGCGCTTCGCCGCATGGCGGAGCCGAGGCCCGGGGCGCGCTGGCCCGGGGCGCGCTGGCCCGCGGCACGCTGGCCCGCGGCGTGCTGGCCCGCGGCGCACTCGCCCGCGGCGCGTCGGACCGGGCCGCGGTGGGGCGCGGATTCCACGTGCCATTGCTCACGCGTTCCGTCACACGCGTCGGTCGCGGCGTCGCGGTCGGGGTGCGGCTCGTCGTTGCCGACGTGCCTCGCGTGGTGGCAGGCGAGCGCCAGCCCTCCGACGCCACCGCCTGCCGCGACGGTTGCGTGGCAGCCGGGGCGCGACGCGGGGCACCAGGAATCGGTGCCACACGATCGGGTTCAGCGGAGCGACTGCCGCGGTCAGGCCGATCCGGGCGATCCGGACGGTCAGGACGATCCGGACGGTCTGGACGATCCGGGTCATTCGGGCGGTCCGGACGGTCCGGACGGTCGGGGCGATCTGGGCGATTCGGACGGTCCGGGCGATTCGGCCCGCGATCACGATCGTCATCGCGGCCGGGCCGCGAGGGGCGGTATCGATCTGGCGTCACGCCGCGTCCACCCGTCCAGCCGCGCGCCACATCGCGCCCACGGCCACGCCGGTCGTACGTGACGTGCTTGTGCACCACGGTGTAGCCGCGCAGGCGATACGGATCGTAGCGCCGGTTGATCACGCGGCGATTCACCACCACGGTCGTGTAGCGGGGGCCGATATAGATGGGCGAGATCACGATCCACGGACGTGCCACCACCACCCACCGTGGACCGCGGTGCCAGCCGTGGTAATAGACGTGATGGTTGTACCAATCGAAGTCGTAGGTCAGCCAGACGCCGATCGGGTAGCCCACACCCCAGGCCCAGTGCGCCGGGTGCGCGCGGGCGATGTACACCGGACGGAAGTACACGACCGCCGGATCATACGTGGGCACATAGATGATGCGCGGCTGCGCTGGCTCGATGCGGATGACCTCGCGCTCCACCACGACCACTTGCTGCTCGGTGGTCTGCAAGTTGCCGTGCGCGTTGGCCATCCGACGGAGGCTCTGCACCCCCGCCATCACATCGCGCGGCTGCGTGGCATAGGCCTGGCCCAGCGCCGTCATCCAGTCCTCGCCCTCGGCCATGAGGTTGAGCACCGGCGCGTAGTGCGCCACAGCCTTCACACTGATCTCCCACGGCTGGTCGTCAATGCCGTCGGGACCGAAGGCCCGCACGTAGGCCTGCGCCGCGATCACCTGGTCCGGATAGGTGGCCGCGACGAGCACCTGTGCGAGGATGGGGTCGGGGTAGAGCGCGATCGGCGCGAGGAGATTCTCCAGCTCCTCCGACGTCCAGGGCTCCACCGCGGCGACTTGCTGCGCGACTTGCGCGTGGAGCCGTGCGTCCGGCGCCGCGAGCGAGAGGGCAGAGATGAGTCCAACTCCGAGTGCCATGCGCTTCATGTGTCGTCCTCCGATCCGGAGCGAGCCCGACGTGGGCTCCGGCGCAGGTCTCACCTCAAGAAGCGCGATCACGCCACCGCGCGTCCGTGTTCTCGTACCCGCAGTCTGCTGCAAGTTCCGAGGGTTCCGCGGCCCGCGCAAGACGTGCGGCCGCACACGGATACGACGTTGCGGACGGACACATCGGAGGACACTCCACTGTCCCTTTTCGAGGGCGGGCCAGGGGTGGACGCGCTCGGCTTCTGCGCGCGTTCCGCCCCTCTTACCTTGAGAGGCAAGCGGTCACGTGACCGACGCGCGCAGGCTGGGGACTTCGAGATGGCGCTCACGGAGCGCGGGGAGGGTGAGGCATGTCCGGAACGGCCGGCGGGCTGGTGGCGCATCTCCTGGCCGCGATTGCGTATCGCACGCAGAAGGCGCTGCGCGACGCCCCGTCCCACTATCCCGACTTTGCCGCCGGCGGGCAGGTGCGCACGCCGGTGGAGATCCTGCGCCACATGACCAGCGTGCTGGGGTACGCGCGCACCTTCGCGGTCGGGGGAAGCTATCCCGTGAAGCCCGAACCCCTGGCGAGCTTCGCGGACGAACAGCGGCGCTTTCACGCCATGCTCGAGTCCGTGCGCGACGCGCTGGCGCCCGATGGCTCGCTCGGCTCGCTCTCACCCACCCAGTTGCTGCAGGGCCCGTTCGCCGACGTGATGACCCACGTGGGCCAGCTGGCGCTCTTGCGTCGGATGTCGGGATCGCCGGTGGCGCCCGAGAACTTCATCTTTGCCCAGGTGAGCGCGGAACGCCTGGGCACCGAGCAGCCGCTCCCCGCCCAACCGGACGTACACTGGCCCGAGCGCCCGGCCTGACGCTGACACCATCGCGACGCGGACGGCGTACGGAGGCCTGACCCCCACTGGGAGACCCGATGGCGATGGAAGAGTTCAAGGTCAGCGGCGCGAAGCTTGTGGAGCGCCTCAAGGCGGCCATCAAGGAAGGCAACGTCCGGCGCATCGTGCTGCGCAATCCGCAGGGGCGCGTCCTGCTCGACCTGCCGCTCAACGCCGGCATCGCCGGAGCCGCCCTGCTGCCCTTCTGGGCGGCGGTGGCGAGTGTCGCGGTCCTGGCAACCGACTACACGGTGCTCGTGGAGCGCGAGCCGGGGCCCCCCGTCACGAAGGAGTGACGTTCGTCACACAGGTGAGGCAGCGTCCTGCGCAGTGGTGTACAGTTGAACGGGAGGCGACGCGGATGGCGCGGCGCCTCGGGACCCCTTACCCGGTGGACTGTATGCGATCCCTGACCAGACTTCGTTCCGCGGCCGCGTCGGCGGCCACCCTGATCGTGCTGGCCGCGTGTGGCGACGCCACCGAGCTCCCGACCACGCTCGAACCGGCGGAGATGCAGCAGGACATCGCCCTGACGCAGGCGGCATTCGATTCGCCGTCGACGGACGCCGTGACCGCACTCGGCCCGTGGATGAATGCCGCGCTCGCGGCGGCGGGTGGTGCCGCGGTCAGCGCGCCGGTCGCCGTCATCGCGGTGGACCCCACCGCGCAACTGATTCGGCACCGGGATATGCTCGCGGAGATGGCAAGCTCCGAAACGGCTGCGTCCATTCCGGTGACCCTGCTCGGCAAGACGTTCGAGTGGGACCTCTCGATCGAGGCGTATGGCCAGACTGAGCGCACGGGGGCGCCTGCGAACGGCGTGCGCTTCATCCTGTACCAGCTGAACAGCAGCCTGCTGCCGGCCGAGCCGCTCGTGGAGCGCGGCTATGCGGACATCGTCTATTCGGCAGGCACCAGCAGCCGTGAGGCGCGGCTCTCGGTGTTCACCGAAGGGGCCGTCAAGGTGCTTGAGTACACCGTCACCGCCGTTGATGTCGGCGACAACGTCATCTACAGCCTCGAAGGGTTCGCCGGCACGGGCGTTAACCAAGTGACGTTCTCGCTCGCCAGCGGCTACAGCCTCTCCGGCAACACCCTCACCATCACTTGGACCACCGAGATCGCGTCGCGCGGCCTGCGGAACACCGTGCAGCTTGGTCTCGGGAACAGCTCGGTCACGTTCTACGGCGTCCTCCGTCGCGGCCTGCGGAAGGTCGAGATGGCCGGAACCCTCAGCCTGGCCGGCTCGGGAACCCTCACGGTGAAGGTCGGCAACAAGACCTTCGCGACCATCACCATTTCCGGTGAGGTCGTGACGATGGTGAACGCCGATGGCCAGCCGCTCACGGCGGAGGAGGAGGCGACGCTCGAACAGATCCTGTCATGGTTCCAAGGCGCCTTCGATGTGCCATCGATCCTGCTCGCCCCGCTCATCTGGGTGCTGGATCTCGAGCCGTCGGACATCTGACCGCGCTGCGCTGAAACCGCCTCCTCGGTGGGGGCGTAGGCGAGGGTGTCTCCAAACCTTCAGGGGACTGGGTGTGTCAGAGGACTGACACCTCACGTCCCCTGAAGCCTTTTCCGGACTCTCGCCGATGCATCACGTCCGCCTCGCGTTCCGCACGCTGCTCAAGACGCCGTTCGTCTCCACCGTCGCGATCCTCTCGCTGGCGTTGGGGATCGGGGCGAACGCGGCCATCTACTCCATGTTCGACCAGCTCCTGCTGCGGCCGTTGCCGGTGCACGCGCCCGAGGAGCTGGTGAACCTGAGCGCGCCGGGCCCCATGCCGGGCAGCACCACCTGCAACCAGCAGGGCGACTGCGACGAGATCTTCAGCTATCCGATGTATCGGGACCTGGAGCGGCAGCAGACAGCGCTGGCCGGCATCGCCGCGCATCGCTACTTCGGCGCCAGCATCTCGATCGACAACGAACCGAGCGTGGCCGAGGGCGTGTGGGTGTCGGGCGGCTACTTCCCGCTGCTGGGCGTGCAGCCGGCCCTGGGCCGCCTGCTCGGGCCCAGTGATGACGAGGTCATCGGGGCCCACGACGTCGTGGTGATCAGCAACGACCTGTGGCGCGAGCGCTTCGGCGCGCGCACCGACGTGGTGGGGCGTACGATGGTCGTGAATGGCCGGACGATGGAGATCATCGGCGTCACGCCGCGGGAGTTCAAGGGGGCGACAGTGGGCTCCCGCCCGGCGGTGTACGTGTCCCTGGCGATGCGCGGGGCCTTCTCGACGGTGCCGTACACCGGGTTCGAGAATCGTCGTGAGTATTGGGTCTATGCCTTCGGCCGGCTCAAGCCGGGCAGCAGCATGGAGCAGGCGGCAGCCGGGCTCAACGCCGTGTACCGCCCGATCATCGAGGAGGTCGAGGCCCCGCTCCAGGAGGGAATGAGCGACGTCACCATGGCGCGCTTCAAGGCCAAGCAGGTGGTGGTCGAGCCGGGGGCACGAGGGCAGAGCAGCATCCACGGTGAAGCGGAGACCCCGCTGCTGATGCTCTTCAGCATCACGGGCGTGGTGCTGCTCATCGCCTGCGCCAACATCGCCAACCTGCTGCTCGCCCGCGGCGCGGGCCGCGCCACCGAGATGGGGGTGCGCCTGGCGCTCGGGGCCTCGCGTCGTCAGCTGCTGACGCAACTGCTCACCGAATCGGTGATCCTGTCGCTGGCGGGCGGACTGGTGAGTCTCCTGGTGGCGCAGTGGACCCTCGACGGCATCTCGGCGCTGCTGCCGCCGGAGGCCGCGGAATCGATGTCGTTCGGGCTGCAGCCGTCGGTGCTGATCTTCGCCGGGGTGACGGCGATTCTCACCGGACTCATCTTCGGGCTCTTCCCGGCGTTGCACAGCACGCGCGCCGACTTGATCAGCGCCATCCGTGCCGGGGCGGGGCAGATTGCCGGTGGGCGCGCCGCGGCGCGCTTCCGCGCCGCGCTCGTGACCGCGCAGATCGCGCTGTCCATGGCGCTGCTGGTCTCGGCCGGGCTCTTCCTCAAGTCGCTCAATAACGTGACCAGGGTGGACCTCGGCATCGCCGTGGATGACGTGGTCACCTTCTCCGTGACGCCGTCGCGCGTGGGCTACGACACGCTCCGTGCCGGTGTGCTGCTGCGCCGCATCGAGGAGGAGCTGCGCGCGATTCCCGGCGTGACGGGCGTGACCTCGTCGATGGTGCCGCTCGTGGCCGGCTCCAACTGGGGGACCGACGTCCGCGTGCAGGGCTTTGAGTGCGGACCCGACACCGACTGCAACTCACGCTACACCGAAGTGGGCCCTGCCTACTTCTCGACGCTGGGCATGGAGCTGCTGCAGGGCCGCGAGATCACCGACAGCGACATCGCCGGCGCCACGCCGGTGGCGGTGGTGAACGAGACCTTCGCGCGGAAATTCAACCTCGGCCCGAACCCCGTGGGCAAGTTCATGGGCTTCCGCGGTGCCGCGCGCGACTCGATGACCACCCTCATCGTCGGCTACGTCCGGGATGTGGTATACTCCTCGGTGAAGGACACCGTCCCCCCTGTGTTTTATGCCCCTTGGCGGCAGAACGCGCGGTCGAACTTCATGAACTTCTATGTGCGCACCTCGCTCCCTCCGGAGCAGCTGTTGGCAAGCATCCCGGCGATGATGAAGCGCCTGGAGCCGGCCATGCCGGTGGAGGACCTGAAGACGATGCCGCAGCAGATCCGCGAGAACGTCTTCCTGGACCGCATGATCAGCATCCTGTCGGCGGCCTTCGCGATCCTCGCGACGCTGCTGGCCGCCGTGGGCCTCTACGGCGTGCTCGCCTACTCCGTGGCCCAGCGCACCCGCGAGATCGGCGTGCGCATGGCCCTGGGCGCCGACGGCGCCCGCGTGCGCGGCCTCGTGCTGCGTCAGGTGGGCCTGATGGTGCTCATCGGTGGCAGCATTGGCGTGGCGGCGGCCTTCGCGCTCGGCCGCGCCGCCCAGTCACTGCTGTACCGGCTTGAGGGACACGACCCCGCGGTGTTCGGCAGCGCGGTGCTCTTCCTCACGCTCATCGCGCTGGCGGCGGGCTTCATTCCCGCCCTGCGCGCCTCGAAGGTTGATCCGATGCAGGCCCTCCGTTACGACTGACCGTCCCAGGACACGACTTCATGGATATCGTTCGCGCCCCACAGAAGAAGACCGGCCGTACCGTCGCCATCGTCGGCGGCGCGGTGGCCGTCATCGTGCTCACCGTGGCCGTCTCGAGCCTCGATCCGGCGGTGCCCACCGTGGCCCGCGCGGCGGTGCTCGTGGACTCGGTGCGCCGCGGCGACGTGGTGCGCGAAGTGCGCGGCCCCGGCACGCTCGTGCCCGAGCAGATCCGCTGGATCACTGCACAGGCCTCGGCCCGCGTGGAGCGCAAGCACTTCGAGTCGGGCGCGCAGCTCAAGACGGGCGCCCTCATCCTCGAGCTCTCCAATCCCGACCTGCAGATCCAGACGATGCAGGCCGAGCAGCAGGTGCGGCAGGCGGAGATCGACCTGCTCAACCTCCGCACGAACCTCCGCAGCAACCTGCTGACGCAGGAAGGCGTGGTGGCCACCACCCGCACGCAGTTCGTGAGCGCGCAGCAGGAGGCGCAGGCCGCCGACTCCCTCATGAAGCGCAACCTGATCTCGGAGTTCGAGGCGCGGAATCGCCGGGCTCAAGCCGAGGAGTTCACCACGCGGTATCGGATCGAGCAGGAGCGCTTGGCCCTGATGGCGGCGGCAATCGACAGCCAGATCGCGGTGCAGGCCGGGCAGGTGGAGCAGCTGAAGGCCATCGCCCGCAACCAGCAGACTCGGCTCCGCTCGCTGCAGGTCCGTGCGCCGGATGATGGCGTGCTCCAGGAGCTGACGCTGCAGCTGGGGCAGTGGGTGCCCGAGGGCACCACGCTGGCCAAGGTCGTGCAGCCGGGGAGTCTCAAGGCGGTGCTGCGGATCCCCGAGTCGCAGGCCAAGGACGTCGCCATCGGCCAGCCCGCCAGCATCGACACACGCAACGGAATCGTCCGTGGGCGTGTCTCACGCAAGGACCCGTCGGCGGTGGGCGGGACGGTCACGATTGACGTCGCCTTGGAGGGCCCGTTGCCCCCGGGTGCGGTGCCCGACCTCAGCGTGGACGGGACGATCGAGATCCAGAAGATGCCGAATATCCTGTTCACCGGCCGGCCGGCCTTCGGCCCCGGGTCCGGGACGGTCGGGCTCTTCAAGTTGGAACCTAGCGGCGATTACGCCGTACGGGTGAGCGTGGAGTTGGGCCGGAGCTCGGTGAACACCATCGAGATCCTGCGTGGGCTGGACGTGGGCGACCGTGTGGTGCTATCTGACATGACCCAGTACGCGAACGTGGATCGCGTACGCATCAAGTGAGGCTGGGATGACGACGCTGATCCGGATGGAAGGGATCAAGAAGGTGTTCTACACGGATGAAGTCGAGACGCACGCGCTCGCCGACATCCACTTCTCGATCAATAAGGGAGAGTACGTCGCCATTTCCGGCCCGTCCGGGTGTGGCAAGACCACCCTGCTCTCGATCCTCGGCCTGCTCGACTCGCCGAGCGCCGGCACGTATGAGCTGGCGGGTCACGAAGTGGCGAACCTCGGCGCGGCCGAACGGGCGCAGGTCCGCAACAAGCAGATCGGCTTCATCTTCCAGGCCTTCAACCTGATCGGCGACCTCACGGTGGCCGAGAACGTGGAACTGCCGCTCACCTATCGCGACATGCCGGTCTCGGAGCGCAAGGACCGTGTGGCGAAGGCGCTGGAGCGGGTGGGCATGAGCCACCGGGCCAAGCACTTCCCGATGCAGCTCTCCGGTGGTCAGCAGCAGCGCGTGGCGGTTGCGCGCGCGGTGGCGGGTGACCCGGCCATCCTGCTCGCCGACGAGCCGACCGGTAACCTCGACTCCAAGAACGGTGAGGCGGTGATGGCACTGCTGCAGGAGCTGCACGCCGCGGGTAGCACGATCTGCATGGTGACGCACGACCACCGCTATGCCCAGCACGCCGACCGCGAAGTGCACCTGTTCGACGGCAAGGTCGTCGAACCGGGGATCGCCGCGGTGGCGTAGTCAGGGGCAGTCCACCCGTCGCATCGGGAAATCGAGCCCCCGCAGCTGCCCGCTGCGGGGGCCTTCGATTCGTGCCACCAGCGAATCGCGCCCCACGCGGCGGTACAGGATGCGCTGTGGGAAATCGTGCGCGGGGTTCGCGAAGACCAGCAGCGTGTCGCTGAGGTGCTCGGCCGCGAATGACGTCTCGGCTTGCCGGGCGGGTCGCGCGGTGTAGGCCACGCCGCCGTTCGCTCCAGGGCCGATGAGCAGGTGCTCCCACTCGCGGACCGTGTCGCGGACGACCGTACGGCTCATGCCGAGCATCGTGCCGCCGCTGGGGGCCATCCACTGTTCTTGGGTGACGCGGGCGCCGGCCCGGAGCTCCCAGCAGCCGGCGAGCCATCGGGCCGCGGCGGCGTCCGGTGCCTGTTGGGCGGCGAGGGGGGCAACCATCAGGCTGGCGGCGGCTGACCACAGTACGAGGGAGGGGCGCATCGTGGACATCGGGGGTGGCGGATTAGTTCTTGATTACGCGCAGGGCTGCCGTCTTGCCGACGGCGGCTGGCGCCCCGAGTTTCGCCCGATGCGCCCTCTCCTTCGCCTTCCAATTGTACTCGCGGCGCTGATGGCCTGCGGCGAGTCAACCCGCGACTCCGGGTCGCCGGTCGAGATCCGGTCGGCAGCCGCCTACGCGGATGTGCCCGTGGCTGCCCTGGTGCCGGACGCTCCGCTCTGCGCGGACCCGCTTGTCTGTCTTCCGCCGACGCAGCCGCTGGCTGCGGTGCATTCCACTGGCGACGTGCTCACGCTCGTGCTCAGCGGACGGCGCGCCGAAGTCGTTCGTGTGCCGGCCGGCGCGGATGCCGCCGTGCCCGTGGGGCGCGAAGGGAGTGGGCCGGGAGAGTACCGGATGCCTGGGCTCCTCGACTTCACCGGAGATGGGGAGGGACTCGTCTTTGACATCATGGCGCGCCGCGTGCTGCGCTATGGGCCCGAGGGGACCTCGCGCGCGACTTCAGTCGTAGTGCTGCCAGCCGCGCCGCATCCGGCATTCGGGTTCGTGCAAGGTGAGCTGCGGGTCCTGGGTGCCGACAACCCCCCGACGCCCGGCGACTCGATGCCTGTGATCGTCTTCGCGCTCGACAGCGCCTCGCTGGAGCCGCGGCGCCTGCAAACACTCGGCTTCCGGCTCCCGACATTCCCCATCGGCGAGTTCCGCAGCGCGCCGCGGCTCCTCGCACCGGGCGACTTCTTCGTGCTGCGCGACGACAGCACCGTGGTCTTCGCCAATGGTGCGACGCTGGGCGTGGACATCTACGCGCCGAGCGGGGCACTCCGTCGCCGGATCGGCTTCACCGTTGAGGCACGAGCGGCGCGGGCGGAGGACGTCGCGGAGGAGGCGACTCGCCGCGTGCGCGGCATCCCTGATCCGCAGGCGCGCGCCGCCATCGCCGCGGAACTGCGCGAGAACGCGGCGCCGAGGATGCCGGTGCTCACCGGCCTCGTGGCAATGGGCGACGGGGAACTCTGGCTCCGCGGCACGCCCACGCCCGACGGCCTGGAGGTGGAGTGGCTCGTCCTCGCCGCCGACGGCGAACCCCTGCGGCGCGTCCGTACTGGCGCCGAGGACGCGATCCTCGGCAAGCACGGCGCGCGCTATCTCGTGGCGCGCGCCGAGGTGGAAGGGTCCCGCTTTTGGTGGACGACGCTGCGTTAGGGCGTCGGCATCACGGCCATGCACTCGATCTCCACATTCGCGCCGGGGATGACGAGTGCCTTGACGACCACCGTGCTGCGCGCCGGTGGCGAGCTGGGCCAGAACTCCGTCCACACGCTGTTCATCCCGCGAAAGTCGGCCGCCTCGATGAGAAACACGGTGCAGCGCACGGCGCGGTCCATCGTCGTGCCGGCCATCTCGAGTACGCGCTTGGTGTTCTCGAGCGCAGCGCGGGTCTGCGTCTCGATGCTCTGGTCTGGAGCGTCGCTGCGCAGGCCCAGCTGCCCCGATGCGTACACCATGTTCCCGATGCGGATGGCCGGCGTGAGCGTCGCCGAGGGATTGCCGATGGGTTCGCGGGCCTGGGCTTCGAGGGCGGCGGGAAGCAACAGCGCGACGGCGAGCGTAGCGAGGGGGAGGCGCATGGTCAGCGGGGGCTGGAGGTGGGGGCGCCGAAATGCAGGCGGGTGGCGACGAGACTGGCCGAGTCGGCCGTGAGCGGGGTGGTGCCGGCGGGAATGCCGTTCAGCTGCATCAGGTACGCGATGATGTCCACGTACGTTCGACGCGAGAGCGAGCCGGGCTCGAGCTGTGGCATGGTGGTGCTGATGATCTCGTAGAGATCCCGCGCGAGGAGCCCTCCCCAGCGGATCTTGAAATCGGGCGAGGACATCGCCGCGCTGGGATGGCAACTCAGGCAGGCCGACTCGAACCAATCGCGTCCGCGCAGGGCCTGGGAGTCGGTGTAGGTTGGCGGCACATTCCCCTGCGCGCGGAGCGTGGCGAGGGGAAGGGGGCAGGCGAGGGCGAGCGAGAGCAGGAGGGCGCGCACGGAGCGGAAACTCGTGCGCTGCCGCACCGAAGGCAACCCTCTCAGCGCGCCCGACAACCCTCGGCGCCGATTGCGCGTACCGCATCGTGGGGGCATCTTCGGCCCGACCCTTTTCCCTCCCATTCGCGCTCATGACTGACCGGTCTGACGATCATGCCGCCGATGTGGCGCGCCGCGACTTCCTGCGCCTCGCCGGACTCGGCGCCGGCGCCCTGCTCACGGCCTCCAGCGTTCCCGCCGCGCTCGCCGCGCAGGCCACCTCCCGCCCAGTTCGTGCCGGCGCCTCCTCGCACGTGATCGTGGTCGGCGCCGGCGTCTGGGGCACGTTCACCGCGCTCAACCTCGCGCGCGCCGGCGTGCGGGTGACGCTCATTGACCAATACGGCGCCGCCAACTCGCGCTCCACCAGCGGCGACGAGACGCGGGGCATCCGCTCCTCCTACGGTGACCGCGCCGAGTCGTCGGAGCTGTGGACGCGCTGGGCGCGCGAGAGCATCACGCGTTGGCGCGACTTCGACGCCGAGTACGCCCCCCGCTTCGGGACGCGATTCTTCCTCGAGACGGGTGATGTGATCTTCCGCGAGCGTGCCGAGCCCTTCACCACACGGACGATGGAGACGTGGGATGCCCTCGGCGTGCGCTACGAGAAGGTCTCGCCAGACGACGCCAGGCGTCGCTGGCCGATGATCAACAGCGAGCCCTACGGCGTGATCGTGTGCGAGCCCGACGCCGGTGTGGCGCGGGCGCGGGCCTCGGTGCAGGCCACGTTGGCGGTGGCACGCGATGCCGGCGTGGAGTTCCGCGTGGCGCGCGTGCGGCCGGGCACCATCGCGAATGGCGCAATGGATGGCATCGTGCTCGGCGATGGCACGGTGCTGCGCGCCGACTCATACGTGTTCGCCTGCGGACCCTGGTTGCGGAAGGTTTTCCCGGAGCAGCTGGGCGACCGCATGCGCACGCCGCTTGGCTACGTGTGCTACTTCGGTACTCCCGAGGGCGACACGAGCTTCACCGCGCCGAACATCCCGAGCTGGAACGTGCCAGGCGTGACGGGCTGGGGCGCACTGCCAGTGGACAGTCGCGGCTTCCGCGTGCGAGGCGCATTCGCGGCGCCGCGCCCGCCGTCCGATGACGACGATGACGCGCCGCCCCCGCCGCGCCCGGTGCCCGATCCGCGCGCGCAGGATCCTGACCTCAGCTCGCGCCACGCCAACGAGGATCGCGTGGAGGGGTCGCGACGCGTGCTGGCGCGGGTGTTCCCGGCGCTGGCCGAGGCACCGCTGCTCGAGACGCGCGCCTGCCACTACGAGAGCAGCTCCAATCGCAACTTCATCGTGGATCGGCTGCCGGGTGCGTCGAATGTGTGGGTGGCGGGCGCTGGGCAGGCGGAGGGATTCAAGTTCGCGCCACTGCTCGGCGAGTACGGGGCCAAACGAGTGCTGGGGCAGGGCACGGACCCGGCGCTCGATGCGGCGTTCGCGTTTCCGACGATCAACTACGAGGCGCAGCCGGCGCGCCGGGATGAGGAGGAGTGATGGACAGGATTCGCTCGCTGCGCCCGCTGCATCTCGGCGCGCTGCTGGTGTTGGTCTCCGGCGCGCTCGGTGCGCAGGGCGTCGCGCCGGTGAACGATCGGCCTAATCCGTACCGCACGGTGGAGGGCTGGGCCAAAATGCCTGATGGACGCAGCTGGGGCGCCACCAGCGCGGTGGCGATCGATCGCGATGGCGTGAGCGTGTGGGTCGGAGAGCGCTGTGGCGCCAACGACTGCGCGGCGTCGAATCTCGATCCGATCCTCAAGTTCGACGCGCAGGGCAACCTCGTGCGCTCTTTCGGCCGCGGTCTCGTCGCCTGGCCGCACGGCATGACGGTGGACCACGAGGGCAACGTCTGGGTCACCGATGCACGCGACAACCGGGCGGCGCTGCGCGCGGCCGCTGGCGCGACTGGCACGGTGGACTCGTCGCAGGTCATCGGGCACCAAGTGCTGAAGTTCTCACCCGAGGGCGTGCTGCTGATGACGTTGGGCGCCAAAGGTGGCGGACGCGAGCCGGGCTATTTCTGGCAGCCCAACGCGGTGCTCGTGGCGCCGAACGGTGACATCTGGGTGGCCGAGGGGCATTCCTCGCGCCCGGGCTCGAACGCGCGACTGCTCAAGTTCGATCGCAGTGGCAAGCTCTTGCTGTCGCTGGGCAGCGTGGTCGGGAGCGGCGAAGGATCGTTCGATCAACCCCACGCCTTGGCGATGGATTCGCAAGGACGGCTCTTCGTCGGCGACCGCTCCAACGACCGGATCCTGATCCTCGACCAGCACGGCCGCCTGCTCGACACCTGGTACCAGTTCTCGCGTGCGAGCGGGATCTTCATTGATGCGAACGACGTGATCTACGTGGCTGACTCGGAGTCGGGGTCTATCGCGCCGTCGCGTCCGGAGTGGCAACGCGGCATCCGCATCGGCAACGCCCGTACGGGCGAGGTCACGGCCTTCATCCCCGATCCGGTGCGCGAGACACGTAACACCAGTGCTGCCGAAGGTGTGGCAGTGGACAGGAACGGCGTGATCTACGGCGCCGAAGTGGGCCCACGCGCGCTCAAGCGCTACGAGAGGAATCCATGAGAACGTCGTCGGCCCTGGTCCTTGGCATCGCGCTGCTCGGCGCGGCGCTCCCGCAGGCGACGCTGCCGGCGCAGCGCGTGGCCCCGCCGCAGCCCACGGCGCTCTCCGAGCTGCGCGACACGGTGTCGCTGTATGTGTCCGATCGGGGTGCACTGCTCCGACGGTGGTCGGTGCCCTATTCGCCGGCCCGCGCCGAGCGCCTGACGGCGTTCTACACCGAGTGGCGCGCGCGGCTCGCCCGGATGCCGTTCGACCGACTGAGCCAAGAGGGGAAGATCGACTACGTCCTCCTCGACAATCGCCTGCGCCAGGAGCTCGACCAACTGGCGCGCGACGCGCGTCTGGCGGCCGAGATGCGGCCTTTGGTGCCCTTCGGCGCGGTGGTGGCGGGCTTTGAGGAGCAACGCCGCCGCCTTGAGTCGCCCGACGGCCAGGCGAGCGCGCGGGCCCTCGCCGACCTCGCCAAGCAGTTGGACTCGCTCACCCGCGGCGTGCGCGCACGCGCGCCGCAGTCGGCGAACATCCCACGCGCCCAGCGCATCGTGGGACTGCGCGCCCTCGACTACCTCAGCGGCCTACAGACCCAGCTCCGCAACTGGCATCGCTTCTCGTCCGGCTATGACCCCGAGTTCTCTTGGTGGACGGCCGATCCGTTCCGTCGCGTGAATGAGGGGATGACGCGCTACGCGACCGCCATCCGTGAGGTGGTCGTGGGCCAGAAGCAGGGCGAGGAGGAACCGATCATCGGTGATCCCATCGGCGTGCCTGGCGTGACGGCCGACCTCGGCTTCGAGTTCATCGTGTACACGCCGCAGGAGCTGCTGCAGATCGCCGAGCGCGAGTTTGCGTGGATCGAGGCGGAGCAGGTCAAGGCCGCTCGCGAGATGGGCTTCGGCGACGACTGGCGCGCCGCGCTGGAGGCAGTGAAGCAGGCCTTCGTGCCGCCGGGCGACCAGCCGGCGATGGTGCGCGACCTGGCGCGTTACTCGCTGAACTTCATCACCGAGCGCGATCTGGTGACGGTGCCGCCCTTGGCGGACGAAGTCTGGCGCATGGAGATGATGCCGCCGCGGCAGCAGTTGGTGTCGCCGTTCTTCCTAGGTGGCGAGGTGATTCAGGTTGCGTACCCGACCGACTCCATGCAGCACGACGACAAGCTCATGGCGATGCGCGGGAACAACCCTCACTTCTCCCTGGCGACGGTGCATCACGAGTTGATTCCCGGGCATCACCTGCAGGGCTTCATGACGCAGCGCTACAACCAGCACCGCGGGCTGTTCAGCACGCCATTCTGGGGCGAGGGTTGGGCGCTCTGGTGGGAGATGCTGCTTTGGGACAAGGGCTTCGCGCCGACGCCACAGGACCGCATGGGGATGCTCTTCTGGCGCTCGCACCGCGCGGCGCGGATCATCTTCTCACTGCGATTCCACCTCGGCACGATGACGCCACAGGAAGCGGTGGACTTCCTCGTCAACCGCGTGGGGCACGAGCGGGCCAACGCCGAGGCCGAGGTGCGGCGCTCGTTCAACGGGACCTACTCGCCGATGTATCAGGCGGCGTATATGCTCGGCGGGCTGCAGTTCCGGGCGTTGCACCGGGAGCTCGTGCAGTCGGGGCGGATGACCGACAAGGAGTTCCACGACGCGATCTTGCAGGGCGGGCGGATGCCGGTGGAACTGGTCCGTGCGCGGATGCTGAATGTGCCTCTGACTCGCGACTATCGGGCGTCCTGGCGGTTCTACCAGTAGGAACTGCTTGGCCACAGGGACACAGAGGCACAGAAATTGAAAAGGGGGCTCGGCGTTCAGATGCCGAGCCCCCTTTCAATCTGCGTTCTCTGTGTCCCTGTGCCTCTGGTGCAAAAAGATCTAGGGAAGGCGCAACGCAACCAAAGCGGTGGTGGCACCCGCTCCAGTCGCGAACACGATGTACTGCTTGCCCCGATGCATGAACGTCATCGGCAGCGCGGTGGTGCGGGCGGGGATCTCCACCGCACCGACTTGCCGGCCCGTGGCCTTGTCCACCGCGAAGAGCCGCGGCGGCGTGTTGGGCACGCCACCCGAGCGGCCGGTGCCGTAGATGAGCAGCGTCTTCGTCACGATGGCCTGTGCCTGGCCGCCGGCCGGGCGCGGCGGCAGCGTCACGCCGGCGAAGAGCGGGTCGTTGCTCGTCACCGGGATGTACCCGCCGTTGGGCAACCAGAAGCGCTTCTCGCCCGAGCGCATGTCGTAGGCCGTGATGCCGCCGAGTTCGCGCGGCTTGAGGATCGAGACGCCGTGCAGCAATGACGCCGCCGCGCGGCCCCCGAATCCGCCGCCGCGGCTCTCAGGCGCCACATAGCCGGGCGGCGGGGGAAGGGCGCCGATGAGGCCGCAGTTGTCGCGCGGGGAGCTGAAGCGGAACTCCGAGCACGGATCCTTCGCCAACGAAATCGTCGAGAGCCCGCTGAGCGCAGCCACGTACATCATGCCGGTCTCGAGATCCACCGCCGCGCCGCCATCAATGTTCGTGCCGCCCGAGGCGCCCGGTGCGTACCACGAACACCGCAGCCCCGTGGGGCCGCTGCCGTCGGCGAGCACGGCGGGAATGAAGTACGGGCCCATGCGGCACTTGCGGGCGAGGACCAGCGCCGAGTCGCGGATGGCCGGCGTGTAGTCGATCAGGTCCTCTTCCTCGAGCCCCTGCTGCGCGTAGGGCTCAGGCTTCGTCGGAATCGGCTGGGTCGGCGACGCGCGCTCACCCGGCACGTCACTGGCGGGCACCGGGCGTTCGACAATCGGCCAGATGGGCTCGCCCGTGGCGCGGTCGAACGTGTAGATCCAGCCTTGCTTGGTCGTCTGCGCGATCACCTTGCGCGGTCGGCCATCAATCACCGCGTCGAAGAGGTTCGGCGCCATCGGCGTGTCGTAGTCCCAGATGTCGTGGTGCACCATCTGGAAGTGCCATCTGCGCTGGCCGGTCTTGGCGTCGATTGCCACCAGCGAGTTGCCGTAGAGATTGTCGCCCGGGCGGTGGCCACCGTATTCGTCCATCAGCGGCATGCCAACCGGGATGTACACCAGGTTGAGTGCGGGATCCGCCGAGTAGGTGGCCCAGGCATCATTCTTCCCGACGCCCTCGGTGCCCACGGCCGAGCCGCGCTCCCAGGTCTCGGCGCCGAACTCACCGGGCTGCGGCACGAGATTGAAGCGCCACATCTGGCGGCCGGTGCGCACGTCGAAGCCGCGGATGTAGCCGGGGAGATTGCGGACGCGGATCGGGTAGTAGCCGTGGATGGCCGAGTTGCCGACGACGATGACGTCGTTGACCATGATCGCCGGTGAGCTGTTGGCGATCTGCCCGTGCACGGGGTCGATGCCCACGCTGCCGTCGGCGCCGGTGCGCGTGACCGGGTCCCAGCCCTCGCCCGGACGGGCGCGGCGCAGCGGCGCGGCGTCGGAGATGATGATGGGCCCCGAGTCGTCCACGGCCAGCGGCACGAGGTCGAAGCCGAGTCCGGCTTGCAGGTCCACGATCCCGTCCACGCCGAAGTTCGGGTCGGGGATGCCGGTCCGCGCATCGAGCGAGACCATGTGGTAGCCAGGCGTGACGACGATGATGCGCTCGATGGTGCCGTCGGTCCAGTACGTGAGGCCGCGGCCGGCGAACTGGCGCGGCGCCTTCTGCCAGCGGATGCCTTCCTCGAGCCGGTACGACCACAGCGTCTCGCCCGTTTCGGGATCGATGGCGGCGGCGATGCGGCGCGTGGTGGCCACAGTGAAGAGGCGGCCGTTCGCATACAGCGGCGTGGTGCGGTAGTACTCGTCGCTGCCGAAGGCGCCGGCGTTCCACTGCCAGGCGACGGTCAGGGAATCGAAGTTGCGGGCGTTGATCTGGTCGAGCGGGGCGTAGCGCGAGCTCCAGGCATCGCCGCCCCAGACGCGCCATTCGCCGACGACACTGCCGCGCGCGTCGGGCTTGGCGACCGGGCCGACGCCGCCGGGGGCCGTGATGGGGCGCACGTGCTGCGCGTCAAGCGCGACGGGGAGGAGGAGGGCGAGCGCGAGCCAGTGGACGAGCGGACGGGACATCGGGAGCTCCGGTGGTGCGTGATCAGCGGCGGCGTGAGCGTTGCGCGCCGGCCGTGGTGGGGACGGAATCGATGCGGATACGATGCAACGCGGCGGAGTCCGCCGCGAGAGGGACGCTGCCGGTGGGCATGCCGTTGATGCGCATCATGTACGCCGTCAGCGCGGCATACTCCTCGTCGCTCATGGTGCCAGGATCCGTCTGCGGCATCTCGCGGCGCAGGTAGCCGAATAGCTCGCCAAGGGTGCGGCCGAACCACTTGCTCTGGAAGGGCGCGCCGGAATGCTGCGTGGGGGCGTGGCAGGACTGGCAGGCATAGGCGAAGAGATCGCGCCCGGCGTCGGCCTGTTGGCGGGTGTAGACGCCGTCGGCGGTGGAGCGCGTGGCCTCTTGGGCAGGCGCAGGTGAGCTGAGCGCGAGCAACACTACGGCAAGGATGATGGTGCGGATCACGGCGTATGCTGTGGGTCGGGGGCAGGGGCGTCGGACGGCGCGAATCGACGGAGAATGTGCCGGAAGGCCAGCCCGAGGGCCAGCGCGAGCGCGGCCACCAGCGCGGCGCGCATGAGGTGCAGTGCGAACGTCGCGTCGAGCACGGGCGCCGAGATGGCCAGCTCGTGCGCACGGAAGTCCGCCCAGCGCTCGGCCATCCAATGCCACGCGGTATGGGCAATGAACGCCGACCCAACCCACACGATGAGATGGCCACGCTCCTCGGGGACCACTCGCCGCAGGAGCGCGAGCGCCGGCATCGCCAGGGCGAGGACGAGCAGCTGGCCCAGTTCCACGCCCACGTTGAAGCTGGCGAGTGCCGTCACGAGGTTGCCGCCGGCGAACTGCAACACGTCCACCAGCGCGAACGAGAAGCCGAAACCGTGCACGAGACCGAACAGGAAGGCGAGCTTCCAGCGGCCCTCCAGCCGCTCCGCGGGCAGCAGCACGTTCTCCACCGTAAGCCACACAATGCTCAGCGCGATCAGCGTTTCGACAAGGGGCGGGAACCAGAGCGCGGTGGGTACCACGCCGAGGGCGGCCGCGCCCAAGGTCAGCGAGTGCGCGAGCGTGAACGCCGTGACGATGACGACGAGCGCGCGCCAGCGTCGCAGCGGGAGCACGAGGCAGAGTACGAAGAGCAGGTGGTCGAGCCCGCCGAGGATGTGGCGGAAGCCCTCGCCGATGAACTGCCATGCGCTGGCCCACCACGAGGGGTCGAGCGCGACCCGCCCCGGGTCGCCGGGATAGGCCAGGGTGCGGACCTCGCCGCCTTCGAGCGCGATGTGCAGCACGGTCGTGGTGCGCACGCCGAGGCGAGCGAGGGCCGGCGTGAGTGTGATGGCGGCACCGGCGCGCGGCAAGGTGTACTCGAGTCGCACGTCGAACAGCGCCTGCTGCCACACGATCGCGACGCTGTCGCCGAGCAGCGGCGCCTCGAAGTTCGCCGCCGCGGCGTCGAGCGATTCGAACGCACGGTCGTCTGGCAGCGCGAGCCGTGCGCCGGTGATGCGGGGCCCGGCCACGGCCTCGCCATCGGCCTCCACCGCCAAGCCGGCGGCGATCCAGAGTCGCGCCGCATCGGGCAGCAGCTCGCGCACGCGCACGAGGTCGAGCGCCCCATCGTCGCGCAACGGGAAGTCGAGGTCGCGCATCGCCTCCAGCGGGACGCGCAGGTACAGCGTAAGAGTGGCATCGCGCGGCACGACCCATCCCCGCACGGCCACCCGTTCGGGGATCTCGTGCGGGTCGAGGGCGCGGGGCGCGCCGAGGAGCAGGGCGCCGACCGCGATGGCAAGCAGGGTGCGTGGCTGGTGCATCACGGTGGGGAGATATAGCATATGCGGCGCGCCCTCACACCGGGCGCGCCCGATACGGCAGCAAACACTTCGGACCGGAGCTCGGATGTCCCGTACGCGTACGCTCGTCACGGCCGGAACGCTCGGCGCGGTGATCCTCACGTTGGCCATCGGCCAGGCGCGGCTCGGCGCCTCCCTCGCCCAGCAGCCGGTGCAGGCTCCGGTGTTCGAAGTGGATCCCTTCTGGCCCAAGCCCCTGCCGAACGGGTGGGTGATCGGCTCCGTGATCGGCGTCGGCGTGGACTCGCGTGACCACGTGTACATCGTGCATCGGCATCAGTCGCTGAATGCGCGCACGGAGATTGGCGCTGCGCAGGACCCGCCCACCGGCGACTGCTGCGCGCCGGCCCCGCCGGTGCTGGAGTTCGATCCCGAAGGCAACCTCGTGCGCTCGTGGGGCGGACCGGGCGAGGGGTACACCTGGCCGGCGTCCAACCATGGCATCGCCATTGACCATCGTGACAACGTGTGGATCGGCGGGAACGGGCAGGGCGATTCGCATATCCTGAAGTTCACGCGCGAGGGGCAGTTCCTCACGCAGCTCGGCCGTCCGGGCGAGGCCGCCAACAGCCGCAGCACGGAGTTCTTCGGGCGCGTGGCCAAGATCTCGTTCGACACGCGCGCCAACGAGGCCTTCGTGGCCGACGGCTACGGCAACAAGCGCGTGGCCGTGCTCGACATGACCACCGGCGCCGTGAAGCGATTCTGGGGTGCCTACGGCAACATGCCGTCGGACTCGAACCTCGGCCCGTACAACCCGGATGCGCCGCTGGCGCAGCAGTTCCGGAATCCGGTGCACTGTGCCGAACCGTCTACCGACGGGCTCGTGTACGTCTGCGACCGCCCGAACAACCGCATCCAGGTGTTCCGGCAGGGCGGCGAGTACGTGAATGAGGTGCGGGTCGCCCCGCGCACGCTCGGTGACGGCGCCGTCTGGGACATCGCCTTCTCGCGCGATCCCGAGCAGCGCTACCTGTACCTCGCCGACGGCAAGAACGAGCGCGTGTATGTGATGGACCGCAAGTCGCTCACCGTGCTGACGAGCTTCGGCGGCGGCGGGCGCCAGCCGGGCCAGTTCTTTGCCGTGCATTCGATTGCTACCGACTCGCGCGGGAACATCTTCACGACCGAGACCTACGAAGGAAAGCGCGTGCAGCGCTTCGTGTACCGCGGGGTGCGGGCCGTGACGCGGCGGGACCAGGGCCCACCCTGGCCGACACGCTGACGGCCGTGGTCAGCGGATTGCGGCGCTGCGCGTAGTGTTCGGTAGCCACCCTTCGCCCGTTCCGCGATGATGACGCTCCGCCCTTCGCTGCCGCTGCTCGCGCTCGTCGCGAGCCTCGGACTGTTCCCCGCGACTTCCGCCGCGCAGGACCGCCTGCGCGAGATGCCCGGCTATGCCCGCTGGGCGGAGATGGCGCCCAAGCTCAACGGCGCCGTCCGCAACGGCGGGGTGCAGGTCACTTGGTCGGAAGACGGCCGCTCCTTCGACTATATGCTAGGCGGGGAACGTCGGCGCTTCGACGTCCCGACGCGCACGTCCGGACCGGCGCCGGCCGCCGGTGCGCAGCGAGCGCCATTCGGACGCGGCGGCCCGGCTCGCGGACGCCAGCTCACCGAGTCCTGGACGCCTGACTCGTCGCGGCGCGCCATCTACCGTGACCGCAACATCTTCATCGAGGACCGCATCGGGCGCGACGTCCGGCAGATCACCACCGACGGAAGCGCCGAGGAGCGGATCAAGTACGGCACCGCCAGCTGGGTGTATGGTGAGGAACTCGACCAGACGACGGCGATGTGGTGGTCCCCCGATGGATCGAAGCTCGCGTACTACCGCTTTGACGAGAAGCCCGTACGCGACTACTGGCTGCAGACGGACGTGACGGCGGTGCAGGGCGGGGTGGAGATCGAGGCCTATCCCAAGGCGGGGACGGCCAATCCCATCGTGGACCTGTTCGTGTACGACATCGCCAGCGGGCGGAGCACCCAGCTCGACATTCGGGACGGTCAGCCGTTCACGGACGATGTCGTGGGACACTATGTCTACAACATCCGCTGGAGCCCCGACGGCAGCGAGCTCCTGGTGAACCGTACCAATCGCCGCCAGAACGTGATGGAGTTCGCGGCCTGCAGTCCCGCCAGCGCCACCTGCCGCGTGGTGATCCGCGAGGCGTGGCCCACCGGGTGGGTGGAGAACAATCCGGCGCTCACCTGGCTGGCCGACGGCAAGCGCTTCATTTGGGCCAGCGAGCGCACGGGCTTCCGCAACCTCTACCTGTACGATCTCACGGGGCGACTGCTGGCCACGCTCACCGCGCATCCGTTCGAAGTCGGGAGCGTGGTGAAGGTGGACGAGCGCAGTGGGCAACTCTGGTACTACGCGCGCAGCGGCGACAACTACCTCAAGCAGCAGCTGCACCGCGTGGGGTTGAACGGGCGTGGCGATCGCCGGCTCACCGACCCCGCGCTACACCACACGGTGAGCATCGCCCCCGACGGGCGGCACTTCACGGCGGTCTCGCAGACGCATGGCACGCCACCGGTGACGCGGCTGCACGACGCGAGCGGCCGGGTGCTGGCGACCGTGGCCGAGAGCGATATGAGCGCGTTCCGGGCAGCGGGGTTCCGCCCGGTGGAGATGCGCGAGTATGTGGCCGCCGACGGCACCACCACGCTGCCGATGCTGGTGCACTATCCCTCGGACTTCGATCCGACGAAGCAGTACCCCGTGCTGTTCTCCGTGTACAACGGGCCGGCCACGAATGGCGCCCGCGAGACCTTCACGCCGCCGTCGTCGCTCACCGAGTTCGGATTCCTCGTGGTGTCGCTCGACACGCGCTCGGCGGCCGGGCGCGGCAAGCGCGCGCTCGATGCGTTGTACCTGAAGCTGGGTGAGGTGGAGATCGACGACCTCGCGGCGGCCTCACGTGCGTTGGCGCAGCTTCCCTTCGTGGACGGCGGCCGCGTCGGCATCTTCGGCACGTCCTACGGCGGCTATGCCGCGGCGCTGGCGCTGCTGCGCTATCCGAACGAGTTCCACGCCGCGAGCGCGGCCAGCGCCGTGACGAGCTGGCACCACTACGATACGATCTACACCGAGCGCTTCATGTACACGCCGCAGGCGAACCCCGAGGGCTACGCCAAGGGCAACGCGATGGAGTACGCGGAGGCTCTGCGCGGACGGCTGATGATCTACTACGGCACCGCCGACGACAACGTGCATCCGAATAACTCGATGCAGTTGATCCGGGCACTGCAGGCGGCGGGGAAGAGCTTCGACGTCCAAGTGGGCCCCGACCTCGGGCACACGGCCATCAATCAGCAGCGGATGATGGAGTTCTTCATCGAGGCACTGGGGCGGTAGCCGCGCGCGCCTGCACCGCGGCGATGAGCTGCTCGATGACCTCGGGGCGGCTCCCCATCATGTGCTTGCCCGGCAGCCAGACGAGTTCCTTGGGCTCGCCCGCCGCGGCGTAGAGGAGATCCACCGAGCGCCGCGGGATCTTCTCGTCCTCTTCGGCGTTGAGCATCACGAGGGGACGCGGCGCCACCTGGCCCACCCACTTCTCCGGCGTGAAGCGCGGTCCCGAGGCCAGCAGATTGCCGAGGTGCGCCACGCCGGCCCGGAGCGGCGCGTTGGTGATCTCGCGCTCCAGTCCGCGGGCGATCAGGGCGTAGGTGTCGCCGCCGCCGTGGGCCAGCCACAGCCGCGAGACGCGGTGATCGCGCGCGGCGGCGATGGTGGCGAAGGGCGCACCGAAGCTCGCTCCCACCAGCTCCACCCGCGTGGAGTCCACGTCGGGGCGAGCCAGGAGATAGTCCAGCGCCAGGGAGACCGCTGGCGGCGTGTCGTACAGCGCCCGGCGGATGGCCGGCACCTCGCCGAGCACGGCGAGTCCTGTGGCGCGGTGGTTGCCGTCGAAGGGATACTCAAGGGACGCGAAGATCGCGCCCCGCGTATCGCCGATGAGCTGGGCCGCACCCTTGCCGCGCTCGTGTCCGCCGAGCACGACGAAGAGTTGGCGGCGCGCCACCACCGCCTCGGGTGCCGCGGGCCTGCGGATGGCCACCTCGAAGCTCAGCCCGCTGCTGGCCACGATGCGCACGTCCTGCTCGCTCGTGACGCCGTCGCTGGTGACGGGACCGACCTCGGCGCGCGCGAGCGTGCTGCGGCGCGCGTCAAAGGTGGGGGTCGGGTCGCGTAGCAGCCACGCGGCCATCGCGCCGAGCGCGATCACCTTGAGCCCGCCGACCACGAGGACGAACTTGCCGAGCCGTCTCGCGACCGAGGTCATCGCCGTCTCGGGATCAGGGCTTGAGCGCCTTGATCTCCGCCGGAAGCTCGAAGAGCGCCGCCGGCTGCGGGCCGAACTCCACCGACATCGTGGTCATGATCTGCTGCATGCCCATCGCGTTCTGCGTCATCTTATGCGGCACCATGATGCCGCCGACGTTGCGGTAGTCGGAGATGCGCGAGACCGCTTCGATCTCGCCCATCTGCGTCATGGACTTCGCCCGGGTCTCGAGCAGCAGCCCGCTCGTCACCGAGTAGCACTCCGTCGTTTCGCGCCCCGACTTCCACGTGAGCTTGATGCAGGCGGTCTTCTCGCCGTCCACCTCGCCCTCGCCGGCCGGTTCCATCTTGGTGAACTGCTCCGGCGACCGTGACATCGAGCCCATATCGGCCCCGTCCACCAGCGCTGCGGCTTCCTGGCCCGTGACCAGTCGCGGTCCCTGCATGGGATCGCTGGCCCACGCCGTCTCGCCGTCGTACCCCTGCCGCATCTCGCCGAGTCCGGGAATCTCGATTGTCATCACCATCTTGTTGGGGCGGCGCTGCACGGCGTTGATGGTCGCGTTCATTCCCATGGAGGGGACTTCCATCGTGAGCGTGGACTTCATCCCCTGGACCGAGGGAATGAGCCCCTGCGGGTCGATGGCTTGCCGATAACGCGCGAGGATGGCTGCGGGGTCTTGCGCGGCGAGCGAGCCGGAGGCGAGGGCCAGGAGCGCAGCGGCGAGCACGGTGGAACGGATGGACGGGCGGGTCATCGGGACCTCTGCAAGGGGAGGGAGTTGCGAGCTTGGGACGTGCATCGAATCACTGCTTGATGGTGCGCGCGAGCCACTCGCGTGCCGCTTCGAGCGCCGCGTCGCGACCGGTACGGAGGTCCGTACGGGTCAACGGCGCAGGGGTGTCAGGTGTTACCCCGGACCCTTCCACTCGGCGCCCGCTTGGGTCCTCGTGGTCGGCGATGGGGTGCATCAGGACATCGCCGCTGGGGAGCCGGAACATCGCGGCCGGGAGGGATTGCCCCGCCGTCGCGACCCCGAAGATGCGGGCCCGCCCCAGTGCCTGCATCCCGGCGCTGAAGAACTCGGTGGCGCTGGCCGAGAAGTCATCCACCAGGATGGCCACCGGCACGGTGATCGTCGTGGTCCGCTGGCCGGCGCCATTCACCACCCGCGGATTGGTGCGGAGGTGCAGGGTGGAGCCGCGGCCGTACATCGTGCCAAGGCTCACGACCGTGTCGGTGAAGTGGCCGGCCACGCCGCCCACCATGCCCACGACGCCCCCGGGGTTGCCGCGGAGATCGAGGATGAGACCCGGCGCTCCGCGAGCGGCGAAGAGGTAGCGGTCGAGATCCGGGATGATGATGGGAAACCACGATGAGAAGTGCACGACCGGGATCTGGACGAGGCCGCGCGTCGTCCGCACGGGCACGGAGTCCAACGAGGCCCGGACGGCCAGCGGCGGGAGATTGCCGTACTGCTGGACGCGGCCGGCGAGCGTCGCGCGCACCAAGGTGAGCGCCCGCGGGCTCCCGTCATCCAGACGAAGCGTGAGCCTGACGGTGTCGCCGGTGCTGCCGCCGAGCTGCGACATCGCGTACTGCGTGGCGAGCATCCGGCGCCGGCGCGAGTCCGCCGGAAGGGCCGTGCCCAGCCGCGAGACGACGCCCGCGATCGATGTGGTGTCGAGATGCGAGATGATGTCGCCTGGCCGCACGCCGGCGGACGCGGCGGGACTACCCGGCGTGACCCGCCACGCCACGAGCGTGTCGCCGATCATCCGGACGTCAATGCCCGTGCTGCCGGGGACTCCGCGCGAGCTCGTCCGCCCGCTGCCGGGCGGCGGCACCGCGTCGGCAGGGATGAGTGCGAAGTGCGATTGCCTGGGGAACGCGATCAAGGTGCGGATCGCGCGGCGGACCGAGTCCAGCGCTGGCTCGGTGCCCAATCCCTGTCGGAGGGAGTCGTGCAGCGTGCGCCACGGTCCGGCCACCAACGCCGAATCGAAGTACGTGCGGCCGATGGCCGCCCACGCCGAGTCGAGGGATGCCAGATGCCCCTGCGCCCCGAGCCGCGGAGCCAGCAACAGAACGAGAGTCGCACCAATCAGGAACCGACGCATCGAGATCACTCCAGGGCAAGCGGGACGCCGAGGGGAAAATACCGACTCGCGCACCGGTGCGGGGGGGCCCCCGGCTCCCTTACATTTCAGCGTGCAACGCACCGTCCTCTCCCCCGCCGACTGCGCGGCGCTTGTTCCCGACCTCGCCGGGACGCGCAACGCGAACATCTGGGTGTACCGCTACACCCACCCCGCCCAGCCTTGGACGCTGTCCATCGCCACCCACGCGCCGCCGGGCTCAGGCAAGCTGTCACTGGGCGGATTCCGGATCGCGCCGCTGGAACGGACGCGCTCGGCCGGCTTCACGACGGATCGCGAGGCCATCGCCCTCGCCATGGGTATGGAAGAGAAGGTCCACTGGTCGCGGGTGATCGGCGTCGGCGGTCCGCTGGCCAGCCGCGACCTCACGCGGGTCGTCGGGGGGAAGTGCGTGCTCGCCCCCACGCCGGACTCGCGGGTGGGCAACCCGCGTGACGCCGAGATGCTCACGTGGGCGGCCGAGTGTCTCAACGACGTGGAGCGCCACGCCGGCATCCACATCACCACCGGCCAGGACCTTGGCCACGGCCGCATGGCCGGGGGAGCCATGGGCTCGTTGGAGTTCCTGCACGCGCGCTTTGCCGGCAGCGTCGTGGCCGACACGTCGATTCCCACGGGTGAAGGCAACTACCAGATCATGCGTGGCATGCTGCGGGCCTTTGGCGTCTCGCTGGAGCAGGCCACCATCGGGCTCATCGGCTGCGGCAATATCGGGATGCACATCGTGAAGGCGCTGCAGCCGCACGCCGGCGTCACGATCCTCGCCTGCGAATCACGCGAGGAGCGCCGCGCCGAGCTCGAGGCCATGGGGATCCGCACCTGGGGCCCGGAGGAGAAGCAGGCCTTCCTCGCGATGCCGATGGACGCCCTGGCTGTGAACGCCGCCGGCGGCACGCTCGACGCCACCTCGGTGGCGACCTGCGCGGCCAACGGCCGCCTCAAGGTGATCTGCGGCAGCGAGAACCTCGTGATGCCCGATCATCGCGGCGTGGACGTCCTGCGGGAGGCGCGCAAGGTGTATGCGCCGACGGAGCTGGGCGGGATGATGGGATATCTCACCGCCGTCGAGGAGTATCTGTCGGTGCTGGAAGGGGTGCCGTTCGCAGTGTCGACGATGCTTAAGGCGGCCGAGCGGCTGGAGACGGCAGGCTACGAGGCCACGGCGCGGATCATCTCCGGTGGGCACCGCGAGACGGTCGAGGACGCGGTGACGGCGCTGTACGCCTGATCACTGGGCGGGCTTGCGCGCCAACTCGTGCGCGCAGGCCGTCGCCAGCTCCGAGATGGTTACCGGTTTGCGAAGGACCTGGTGGATTCCTGCGCTGGCGAGGATGGTCTCCGCGATGTCGTCGATGAAGCCGGTGAGCAGGATGACTGGGAGTTCCTTCCGCGTCGCGGTGACCCGCGTTGCCAGCTCGACCCCAGACATGATCGGCATCGAGAAGTCCGTGATCAGGAGGTCGGGGTCGAAATCCGGGTCGTCGAGCAGCGCCAGGGCCTGCTGGGGCGACGGGGCCGAGCGCACGCGATAGCCCAGTCGCTCGAGCCGCCGCCGTCCCACCTCGAGCAGCGAGGGCTCGTCGTCCACGAGCAGCACGAGTTGCCCTCGCCCTTCCGGCGCGTCAATGAGCTCGATCTGGCCTGCGCCGGATTCTTCCGATTCGATCGTCGGAAAGAGGCAGCGGACCACCGTGCCGTGGCCGAGTTCACTCTCGAGGAGCACGGCGCCCTGGTGGTCGCGCATGATCCCGTGGACCATGGCCAGCCCGAGGCCCGTGCCTTCGCCGGTGGCTTTCGTGGTGAAGAACGGTTCGAAGGCCCGGCGCTTGGTCTCCTCGGGCATGCCAGTGCCGCTGTCCCGGACCTCGAGCGACACGTAGGCGCCTTCGCGCAGTCCGGGGTTCGCCCGCGCCACGCTGTCGCGCACGTAGAGCGGTTGGGCGGCGATCTCGAGCCGTCCGCCGCGCGGCATGGCGTGGGCACTGTTCATCGCGAGGTTCATGAGGATCTGGTGCACCGACGTGCCATCGGCCATCACGCGCGGCAGTGCGTGCGGCACGCGGACCACCAGCTCGATGTCGGCGGGGAGGGAGGCGCGCAGCAACTGGTGGATTTCCGTGACCACCCCGTTGAGTTCCATGGGTTGCCGCCGCGCCTCCTGCCGCCGGCTGAACGTCAGGATGCGTTCCACCAGCGACCGCCCGCGCGCGGCGATGGCCAGGATCTCGTCGGCATCGCGCCGTGTCGGCGAGCCAGGGGCCGACGCGAACGAGATGAGCTCGGCGTAGCCGAGGATCCCGCCCAGCAGGTTGTTGAAATCGTGCGCGATGCCGCCGGCCAGCGTCCCCACCGCCTCGAGCTTCTGCGCCTGGCGGAGCTGCTCGGTGAGCGCACGTTGCTCGTCCTCGTGGCGGCGTCGTGTCGTGATGTCCACGACCGCGCCGAGGACGAAGACGCCGGACTCCGTCGGCACGGGCGTCAGGCCGATTTCGACCGGGACCTCGACGCCATCCTTCCGCACGCCGTACAGGTCGCGTCCGGCACCCATCGAGCGGGCGCGCGGGTCGCGGAGGAACTCGCCACGAAAGCCGGGATGCGCACCGCGCGACCGCATCGGCACCAGCATCTCGATGGGTTGCCCGAGGAGTTCCTCACGGCCGTACCCGAACATCCGCTCGATTTCGCGGTTCACGAGCACGATGCGCCCATCGGCGTCGGCCATGACGAGTCCGCTGGGTGCCGACTCGACCGCAGCCCGCAGATGTGATTCCAGGAATCGATTCTTGTCTTCGGGCATACGCTTGGCTCGGGGTGCCGTCGCCTTACGTATGTACGGGAATCCCGGACGGCGCAACGCTGCGTGCGCCCCGTAATTATCCCAACCCGTTCACGTTTTTCACTAAAACGTTTGGTGGAAAGAGGTTATCTGGTCCGAAATCGTGCCAGCGCATCGCGCGTGAAGTCCGACAGAACCATTCGGCCGCTCATTGCGGCGCGCTCGGCCATCACGGACTCCCAGTCGTCCGTGTTGCGCCAGAACACCCGCTTCATCTCCGCCATGGCCTCGGGATTGTAGCCAGCGAGGCGCGCAGCGTGGCCCTGCACGATGGCGTCGAGGGCCGTGACGTGCTCGCAGACTTGCGAGTAGAGCCCGTGCCGCTCCAGCCACAGGGGATCGTGCCAGTCAGCGTGGACCGCCAGGTTCATGAACGGGGCGAGTCCGAGTTTCCGCTCGAGCACCACGCCCACCACAAAGGGACCGATGCCTACCTGGAGCTCACTGAGCTTGGCGTGCGCACTTTCGGTGGCGAAGGAGTAGTCGCTGGCGGCGATCACGCCCAGCGCACCCCCGGCCGCGCGGCCATGCACGCGCGTGATCACGAACTTCGGTGCCCGGATCATCGCCAGGATGACCATCGAGAAGCCGAGGAAGAACTCCTTGCCCTGTGATGGCTCCGAGAGCGCGGTGAACTCGTCGAATGAGGCACCGGCGCAGAAGGCACCCGTGCCGGCAGATCGCAGCACGATGACCCGTGCGGCGGGGTCGTGGCCCAGCGTGGTGATGGCAGCGGCGAGTTCTCGGAGGAGCGCGCTCGGAAGGGAATTGCCCTTGGGATGAAAGAACTCCACGGTGCCGATGCCATCGGCGACGGAGAGGTGGACACGCCCGGTCTCGGGCACCGATGCGGCGGCGTCGACGTTCTTGGTCATGCGGGAAGATAGGGTTCCTGAGCCCCCGGCGCGATTGTCGCGCCACGCCGTTCAACTATAGATTGCATCCATGAGCCAGACGACCGTTCCCCCAGAGGATCCGGCCCTCCTCGACGCCTTCGAGGCGCGCATCGCCGCCGGCGAGAGCATCGAGCCCAAGGACTGGATGCCGGAGCGCTATCGGAAGCAGCTGACGCGGATGATGGCGCAGCACGCGCATTCGGAGATCGTCGGCATGCTGCCCGAGGGCAACTGGATCACCCGAGCGCCCTCGCTGCGCCGCAAGATGAGCCTCATCGCCAAGGTGCAGGACGAGGCGGGGCACGGGCTCTACATCTACTGCGGGACCGAGACGCTGGGCGTGGACCGGCACGACCTCTACAACCAGCTGCTGGACGGCAGCGCGAAGTACTCGAGCATCTTCAATTACCCGACGCTGAGCTGGGCCGACATGGGCGTGATCGGCTGGTTCGTGGATGGCGCGGCGATCGTGAACCAGACGGTGCTGGCCAAGGCGTCCTACGGCCCCTACGCCCGCGCCATGGTGCGCATCTGCAAGGAAGAGAACTTCCACAAGCGCCAGGGTTTCGAGATTTGCGCCACGCTGGCCAAGGGCACGCCGGCGCAGCGCGAGATGCTGCAGGACGCGGTGAACCGCTTCTGGTGGCCGTCGTTGATGATGTTCGGGCCGTCGGACAAGGACTCGCCGAACTCGGCCGAACTGCTCAATTGGCGCGTGAAGCTGAAGAAGAACGACTAACTCCGCCAGCGCTTCTTGAACCTCACGGTGCCGCAGGCGC
>JANJUF010000008.1 GCA_024710705.1 Gemmatimonadaceae bacterium | reverse complement strand
GGCGGCCCGTTCATGATCATCGTGAACCGGGCGGGACGGTCGGCCACGGTGCAGGTGAACTCGTTGGTCTCGTCGAGCCCGGCTTCACGATTGCGGCCGGTCTCAAGCCAGCGGCTGCCGACGCGCACCGGTCCGTCGTCGAGGCGACGAATCTCACGGATCCCATAGCACCATTTCGTGCGGTTGGTCGGGTCCGTGAGCGTGTCGAAGACCACCTCGGGGGACGAGAGCACCTGTCGCGTATTCGTGATGCGGAAAGCCACGACGTCACTCCTCAGGCGTGCGTGAGCCATCGCGCGCAAACTCCGCGCCGCGCGCATCCACCACCTCGGCGTCGCCGGCGCGCTTGCGCAGTGCCGCGCTCGTGCCGATCTCAACCACCGTGTCGCCGTCCAGGAGCATCGCGTCGGCCCAGGGGCGCCGCGGGTCCCCGGTGGCGATGCGCGCGTTGACGATCAACCGCTTCGGCATGCGACGCGCGAGGCGAAGCGCCGGCGGTTAGCCGCGCCGCTCGACGGCATCCCGCACGTCGAGCAGGATCTCGAAGTACAGCTGCTCCCGGCGATACGCGAAGTCCAGCGACGCCATCTGCGCGTCGTCGCCGGATTCCTTCGCCCGGCGGAAGGCCTCGGTGTACATCTCCTCGAGGTTGGCGAGGATGCGGTCGCGGGAACGGGACATCTTGATCTCCTTCAGGGCAGCGAACGTGAGGCGGGGCGGCACCACCGGTGCCACCGCGGGCTTGGCGGGCGGATCCAGCAGGTATTTCTTGGCGGCGCCCAGCAACTGGCGGCGCGCATCGGAGTCAGGCGTCACGGAGGGGAACGTAGCACCCGCCTCTCCGGGCTCCAACCCAGCCTCGGCGGATGCGCCGTGAACTGGCACGGCGGTTGCTCTGTTAGTGTACTAGAAGTGTTGCGCCCCGCCGTTTTGGCGGCCCGCGACCTAACCCATTGTCGGAGAATGAGATGAACAACGTGAAGGTCTTCGTGTTGATGGCAGCCCTCACTGCCCTTTTGGGCGCGATCGGCGGCTACTTCGGGGGCCAGAGCGGCTTGATCCTCGCCCTGCTGTTCGCAGGCGGGATGAACCTCTTCATGTACTGGAACTCGTCGAAGATGGTCCTGCGGATGTACAAGGCGCGGATCGTGGATCGCGCCCAGGCCCCGGAACTCTTCGAGATGGTGGATCGCCTGCGTCAGCGTGCCGGCCTCCCGATGCCGACCGTTGCGATTGCCCCACACGAGCAGCCCAATGCCTTCGCCACGGGCCGTAACCACGAGCACGCGGTGGTCTGCGTGACCGAGGGGCTGATGAAGCTCGTGAGCAAGGAGGAGCTCGAGGGCGTGATCGCGCACGAGCTGGCGCACATCAAGAATCGCGACATGCTGCTGCAGACCATCTCTGCGACGATGGCCGGTGCTATCTCAAGCCTTGCGCAGATCGCGTTCTTCTTCGGCGGGCGTGACGAGGACGGCAACAGCAATCCGCTCGTCGGGCTGCTGATGCTGATCATCGCCCCCTTGGCGGCCTCGTTGATCCAGTTCGCCATCTCGCGGCAGCGCGAGTACAAGGCGGACGCGGTGGGCGCCGAGATCTCGGGCAAGCCGATGGCGTTGGCTGGCGCGCTGCAGAAGCTCGATGCCTACGCCAAGCGGATCCCGATGCAGGTGGCGCCGGAAGCGGCGGCGCTGGCGGCGGTGAATCCGTTGGCGGCCTTCGGGGGCGGGATGCGGAGCCTGTTCTCGACGCATCCGAGCACGGCGGAGCGCGTGGCGCGGCTGCAGTCGCTGGCGGGCTGATGCCGTCAATCAGGGAGACAGCTGGGGTACGCTGAAGGTGGACTCGACAACCTCGCCGCTCGCGGCCCTATAGCGGGCCGTCACGGTTTGCCCGGCGCTGACCGATATGACTCCGTCACGGGGTGTGACACTCCCGACCTCGAGCGGTAACGCTCCGTCCAGCCACGACTCGGAGCTGGATGCAGTCCCGCTAGGAATCAGATGGTCATAGTCGACGAAGTCGACGCCGGGCATCCCGAGAATGCGATCTCGAGCCCTATGGTGCCCGTTAAATGCCCAGACGACACCCCACGACAGGGAACTCTGGCTGCGAAACATGAGACGAGCTCCAACAGCCCGGATTCCCGGTTCTATGTCGAGCACAGAACGACCCTGCTTCATAAAGACCATCAACCGGTGGCACGACTGGCCACCGCCGCAGAGCATCGGCGTGAGATGAAGAACCTCATCTTCGCCGGCGCTCGATGAAATATGGACTTCCAAGTGTCGCCCGCTCGGAAGGCGGAACTCAGGATCCGCGGGTATAGCGAACACCTCAAGTGCGCCACCATCGCGCAGGAACACGTCGCTGATCCCGACCTCCGCAAGCACTGGAGGAGTCGAGAATGGACCAGCTATCCCAATGGGAGAATCGCAACTCGTCACGACCAGCAGCAACGACCACCCGCGCCACGTGAACCTCTGCTGACCAGACGTCACATTGCGCACCAGAGTGAGGAGGGGTCTTCCGTCACCGTTAACTCTTTGACGCCGACGCCACCATTTCCCGATTCCACCTCAAGTCGCAGGACAAACCAGTTGTTCGTGATGCCGGGATCCTTCGCGCCCACATACGACTCGTCCGATCCGACCATCGTCTGGTTCTGCGTCCAACGATAGCTGTATCCACCCGACCCCCCCGACACGAGCGCATGCCACGAACAGATTGCTCCTGGCGACACGATGGTGGGCCCATCAATCTCAACCTGAAGAGAATCCGCGAGTGCGCGCGACGCAGAGACGCGCCCGTAGCCGGTTTGGTTGTCGTACCCCCCCGGGAAGATGTCGACCGCCGACTGCCGTAAGCGCGCCCGAATCTGCGTATTGCTCCACTGGGGGTTCTTCGTCCAGAGGAGCGCGGCGACTCCCGTTACGTGCGCGGATGACATACTGGTTCCGCAGTCGTTACCCCACCCACCTTGCCAGATCGTCGAGACTGCGGAGAACGGAGCGGCAAGCTCGACCGTGGGTCCTTGTCGAGAGCCGATGGTGGCTGTCTGCCCCTTGTAGGTCGAACATACCGCTGGCGAAGCGAACGCGTCGTCCTCGGTCGTACCCGACACGGCAATGACTGCCGAATGACGCGCCGGAAACATCACCGAATCTCCAAGCGTGTCTCCAAGCCAATTCCCTGCTGAGGAGACTATCAGTGCCCCTGCTGCATACGCGGCCTGGATCGCGGTTGCCATTCCTGGATGGTTCTCCTCCCGGCCCAGGCTGATATTCACCACGTGGCGGGGCGCAGGATTCTCTATGATGTGGTTCACGGCGTTGACGACGAACGAGTCCCAACAGATCTCTTCCGACTGGCTCGCTTGGCAAACCCGATAGTGCCGCCACGAACCGACGGACGGAGCCACGCCCACAACGCCCACCCCGTTGTGCCTCGCAAGCGCAATTCCGGCAACGTGCGCACCGTGCGCGTGATTGAGTTCCACGCAATCTTCGTTCAGGATGTATGAGCGACAATGCAGCGTCGGAGCAAACTCTCCCGTGAGATGGAGGTGGTGGTAGTCTGCGCCAAAATCGATGATCGAGATTGTCGCCGCCTCGCCTTCGATTCCGTGAGCTGCCCAAACGTCCGGAGCACCGACCTTCGCGACTCCCCATGGTACGAACTCGCTGGCGAACTCAGCCGGCCCTCGCGCGCCGACTCCTGACCCACTCTCTGAAGCGACGGCTGACGCCGGATAAAGACGGGCATCCGGCTCCAGCCAGTCGACAAACGGCAGCTCGCGAAGCGCACTGGCGCTTGACGGCTCGATTTGTAGCACGAGGATAGGCAGCGTCGAGTAGCTGCGTTCGAGGCTCACCCCTGGAATGCTCAACAACCGCTCGCGTGCGCGTGCCATCTCTTGGCGTGATAACGCCGGAATGACTCCGGAAATCCTCGACCTCGGCGCGTTGTCCGGCTTGACTCCAAGCATCACGCGACCACCTACTAACCGAACACGCTCCCGCAGTTCATCATCGGACCACAGTGGACCGAACGTCGCGCCCATGTCAGCGATGGGCATTGCGTCCAAGTCTCGGCTGAGCTCCCTTGTGGCCTCAGCACTCCGGTCGTCGGGGAGCGCGATTAAACTCGCCCCTGGCTCCCTGAGCGGATTGGTTGGATCGGAAGCGTCCACGCAGCCCCCCCCCCAAGACGATCGCGAGCGAAGCCATCACTAGCGCTCGCGAGCGCCGCAGTGAGCTACGAACAGTATCTCCACGCTCCATAACAACCTCCGGAGAATTCGTAATGCCGCAGTTGTGCCACCAAACTCATCGATAATCTCGAGAATATTGGTTGTCAAGCTCGTGGCCCGTTGCGCATCGCGACGCGACTCCCACCGGCAATATCCGCAAGGCTGCATCGCCTGAGACTCAGCGGAGCGCGCGGCGTTCTCCTCAGCGAATCCCACGCGCGGCCAGCAGCCGCGCGATCGCCGAGTCATCTTCGGCGAAGGGGATGAGCGACGCGACGACGGCATCGTCATTGTCGCCCTCGACGGCCATGAGGGCGGGGGGGATGCCGCCGTCGGCGGCGCGCGGGGTGCCGGCGCGGCGGTCCACTTCAATCACCGCGGCGACCATCCCGGCGGTGGCCGCCGTCACGCGTCGGATCCGCACCACGGGCCCACGGGTGGTGGTCCGCTCGTAGAGGATGTCAGCGGCGTCGGGACGGGCGTCGGGCATCTGGCAAATCTGCCTCTGGAACGGAGCTACGCAAGGCGGTGGAAGATGGCCTCGGTCACTTCCTTCCCCCCCTTGAGGTGCTCCACGACGATGCGCTCGAGCAGCTCGGGGGTGACATCGGCATACCAGACCCCTTCGGGATAGACCACCACGATCGGGCCACCCTCGCACACACCAAGGCAAGGCGCCTCGCTGCGCTTCACGCGGGTGGGGCCAAAAAGCAGCCCCTCGCGTTCGAGCAGCTGCGCCAGCCGGGCGTAGATGGCCCGCCCGCCACGGTCGCGGGAGCAGTAGCCGCCGGTGCAGACCAGCACATGACGCGTATAGGGCTCCATCAGCCCGCGCAGTCGCTGGGGAGTGCTCACTCGGTGGGGAGCTTGTTGTCTCCGGGCGGCGCGACGTAGCGGAACTCTTCGACTGGCACGTCACCCACGAGATGCTCGGTGAAGATCCGCTGCGCGCGCTCAACCGTCACGCCGCCATACCACACATCCTGCGGATACACGAGCACCATGGGCCCGTGCCCGCACTGGCCGGTGCAGCCGGAGTGGTTCACGCGGACGCGCTGCGCGATGCCGGCATCGCGGGCGGCCGACTTGAGATACTCGAACGTGTCGGCCGACCCGGCCGCCTTGCAGGTCTTGCCGGAGGTGCAGACGAAGACGTGTTTCTCGTACTGGCCCATAAGGTGGTCAAAGGGGGAGAGCGTAGATTAGTCGAATGCCGACGCCTGAGGAGTTCTTTGCGCTGGACCTGCGGGTCGGGACGGTCCTGGCCGCCGAGCCATTTCCCGAAGCGCGCAAGCCGTCCATCAAGCTGACCATTGATTTCGGCCCGGAACTGGGCGTCCGACGCTCGAGCGCCCAACTCACCGTACGCTACCGTCCCGAGGAGCTGATGGGGCGCCAGGTGGTGGCCGCCGTGAACCTCGGGGAGCGGCGGATCGCCGGGTTCGTGAGCCAGGTGCTGGTGCTCGGCGCCATGCCCAGCGCGTCGGACGTTGTCCTGCTGCGTCCCGACGCGCTGGTGGAAAACGGCACGCGCATCGGCTGAGTTCCCGGGGTCGTTAACTTGCGACAAGCCCACGACCACGGAGACTCCAGCAGTGAGCGATGCACCGAAGATCAAGCCGCCGTCCAAGGTGACGCTGCGGTGGGACGGAGACCAGCGCTTCGACGCCAGCGTGACCGGCAAGTCGGAAACGATCCGCATGGACGGCAACCGCGACGCCGGCCCGAGTCCGGTGGACACGCTCATCGCGGCCCTCGGCGCCTGCGTGGGCATTGACGTGGTGGATATCCTCGCCAAGCGACGCACGCCGGTGCAGGGGATGAGCGTGAGCGCGGTGGGCGATCGGTCGCCGGCCATTCCGGCACGTGTGACGAAGATCGTGCTGGAGTTCCGCATCCGCGGGGCGGGCATCGAGCGGGTGCACGCCGAGCGGGCGATTGAGCTGGCGGTCACCAAGTACTGCTCGGTGCGCGATACGCTCGACCCGAATATGCCGATCGAGTGGACGGTGCAGCTCGAGGGGTAGCGCCGGCGACGGCTGATGCGCCCTACGTGGCGAGCCGGTAGTCGGTGTAGAGAAAACGACTCTCCCGAAGCACCTGCTCGCCGCGCTGCACCCGCAGCGGGTGCGCGAACATCGGTCCAGCGACGACGCAGGTGTGGAACTCCCCGCGCTCGCCGCAGGGATCCACCCCAGCCGGGAGCTCGTCCAGCAGCGCGTGGTCGAACGCGCGTCCCGCGAAGTGCGCCCCCAGTTGCTGCGTATCCACGCAACAGAGATGGGCCTCGAGCGAACCGGCGAGCATCTGCCGCGCCAACGCCGCCGTATCCGCTCCGAAGAGCGGAAAGATCGGTGACCATCCGAGGCTTGTGCACAGCGCCTCGCGGTAGGTGCGGATCTCCTCCAGAAACAGATCGCCGAATGCGATCGTGGTGCACCCGGGAAAGCGCCGGCGCACCTCGGCGAGTCCGGCCGCGAACGTCTGTTCGTACAGCTCGTTGCTCGCGCGCTGGGGCATCCGGGCCTCGATCACCGGCAGACCGGCGGCCTCGGCCTGCGCGCGGAGGACCGGGAGGGCGATGCCCTGCATCGAGACGCGTTCGTAGCCTTCGGTGACCGTCGTGAGGAGGGCGACGACCTCCATGTCCTCGCGCCGGCGAAGCGAATGCAGTGCCCAGGCGGCGTCCTTCCCGCCGCTCCATGAGAGCACGATGGATCTCACTTCAGCGTGATGCTCACGGGACAGTGATCGCTACCCATCACGTCGGTGTGGATGCCGGCCGCCTTCACCTGCTTCGCCAAGGACTTGGAGACCAGCACGTAGTCAATCCTCCAGCCGATGTTCCGCGCCCGGCAGTTCGACCGCTGACTCCACCATGAGTAGTGCCCGTTGCCCTGCGTGAACATCCGAAAGGAATCCACGAAGCCCGCATCCACGAACGCCTGGAATCCCGCACGCTCCTCATCGGTGAATCCCTTGTTGCCCACGTTCGGCTTGGGGTTGGCGAGGTCCAGCTCGGTGTGTGCCACGTTGAGGTCGCCGCAGAAGATCACCGGCTTCTTCTTCTCCAGCGCCTTGCAGTGCGCGAGGAACGCCGGATCCCAGTGCTTGTGGCGCAGCGGCAGCCGGCTCAGGTCGTCCTTGGCGTTGGGCGTGTACACGCTCACCACGTAGAACTTCGCGAACTCGGCGCTGATCACGCGCCCCTCGTCGGCGCTGTCGCGGCCCTCGCTGTCCACGAGCTGGAATTTCTTCATCACGGCCTTCGAGAAGCCGTTGATGACCTTGAGCGGCTTCGTGCGCGAGAAGATGGCCGTGCCGGAATAGCCCTTGGTCCCCGCCGAATTCCAGTATTCCTCGTAGTCGGGCAGGTCCACCACCACCTGCTCGCGCTCGGCCTTGGTCTCCTGCAGACAAAGGATGTCAGGCTTGTGCTTGGCGATGAACTTCTGGAAGTCGCCCTTTTTGATGACGGCGCGGAGTCCGTTGACGTTCCACGAGTAGATCTTCATGCGTCAGCGTCTGATCTCGCGCAGCAGGTGGGGGAGTTCGGGCAGCAGGATCTTGGTGAGGGCGAGGTCCACCGCGGCGCGCGAGCCCGGCAGCGAGACGATGACCGCGCCGCGCGCACTCCCTGCGGTGGCACGCGAGAGCATGGCGGTGGTGCCGATCTGGTCCTGATAGCTGAACAAGCGGAAGAGCTCCCCGAATCCCGGGATCTCCTTCTCGAAGAGCGGGCGCACGGCCTCGATGGTACGGTCTTTGCTTCCGAGTCCGGTCCCACCGGTGATGACGATGGCGTGCAGGTCGCCGCGGCTCAGCCACCCGTCCACCTGGGCGCGCACGCGGGTCTCGTCGTTCTTGAGGAGGGCGTGCACGGCGACCACGTGCCCTGCGCTTTCCAGCAGGCGGCGTGCCAGCGGCCCGGATTCGTCCGTCTCGGGCGTCCGCGAGTCACTCACGGTGAGTACGGCGCAGGTCAGCGCGCCCAGGCGCGTGGCCTCGGCGCGGTGCGACGCGGTGCCTTCCGGGGTCTCGCCCACGCCGCTCAGTGCGTCAGCCCTTCGGCGCGCAGCGCCTCGATCACCTTGTTGCGCAACGATCCTGGGCAGCCGCCGCCGCTGCGCGCCGCCTGCAGGGCGGCGAGGAATCGCTGCTCGAAGTCGGCGTGCGTGAAGCAGTCCGGGCACGAGGTGATGTGCGAGCGCACTTCCCGCTCGCGTTCGGCCGTGAGTTCACCATCGAGCATGTCGAACAGCTTGGTCATCGCGCCCCGGCAATCCTTGATCGGGGCGCCGTCATCGTGCGTGGTCATGCATCACTCCGGTCGGGCGCGGGGACGAATCCCGCATCTTGGGCATACGCGATCAAGCGTTCCTGCAGCAGCTTCCGCCCGCGAAAGAGCCGTGAGCGTACCGTCCCCACGGGGACGCCCAGCACCTCGGCGGCATCCTCGTAGGACTGGTCCTCCAAGTCCACGAGTACGACCACGCTCCGGAAAGTTTCCGGGATCGCGTCGAGTGCCTCGTGGATGGCCGGTCCGAGATCGGCGCTGGCGAGGATGGGGTCGAGTCCACGACGCAGCCAGACTTCGCTGGCCTGCGCCGCATCCACCGCCTCCGCACCATCGTCGTCGAGCGTGACCTCGCGCCGAGCCTTCTCGCGGGAGCGGAGGAAGACGTTGCGCGCGATGGTGAAGAGCCAACGCCTGATGTCGGTCCCTTCCTGGAAGGTCTGCCAGCTCCGGAAGGCCCGGAGATACGTCTCCTGCACGACATCCTCGGCGTCGGCTTCGTCCCGGGTGAGGCTCCGGGCGAAGCGATAGACGTCGTCCAGCGCCGTGAGGGCGTTGGCACTGAACAGGGCGTGGGCGGCTTCGGGTGCGGTCATCAGCATATAAGTTTACACCAATCCGTCGAGGTGCACGAAAGTTCGCTCGGGGACGGAAGACGGAAGGCGGGAGGGGAGATATCTTATGGAACGGATCCATCCCTGGTTCTTGTAGCTTCCGTCTTCCGTCTTTTCATCTCGCAATGGATATCACGCATTTGCGCGAGGACTACCGCCGCGCTCGGCTCGATGAAGTGGACGTCGCTGCCGATCCCCTCGAGCAGTTCCGCCGCTGGTTCGCCGAGGCGCAGGAGGCGCGGGTGCACGAGCCCAATGCCATGGCGTTGGCCACCGCCGCTGCGGATGGGGCGCCGAACGTGCGCATGGTGTTGCTCAAGGAAGCCGACGCGCGGGGGTTCGTGTTCTTCACTGACTATCGCTCGGTGAAGGGCGCGGAGATCGCCGAGAACGAGCGGGCGGCGTTGTGCTTCTGGTGGGGGCCGCTGGAGCGGCAGGTGCGCATCCGCGGACCGGTGGCGCGGGTATCGCCCGAGGAATCGGCGGCGTACTTCACGCAGCGGCCGCGCGGGTCGCGACTCGGTGCCTGGGCCTCGGCGCAGAGTTCGGTGATCGCGAGTCGTACCGAGCTCGAACGCAGGCATGAGGAACTCGACGCGAAGTATCCGGGCGATACCGTTCCGCTGCCGCCGCACTGGGGAGGATACCGGCTGGTACCGGAGGCGTTTGAGTTCTGGCAGGGACGCGAGAGTCGGTTACATGATCGGCTGCGGTATCGTCAAGAAGGAAAGGGCTGGCGCGTGGAACGGCTCAGTCCCTAACGCAGCTGACAGGGAGGGGGCAACGCGGTCCGGCGCGTTGCCCCCTCCAGTGCATGCGCGAACCGCACGTGCGGCGGATGCGCCCTAGCGGACCTTGTCGGAGAGTCGGAGTTCGCCCAGCAGCTTGATGTAGCTCTCGTAGCGGCCGCGGTGGAGCACTCCGGCCGCGAGGGCGGCCCGCACGGCGCACTCGGGTTCCACATCGTGCTGGCAGTCCTGGAAGCGGCACTCGCCGAGGTAGGGCCGGAACTCGGGAAAGCACTGGTCGAGTGAGTCGGCGGGCAATCCCCACATCCCGATCTCGCGCAGCCCGGGTGTATCCACGAGGTATCCGTCGCTGCCATCCGGAAGCGGCACGAGTTTGGAGCCCACCGTGGTGTGACGGCCCTTGTTCACCGACGCGGAGATCTCTTGCGTGCGGAGTGCAAGCCCGGGATGCAGGGTGTTGAGCAGTGAGGACTTCCCCACGCCCGAGGGGCCGGTGACGGCCGTCACGCGTCCCGCCAGCACGCCACGCAGTTCGTCGAGCCCGACGTCCTGCTTCACGCTGGTGCGGTGCACCGGGTAGCCGGCGCGCTCGTACGGATGGGCCAGCGCGTCCACGGCGCCCGGCGCGGTGGCAAGGTCCACCTTGTTGAGCACGAGGTGCGCGACCAGATCATTGGCCTCGCAAACCACGAGGAAGCGATCGATCATCCGCGGATGCGGTTCGGGATTCGCCACGGAGATGACCACCAGCACTTGGTCCACGTTGGCGGCGAGCACGCGCTCACCGCGACGCCCGCCCGGTTCGCGGCGGGCCAGCACGGAATGCCGCGCCCCGATACTCACGATGCGGAACCCCTGCCCCCGCTCCTCGGGCTCGACCGTGACGTGATCGCCCACGGCCAGCTTCACGTGGTCACGCTCCTCCTGCTTGAGGCGACCGGCGAGCGCGGCGGGGACCAGCTCGCCATCGCGCGTGCGTACCTGCCAGATGCCGCCGGTGCCTTCGATCACAATGCCCGGTCGAACACTCACGCGAGCGTCTCCAGCAGTTCCTGCGCGCGCGTCAGAGGCCAAGCGCCGAGTTTGGCGACCGCGGTCGCCCGATCGTCAGCGAACTCGAGGAACTCGCTCTCGAGATGCCCTTCCACCCCTTCCTCGCCGATGCGCGTCCAGCGCAGGAAGAGGAGATACGCGCCGTAGGCACCGCGCGGATCGTCGCCGAGTGCGTCGCTGAGGATGGCCACGCTGTAGGCGAGGCCGTCGGGTCCATCGAAGGCCGCCGGGCGCGCGTGCACCGCCTCGTACCCGCCGATGGTCGTCTCGTCACCCTTGGAGTGGTCGGGCGGGAGGAATCGACTCATCGGCTGGCCACGATCGGCATCAGCGACCGCGCACCATCTCCTTCATCACGTTCCCCGTGATGAAGGCGAGGTTGGCCGGACGCTCGGCGAGCCGACGCATCAGGTACGGATACCACTGCGTGCCGAAGGGCACATACACCCGCATGCGCCAGCCGTCCTTCACGATCTGCTCCTGCAGGTCTCGGCGGACGCCGTAGAGCATCTGGAACTCGAAGCGGTCGGGGGCGATGCCCTTGGCCTTGGCGAAGGCGATGGCCTGGGCGATGAGCTTTTCGTCGTGCGTGGCGAGTCCCGGATAGCGCCCCTTCTCCATCAGGCGCTGCATGGACATGGCGTAGTTGGCGTCCACGTCCTTCTTGTCGGGAAAGGCCACGGTAGGCGGCTCGAGATAGGCGCCCTTGCAGATGCGCACGCGGCACTGCTTGGCGATGGACCAGTCCACGTCATCGAGCGTGCGGCGCAGGGCGCTCTGCAGCACGATGCCGACAGTGTCGGGGAAGTCCGAGAACAGGCGCTGCTCGAAGAAATCGATCGTGCGCTGGGTGTAGTCGCTGCCTTCCATATCGAGCCGCACGAAGCCGTCGTACTGCCTGGCACGCGTGAGGATGGCGCGGATGTTCTCCTCACAGAGGGCATCGTTGATGTCCTGGCCGAGCGCGGTGAGCTTGACCGAGACGTTCACCTCGAGGCCGCGGCGATGCATCTCGTCGAGGAGTTCGAGGTAGTGGCGGGCCGTCTCGCGGGCCTCGGCCTCGTTGTGCACCGACTCGCCGAGCACGTCGAGCGACGCCGAGATGCCCTTGGCCTTCAGGTCGGCGACGGCGTCGCAGGCGGTGGCGATGGTCTCGCCGGCGACGAAGCGGGCCGCGAACTTCTTGGCAAGGCCGTTCTTGCGGACGAAGCGGAAGATCTGTTGCTGCTGCGAGAGGTACAACAGGGACTTGCGAAGCATCGAGTGTGTGGCAGTGCGGAATTGGGGAGCCGGCTAGCGCGCCGGCGGGGTCGGGAGTCGCCCGAGGATGCGGCGCACCGGGTGCGCGCGTCCCACGGCGATTCCGTCGTCGAAAAAGTTCCAGGTGGTGAGGCCATCGTCGCTCTCCGGCTCGAGCAGGAGCATCGCCAGCAGGGCGAGGGGCTGGCCGGCCGGAATCAGGTAGTGCGCGCCGGTGACCTCGATCTCCTCGGCTTCCCAGCGCCCCGTCAGGGTGACTTCGGCGTGGCCCTGAAACGGACGCGCCGCGCGGGCGATGGTGTCCACCACGAAACGCTCGCCGCGCGAGCGCACCAGCGTCGCCATGCGGATCACCTGCACGCCGTGGGCGCGAAGGCGTTCGATGGCCTCTTCGTAGCCGGCATCCACCACCCAGCCGGATGGGAAGCCGCGCGTGAGCGTGGCGTCGAAGCGGTCATACACCGGCATCTCCACCGGCACGTAGTTGAACGTGCGCTTGAAACCGGGCCGCAGCCCCGCCTCGTGGCGCACCGAGTCGCCGACCTGCTCCAGGGCCTCCACCAGCACGGGCGCCGTGTACGGCGACCGCGTCATCTCGGCGCGAAGCGGCACCGGAGTGCCGGTGCGCGGCTGGACGTTCGCGCGCGTGCGGGCGAGCAGGGTGGCGCGCTGTTCGCCGACGTACGACAGCAGCTCGCGCACGAAGATCGTGGTGGCCTCCACGCGACGCTGGAAGGGATCGTGCGAATAGGCCTCGCTCAGCACGCTCACGCGATTCCGCAGGCCGTAGTAGTTGGTGCCGAAGCGCGGCTTGTGCTCGTAGGTCTCCCAGCCGCCCTTGTCGAGCGAGGTGGCATCATCGCGGCCATTGTTGGGCCCGCGGAAGTTGCCGTAGTCGAAGGTCTCGAGTCCCTTGGCCCGGCTGCGACGACGCAGCTCGGGCAGCAGCGTGTCGCGCGTCCAGGCGCCGGCCGGTGCCAGGTCGCCCTGCATCGCCGCCGGATGCAGTGAAGGGGAGTAGGTCAGCCCATAGCCGTGGTACGAGCCGTTGGTCGTGTGCAGGTCCACGAACACGTCGGGATCCCAGGCATTGAACATCCGCAGCGACGCCGCCGTCTCCGGCGTTTCGACCTTCAGATAGTCGCGGTTCAAGTCGAAGTTGTCGGCGTTCGGCCGATTGCCCACCAGGGCCGGCCCGTTCTGCGCCCCGCGCAGGCGCTCCTGCGGCCCGAAGGCCTCGTTCCCGTCGGCGTTGTAGATGGGAATCGCGATGAGCACGATGCTGTCGAGCGCATTCGGCCGCGGATCGCGCAGGAGGTCGCGCAGGATCGCCTGCACCGATTCTTTCCCTTCAACTTCGCCACCGTGGATGTTGCCCTGGAGATACACGATCGGCTTCCCCGTGGCCCGCGCCTGCGCCGGGGTACTCACCAGCGGTCGCGAGGCAATCACGTAGGGAATCGGCAGCCCCCGCACCGAGGACCCAATCACCCCACGCGAAAGCTTGCCCGGATGGAGCCGCTCAAGCGAGTCCAGAAAGGAAACCACATCCGCGTGCGTGGACGTCTCGGTATACCCAGACCGCTCCGCCCGCGTCGATTGCGCGGAAGAAAGACTCGAAACAAGCGACGTGAGCAAAAGCCCACGCCCCACCCAGCTCACGCATCGCCCTTCCTTCCGTCTTCCGTCTTCCGTCTCACATCTCATACCGGTTTCCCATTCTTCGGATAGAAGGTCCGTTCATCCCTCGCCATATCCATCAGCAGCCGCGCCGGCGCGAATCGCCCGGCGTGCGTGGCGTTCAGCGTCTCGAGCTGCTTCACCACGTCCCCGATCCCCACGCTGTCCATGTGGCGGAACGGTCCGCCGCGGAACGGCGGGAACCCGATTCCGAACACCGCGCCGATGTCGCCGTCGCGGGCCGAGCGGATGATGCCTTCCTCGAGGCAGCGCGCCGCCTCGTTCACCATCGCCAGCGAGAGTCGGCGCTGGATCTCGTCCTTCGGCACGGTGCTGCGCTTGGTCCCGCCCGGATAGAGCTGGTACACGCTCTCATCCACCTCGCCGCGCTTGCCCTTCTCGTCGTACACGTAGAACCCTTGCTTGCCCTTGCGACCGAGCCGGCCGGCACCGAGCACCTGCCGCAGCGCCGTGCTGGGCGTCATCCGCCCCCCGAAGGCCTCGGCCATGATCGCGCCGCTCTTCCCGGCGATGTCGAGCCCCACTTCGTCAATGAGATTGATCGGCCCGACGGGGAATCCGAACTGGGCCATCGCCTTGTCAATCGCCTCGATCGCCACGCCTTCGTCGAGCAGGAGACCCGCTTCGTTCACGTACGGCGCGAGTATGCGGTTTACGTAGAAACCCGGCGCATCGTTCACGATGATGACCGTCTTGCCGATGCGACGGCCGAACTCCACCGCCGTCGCCGTCACCGTGGCCGCCGTGCGCGGCGTCACGATCACCTCAAGCAGCGGCATCTTGTGCACGGGCGAGAAGAAGTGCATCCCGATCACCTGCTCGGGCCGTTTGCTCCCCGCCGCAATCTTGCTGATGGGAATCGTGCTCGTGTTGGTCGCGAAGATGGCGTCGCTCGAGAGCACCTGCTCGGCCTCGGCGATCACCTTGTGCTTCACCGACAGCTCCTCGAACACCGCCTCGATCACCAGCGGCACGCGGCCGAAGCCGCTGTACTCCACCGTGCCCGAGAGCAGGCTCAGCTGGTCATCGAACTGCTGCTTGGTGATCTGGCGCTTCGTGAGTCGGTCCTTGAGCACGTCGCGCACGGCCGCCACGCCCTTGGCCACGCGGTCGGGGGCGGTGTCCTTGAAGCGCACCGGGATTCCCTGCGGCACCGCGATGGCCGCGATGCCCGCACCCATGAAACCCGTGCCGAGCACGGCGATGCGGTCAATGGGCTTGGCTCGCACGTCAGGGCCCACGCCGCTGTCCTTCTTCAGCGAGGTCGTCGCGTAGAAGAGGAACATCAACTGCTTGCACACCGGCGTCATGGACATCTCGCCGAACAAGCGCGCCTCCTCGGCGAATCCCTGCTCCACCGAGCCGGAGTAGCCGGCCTGGACCGCGTCGATCGCCGCGAACAGCGCCGGGTAGTGGCCCTTCGACTTCTTCTGCGTCATCTCGCGCGCCTGGCGGAACACCACGGCGCGCCCGATGGGATTGTCATCGAGCAACAGCTCCTTCGCGCCGTGCTTGCGCAGGTCCCGCTCGCGGGCGAGGGTGCCGGCGGCGAGCTCCTTGGCGCGCTGGATGGCGATGCTGCGCAGGATGTTCGGATGCACGAGCTCGTCCACCAGGCCGATCTGCTGGGCCTTCTTGGCGCGCACGTTCTTGCCCGTGAGGATCATGTCGAGCGCGGCCTGCAGCCCCACGCGCCGCGGCAGGCGTTGCGTGCCGCCGGCGCCGGGAATCAGGCCCAGCTGCACTTCCGGCAACGCGAGCACGGTCTTCGGGGTGTCGGCGGCGATGCGGTACGCGCAGGCCAGCGCGAATTCGAGTCCGCCACCCAAGCAGGCGCCTTCGATGGCCGCCACCACCGGCACGCGCCCCTTCTCGATGCGCGCCATCATCGTATGGCCGAAGGCGCTGGCCTTCTGGGCGTCGGCGGCGGTCTTGAACTCGAGGAACTGGTCGATGTCCGCGCCGGCGATGAACGTGCCGGGCTTGCCGGAGATCAGCACCGCGCCCTGCACCGAGGTGTCGCGATCCAGTCGCTCGATCATCGCCGTGAACTCATCGATCACGGCGGGTGAGAACTTGTTGATGCTTTCGTTCGTGAGGTCGAAGGTGATGACGGCGATGCCGTCCACCGTCTCCAGTGTCAGGGCGTTGCTCATGCGCGCTCCACCACCATCGAGAAGCCCAGTCCGCCGGCGGCGCAGACGGTCATCAGGCCGAATTGCCCACCGCGGCGTGCGAGCTCGTTCACCAGCGTGGTGGTGATGCGCGCGCCGGTGGCCCCGAAGGGATGCCCGATGCTCACCGAGCCGCCCAGCACGTTCAGCTTGTCGCGGTCCACCGTGCCCACCGGCGCGCTGAATCCCGCGCGCTCGGCCCAGTACGGCGATTCGAGGCCCGCGAGGTTGGACAGCACCTGCGCCGCGAAGGCCTCATGCATCTCGATCAGGTCCATGTCGCGCAACGTGAGGCCGGCGCGCTTGAGCGCCATCGGTGCGGCCAGCACCGGCGCCTGCAGCAACTGCTCGCCCGGATCCAGCGCCGCATAGGCGTAGCCGCGGATGAAGGCCTTGGGTCGGTAGCCCTGCGCCTTGGCCACGTCCTCGCGCATCAGCAGCACTGCTGCCGCGCCGTCGGTGAGCGGCGAGGCGTTGCCGGCGGTCACCGATCCGTATCGCTTGTCGAACACCGGCTTGAGGGCGGCCAGCGCCTCGAGCGTGGTGTCGGAGCGCACGCCGTTGTCGGTGGTCATCGCATCGGCGTACTTGGGCGGCACGGCCACCGGGACGATCTCGGCGGTGAGTCGCCCATCGGCCGTGCCGGCCGCGGCGTTCTTGTGCGAACGATACGCGAGCTCGTCCTGCGCCTCGCGCGTGATGCCGTTGATCTTCGCCATCTTCTCGGCCGACTGGCCCATCGTCTCGCCGGTGGTGGGCTCGGCGATGGCTGGCGTGATCGGGATGAAATCCTTGCCGCGAATCTTGCTGAAGGCCTGCACGCGCTGGCCGAGCGTCTTGGCCTTCGACGCCGCCACGAGCGCATCGGAGAATCCGCGCGAGTGCAGGATCGGCACGTTGGAGAGCGATTCGGCGCCGCCGGCAATCGCGATGTCGGCGTGGCCGAGCGCGATCTGGTCGGCGGCGTCGGTGATGGCCTGGTTGGCCGAGGCGCAGGCGCGCGACACGCTGAACGCGTCCACGCCCTTCGGGAGCAGCGGCATCAGCGCGATCTCACGCGCGATGTTCGGCGCGACGACGTTCGGCAACACGGTGCCGAACACCAGCAGGTCCAGCAGCTTCGGGTCCAGATCGGTCCGGTGCACCAATTCGCTGACGGCGATCTTGCCAAGCTCGATCGCGCTGAGCGCCCTGAGGGTGGTGCCGGCCTTGGCGAATGGGGTTCGGACGCCGGCGATGATCGCCACGCGCCGCCCCGGCTCGTAGATAGGCATCCTATAAAGGTAGGCGGGCCGCCCGCTCCGCGCCGACTCGCGACGGGTCGCGCCGGAGGGTGACGGGGGCGAGATTCAGGGCGATGTCCACCCCTCCCCCGCCCCGGCGCGCGCAACGGCTGGCCGCCCTTGGCGAACGCCCCTTCGACCTCCTCGTGATCGGCGGGGGGATCACCGGGGCCGGCGTGGCCCGCGACGCCGCCCGCCGCGGGCTCTCGGTGGCACTGGTGGAGGCCGACGACTTCGCCGCCGGCACCTCGAGTCGTTCGTCGCGGCTCATCCACGGCGGGGTGCGCTATCTCGAGCACGGCTACCTGCACCTGGTGTTCGAGGCCAGCCGCGAACGGCGGCGCCTGCTGCAGCTCGCGCCGCACCTCGTGCGCCCGCTGCGGTTCACCTGGCCCGTGTACCACGGCGCGCGCGTGAAGCGCTGGCAACTCGCCGCGGCGCTCACCGCCTACGACACGCTGGCGCTGTTCCGGAACGTGGGGCGGCACCATCGCCTGGACGCCACCGGCGTGCTCGAGTCGGAGCCGATGCTCTCGCGCACGCAGCTGCTCGGCGGCGCCACCTACTGGGACGCCGGCACCGACGATTCGCGGCTCACGCTGGCCAATGTGATTGACGCCGCTGCGCACGGCGCCGTGGTGCTCAACCATGCGCGGGTGCAGGCACTGACCTTCGGCTCGGCGAACGGCCCCGCCGACGGCGCCGAGGTGCACGATGCGCTTGGCGGCAGCGCGATCCGCGTGAAGGCGCGCCTCGTGGTCAACTGCACGGGCCCGTGGACGGACGAGATTACGCGGCTGGAGGATCCGAACGTGGGTCCAGCCGTGCGGGGCACCAAGGGCGCCCACATCGCCGTGCCCGCCGCGCGGGTGGGCAACGTCGGTGCGGTGACGATGCTCTCGCCTGACGACGGTCGGGTGTGCTTCACGCTGCCGGGCAGCGGCGGCATGACCATCATCGGCACCACCGACACCGCGACCACGGAGCATCCCCACGAGGTGCGGGCGTCGCAGGCGGACGTGCGCTACCTCTTGAGCGCCTGCAACCGTTTCTTCCCCGACGCCGCGCTCACCCAGCAGGACGTCGTCTCGGCCTGGGCGGGCATCCGGCCGCTGGTGGCCAGCGGCAACACCGGCGATCCCTCCTCGGCATCACGCGAGCATCGGATCGAGTTCTCGCCGCGTGGGGTATTGACGGCGACGGGGGGCAAGTTGACGACCTATCGCGCCATGTCCGAGCAGATCGTGGACAGCGCCGTGCAGCGGCTGGCATCGAAGGTCCGTGCCTGCGATACCACCACCGCCCCACTGCCGGGTGCGCGGCGGCCCGCCTCGGGATCGGACGTGCTCCTGGTGGGGAATCTCTCCTGGCGCGAGACCGACGTGGACGACGCCGTGGACCGCGAGTTCGCCGAATCGCTGGCCGATGTCATGATCCGACGTACATTTATTGCATTCGAGCTCAAGGACCAGGGCCGCGCGATCGCCCCGCGGATCGCCGCCCGCATGGGCCAGAAGCTCGGCTGGACCTCCGCTGGTATCCAACGCGCCGTGGAGGATTTCGGCCGCGCCGTTTCTCGCATTTTCTCGGTGAATCCCTGATGCGCACTCTTCCGATCGTTGGACTCGCTCTGCTCGTGGCGGCCTGCGCCGCGCCCGAGGCGTCACCGCCGGACCTGCACGTGACGTCCCTGCCCTCGCCCACCGGGGCCGGGGCCGCCGAGCCGAATCTCTTCACGGCGGCCGACGGCCGCGTGGTGTTGAGCTGGCTCGAGCCCGTGGCGGGGCGCACGCACGCGCTGCGTCTTTCGATCCGCGGCAGCGATGGCGCGTGGAGCGCGCCGCGCGAGGTGACGCGGCGCGACGACCTCTTCGTGAACTGGGCGGATTTCCCCTCGGTGGTGCTGCTGCCGGATGGGCGGCTGCTGGCGCATTGGTTGCAGCGCAACGGCTCGGCGACCTACGCCTACGAAGTGCGGATGAGCGAATCTCGGGACGAGGGGGCAACGTGGTCGGAGTCCGTGACGCCGCACCGCGCCGGGATCCAGGCCGAGCACGGGTTCGTCTCGATCCTACCTGAAGGGAGCGGCGCGCGGGTGTTCTTCCTCGACGGCGGCGCGGGAATCCTCGCGGGCGGGCACGCGGCCAGCGGTGGCCACGGTGTCCCGATGTCCTTCTCCGCGAATGTGTGGGGACAGGGCACGGACGAGTCCAGCAAGACGTTGATTGATTCGCGGGTCTGCGACTGCTGCGCCACGGCGTCGGCGATGACGTCGCGCGGGCCCGTCGCGATCTATCGCGACCGCAGCGACGGCACGCCCGAGATCCGCGACATCGCCATCACGCGGCTGGTGGACGGGGCGTGGACCACGCCCGCGCTGGTGCATGCGGACAACTGGGAGGTCAACTTCTGCCCGGTGAACGGACCGGCGATCGTCGCGTCGGGCGACACCGTCGCGGTGGCCTGGTTCACGGCGGCACGCGACACGTCGAAGGTGCTGGTCGCCTATTCGACGGACGCCGGCGCGACCTTTGCGGCGCCGATTCGGGTGGATGACGGCACGCCGGCGGGGCGCGTGGGGTTGCAGTGGCTCGACGGCGCGGCCTACGTGAGTTGGCTCGAACGTGGCAATGCCGACACCGCGTTCGTGAAGCTGCGGCGCGTGGACCGGGGCGGTGCCGCCGGACCGGCGCTCGTCGTGAGCGAGTCCAAGGGGATGCGGTCCAGCGGCTTCCCGCGGCTCACGCGCAGCGCGAACGGGTTCCTGATGGCGTGGACCCTTCCCGGCAGCCCCAGCGAAGTGAAGGTCGCCGCGATCGGTCCGCAGTGATGCGCGCTGGCCTGATGCTGTGCGCCCTGGCGCTCGTCGCCTGCGGCGGCGACGCGCGCACACCGCGCGTCGCCGTGGCGGTGGGTTCTCCCGCGCCGGCCTACGCCGCCGCCACCTTGGACGGCGCGCCCGTCTCCCTCGCCGACCACCGCAGCTCCGTGGTGCTCCTCAACGTCTGGGCCACCTGGTGCAAGCCCTGCCGCGAGGAGATTCCCGCGCTCGACTCGCTCTACCGTGAGTTCTCGTCGCGCGGGCTGCTGGTGACGGGGGTGAGCATTGACGTCATGGACGACACCGCGCGCATCGCCGGCTTCGCCCGTGAGCTCGGCGCGAGTTATCCACTGTGGCTCGATCCCGACGACCGCGTGTCGGGGACCTTCCTCGCCATCGGCGTGCCGTCCACGTACCTGATTGACCGCGACGGCGTGCTGCGCTGGCGGCATATGGGGCCGGTGCGGGCGAACGACGCCACGCTGCGGGCAGTGCTGGATTCCGCGCTCAGCGCAGCGCCCGCGGGGAACTGAGCGTCAGGCCTCGTCGTGGATGGTGCTGAGCTTCACGACCTTCAGCTTGCGCGTCCGCGTCGGCAGCTTGAGCACCGCCACCTCGCCGACCTTCTTCCCCAGCAGCGCCCGGCCGATCGGTGACGACATCGTCACCTGACCATCCTCGAAATCCTCGGCATCGCCGAAGATGAGGTTGTAGTCCTCGCGCTCCTTCGAGTCCTGGTCCTCGACCGTGATGCGCGACCCCATGCCGACGGCATCGGTGGCGATCTGCGACTCGTCAATGGAGCTCAGCTTCGACAGGCGCTGCGTGAGCTGCCCCAGGCGCGCCTGCACGAACTGCTGGCGCTCGAGGGCGGCCTTGTACTCCGAGTTCTCGCGGAGGTCGCCGAGTTCGACGGCTTTCCGGATCTCGTTGGGGAGCGTGACGTTCAATTCGAAGCGGAGCTTCTCGGCTTCGTCGGTGAGCTTCTGCTTGAGCGCCTCGATCACGGGGCTGCCCTCGGGGTTCAGGGAATGCCGGGGGGAAGAAAATACCGACGCCCAGCCTGGGAGGCCGGGCGCCGGATCCTTCGTACAGAGGGAAATCTAGCCCTCGGTCCCGCTCCCGGCAATCGCTCGGGCAGGACCCGCGGACCCCCTCTATATAGTTAGGGGATGCTCGAGATCATCCCGCACGGCGACGTGACCGAACTCCGCTTCTCCACCTGGAGCAGCCGGGCCATGCGGTATGCCGTGAGTGCCTTCGCGACGCGCGGCGTGCTGATTGACTCTGGGTTCCCCGACATCGCGTCGGATCTCGATGCCTGGATGGCGCAGGCGCGCCCCCTCGGCGGCATCATCACGCACGCGCACGAGGATCACGGCGGGAATGTCCCGCAACTCGCGGCGCGGGGGTTTCCGTTGCAGATCGCGCCGGATACGCTGTCGTACTTGCGCGCGCCGGAGCGCATCGGCTGGTATCGCCGGCTCTGCTGGGGCAGTCCACGCGCCCTGCGGAACGAGATCCGCCCCTTCGCCCACGAGGCCCTCGCGCTGATTCCCGCGCGCGGGCACTCGGCCGACCATCACGTCGTCTGGGACGCCGAACGTGGCACCGTGTTCGGTGGCGACCTCTTCGTCGGCATCAAGGTGCGCATCGCCCACCACAACGAGGACCTCGGCGCGCAGGTGCATGCGCTGCGCGAGATCGCCGCGCTGCAGCCGGAACGCTTCTTCGACGCGCACCGCGGACCGATCGAGGCCCCCGCCGCGGCCCTGCGCGCCAAGGCCGACTGGCTCGAGGAGACCATCGCCGCCGTCACCAAGCGGATCCACGACGGCTGGGCGGACGCCGCCATCCGCACGGAGGTCCTCGGCCCCGAAGATCTCACCGGCGTCCTCAGTTTCGGCGACTACTCGCGCCTCAACTTCGTCCGGAGCGTACGGCACGCACTGACCGTGCCGGCCCCCTCAGCGAACGGCGCCGGAAGCGCGTAATTTCCGATGCTCCCCGGAAGCATCGTCCCTCTGCAGGGTATGGTACGCATGCGCACACTCCTCACCGCTGCTCTCGTGGCGTCCCTGCCGGCACTGCTCGCCGCGCAGGGTCGCACGCGCCCGGACACCGCCTCGCTCACCGCCCGACTCGGCGTTGACACCGTGTCGGTTGAACGGATCATTCGCCATCCGAGCTCGCTCGAGGCCGAGGTCGTCACGCGCTCGCCCCGCACCTCGCTGCAGCGACATCGCGCCGCGTTCGACGCCGCCGGCAATCTCATCACGCTGATCATCGTGCAGGTGGATCCCGCCAGCGGCGCCGAGCTGCGCCACACCAGCTACACCCGCCACGGTGATTCCCTGCGCGTGGTGACCGTCGCCGGCGCCGAGCGTACCGAGCGCAGCGTTGCCGCGCCAGCCGAGTGGCTGCCCTTCGTGGATCTCGTCCACTGGCCCTTCGACGTGGCGCTGCAGCGCATGCGCCGTGCCAATCGCAGCCAAGTGGACGCCCCGATGCTCAGTGGCCAGCGCGTGTCGGCGTTCCCGCTGGCCTTCCTCGGCGGCGACTCCGCCACCGTCACGCATCCCACGCGCGGCACGATGCGGCTCACCGTGTTGGGCGACGGCTCCATCCGCACACTCGACGCCGGCGCCACCACGCGGGCGCTGGTCGTCACCCGTGACCGCAACGCCGACGTGCCGGCGCTCGCCAAGGAGTTCGCCGCCCGCGACGCCTCCGGCCGTGGCGTCGGCGAGCTCTCCGGCCGCGGCGGCGGCGAGTCCACCGTGCTCGGCGTGAACTTCACGCTCGACTACGGCGTGCCGCTCAAGCGCGGCCGTGCCATCTGGGGATCGCTCGTGCGCTACGGTGCGCTTTGGCGCACCGGCGCCAACCGCGCCACGCACTTCAAGACCGACACGCCGCTCCGGTTTGGCGAACTGCTCGTGCCGGCCGGCGAGTATACGCTCTTCTCCATTCCCGAGGCCTCCGGCGGCGTGCTCATCATCAACCGCCAGACGGGACAGAACGGACAGAGCTACAACCAAGAGCGCGATCTCGGCCGCGTCACCCTGCGCACCCGACCGCTCAGCGCGCCGGTGGAGGCCTTCACCATTCGAGTGTACGAGGAGAACGGCCACGGCATCCTGGCGCTGCAGTGGGACACGACCGAGTACTTCGTGGAGTTCGCCGTGGAGCGTCCGTGACCGCCTTCCGGTTCATCGCCGTGGTCGTCGCACTCGCGCTGCCTGGCCTCGCCCAGGCGCAGCGTTCCGCCGTGCCCATTCCCGCGGGCGCGGTGATTCCCGTGGATTGGCGCCTGTTGGGCCAGCTGGACTACGAGCGGAACACCGCGCCCGACACGCTGCGGGCCCTCGATGGCAAGCGCGTGCAGGTGCCCGGTTTCATCGTGCCCCTGGATGACGCCGAGGAGGAAGGAGCCGAGTTCCTGCTTGTGCCCTACTACGGCGCCTGCGTGCACACCCCGCCGCCGCCACCGAACCAGATGGTGTTCGTGACGATGTCCGGCGGCCGCTCCGTGAAGCTCGCGCTTTTCGATGCCGTGTGGCTCGAGGGGACCCTGAAGATCGTGAACTACGACTCCCCCTACGGCGCCGTGGGCTACACCATCGAAGGACTGTCGATGAGGCCGTACACTGGCAAGTGATCGCGTGGTGACACCTTCGACGGGCGAGCGCGCCGTCTCGCTGGCCGTCTCGCTGCAGGACGTGCGCTTCTCGTATCCCGGGGGCGCGCCGGTGCTCGACATCGCCGCGTTGCGCGTCGTCCGCGGGGAGCGCGTATTCCTCCACGGCCCCAGCGGGAGCGGCAAGACCACGCTGCTCGGACTCCTCGCCGGTGTGTTGCCGCCGAGTGCCGGCAAGGTGCTGGTGCTCGGCGAGGACCTCGGCGCCCTGCGCAGCGCCGCGCGCGATCGCTTTCGCGCCGAGCATGTGGGCTACGTGTTTCAGATGTTTAACCTGATTCCGTACCTCAGCGTGCGGGACAACATCACCCTGCCCTGCCGCGTCTCGAAGGCGCGGCGCGCGCGGCTGCACGGCGCCGACCCCACCGCCGAGGCCGAACGGCTGGCCGCGCGCCTCGAGCTCGATGGACTCCTCGACAAGTCCGTGACCGCGCTCAGCGTCGGCCAGCAACAGCGCGTGGCCGTGGCCCGCGCGCTGATCGGCGCGCCCGAACTCATCGTGTGTGACGAGCCCACCTCGGCGCTCGATGCCGACCGCCGCGATCGCTTCCTCGAGCTGCTCTTCGCGTCCGTGGCCGCCAGCGGCAGCACCCTGCTCTTCGTGAGCCACGACCTCTCGCTGGCCGAGCGCTTCGGGCGCGCCATCTCGTTGACGGCCGTGAACCGGGCCAGCGTCGCCGTGGCCGCCTGATGTTCCTCCTCGGCCTCGCCGTCCGCTCGCTGCGCGCGCGTGTGGTCATCTCCTCGCTGACGGTGGCGAGCATCGCGCTCTCCGTGACATTGCTTGTGGGCATCGAGCACGTGCGCGTGGGCGTGCGCGAGAGTTTCGCCGGCACCATCCGCGGCACCGACCTCATTGTCGGCGCGCGCGGCGGCACCACGCAGGTGCTGCTGAGCACCGTGTTCGGCATGGCCGCGCCGTCGGGCAGCATCTCGTGGGAGACGTACGAGCGCTGGCGTGCGCATCCGGCCATCGCTTGGACCATTCCCTACGCGCTCGGCGATTCGCATCGCGGCTTCCGCGTGATCGGCACCACCGCCGACTTTTTCCAGCGGTATCGCTTCCGCGACCAGTCGGTGACGTTCGCCGAAGGGCGCGCACCCGTCGCCGACGACGAGGTGGCGATCGGCAGCGAGGTCGCCGCGCGATTGCGCTACCGACTCGACAGTCCCGTCGTGCTCGCCCACGGTGTCGGCGAGGTCTCGTTCGCCGAGCACGAGGTGCACCCGTTCAGGGTAGTGGGCATCATCGCGCGGACCGTCACGCCGATTGACCGCGCGCTCTACACCACGCTGGAAGGCCTGCACGCCATGCACGAGGAGGACGTGGAGCGCGGCGGGCTCGCCATGGGTCCGCCGGGCACGCCCGCGCACGACGAGCCGCCCATCACCTCGTTCCTCGTCGGCACCAAGAATCGCTTCGAGACCCTGCGCCTGCAGCGGGAGATGAACGAGGACCGCGCCGAGCCGTTGACGGCCATCATTCCGGGTGTTGCGCTGGGGCAGTTGTGGCTCGCCGTGGGGAACGCCGAGACCGCGCTGCGCTTGGTGAGTCTCTTCACGCTGGTCGTCGGGTTGCTCGGCATGTGCGTCGCCCTCTATGCCAGCCTCGAATCGCGGCGGCGGGAGATGGCCATCCTGCGCGCCGTGGGTGCGGGACCGCGCACCATCGTCGCGCTGTTGGTGAGCGAGTC
>JANJUF010000091.1 GCA_024710705.1 Gemmatimonadaceae bacterium | reverse complement strand
GGCGTCCGGCCTCGTGGGCGGCGACGCAGCCAAGTTGCGCAGCGGACCGGCCGGACCGCTCTCCGGCACCGTGTTCCGCGAGGTGTTGATGCGGGCACTCGCGGTGCAGGAAGTGAATGCCGCCATGGGCGTGATCGTCGCCGCGCCGACCGCCGGCGGTGCCGGCGTGCTCCCGGGGGTGCTGCTCGGACTCGCCGCCAAGCACACGCTGAGCGACGAGCAGCTCATTGACGCGCTCGCCACCGCCGGACTCATCGGCGCGGTGGTTGCGACGCGCGCCTCTCTCTCCGGCGCGGAGGGCGGTTGCCAAGCGGAGACGGGTGCGGCCGCGGGCATGGCCGCCGGCGCCGCCACCGAGATGCTCGGCGGCACCCCGACGCAGGTGGGCACCGCGGTGGCGCTGGCGCAGCAAGGCACACTCGGACTCGTCTGTGATCCGCTCGGCGGACTCGTCGAACTCCCCTGTGTGTTCCGCAACGCCACCGGTGCGGCCATCGCCCTCGCGGCCATCGAGATGGCGCTCGCTGGCATCACTTTCGCGATTCCCGCCGACGAGGTGATTGACACCATGGGCGAGATCGGCCGGGAGATGGACGTCCGCTACCGCGAGACGGCTGGTGGCGGCTTGGCCGCGACGCCCACTGGCCGCCGGCTGGCGAAGGAACGGCTCACGCAGATCAAGCGCGCCTGACCCACACTCGGAGAGTTCCGGACATGACGGCTCCCCTGCTGCGACGCACGACCGCGCTCGCCCTCTTCCTTGTGGCGCTCTCCGGGGAGATGCCGGCGCAGCAGCCGACGACTGCGGACGCGCGCGTCTCGCCCCTCGCCGCCGTGCTCGACTCCCTCCGCGCGATCGATGCCGTCTCCACCACGCTGCCCGTGCCCGCGGGCGTGGACCCGCGCTACTCCGCCCGCTTCGACGCCATTCGACTCGACGACTTCGCCGTCGAACAGGCGGCGCTCGAGCGCGTGCAGGCGCAGCTGCGCGCACTCGATCGCGCCACCTTCGACCACGGCGACTCGCTCGACGCCGAGATCCTCGCCCTTCGCCTGCGCGACCGCATCGCCGAACTGCGCTTCCGCGGCTACCTCCTCCCGCTCGGCAGTCGCTCAGGATTCCACTTCGGGTTTGCCGGCGCACCGGAAGATTCCCGCTTCGCGACCGTCGCGGACTACGACCGCTACATCGCGCGCATGCAGTCGTTCCTCGAGCACACGCGCCAGCAAATTGCGCTGCTGCGCGAGGGCATGCGCAGCGGCATCACGATGCCGCGCGCCGTGCTGGACGGCTACGATCGCACCGCGTCCATGCACGTGGTCGCCGATCCGGCCGCCAGTCCATTCGCGCGTCCGCTGGAGCGCGTTCCCGCGGGCATCGGCGCCGAGGATCGCGCCCGCATCCAGCGGGATGGCATGGAGGCCATCCGCCGCTCTGTGCTGCCGGGCTTCGCGGAGTTCGCCCGGTTCCTCGCCGAGGAATACATCCCGGCTTCGCGTCGCTCGCTCGGCGTGACGGACCTCCCCAACGGGCGGGCGTACTACGAGCACCGCGTCCGGATGTTCACCACGCTGGACATCACGCCGGAAGCGGTCCACGCGATCGGGCTGGAGAACGTCACGCGCATCCGGAAGGAGATGGACGCCATCCGCGCCGAGGTGGGGTTCACGGGGGATCACGCGGCCTTCGTGGAACACCTGCGCAACGACCCGCGCTTCACCGTGGCGACCGAGGTGGAGTACCTCGCCCTCGTTTCGCACGCGTCCAAGCTGATGGACGGCCACCTCCCGCAGCTGTTCTCCAAGTTGCCGGTGACGCCGTACGGCGTGCGCCCGATGCCGGCACACGTCGCCCCGCGCCAGTCGGCCGGCTACTACGACCGCGGCGCCGCCGACGGGTCGCGCGCCGGGTGGGTGAACATCAATACCTCGATGTTGCGCTCCCGTCCCACGTGGGCGGCGCGGGCACTGGCGTTCCACGAGGGCGTGCCGGGGCATCATCTGCAGATCATGCTCGCGCTGGAAGCCGACGAGATCTCCCCGTTCCGGCGCGGTGCCGGCGTCACGGTGTTCGTGGAAGGCTGGGGGCTTTACGCCGAGAAGCTGGGACTCGACGTGGGGCTCTATGACGATCCCTACGACCGCTTCGGCATGTGGAGCTACCAGATCTGGCGGGCCTGCCGCCTCGTGGTGGACACCGGCATGCACGCCCTCGGCTGGACTCGCGAGCGCGCCATCGCCTACATGGCCGAGAACACGGGCATGACAGTGGAAGCCGTGACGGCCGAGATCGACCGACACATCACCGAGCCCGGGCAGGGGCTCGCCTATACCATGGGAGAGCTCGAGATCACGGCGCTGCGGCGCTCGGCGGAGGAGCGGCTCGGTCCGAAGTTCGATCTCCGCGAGTTCCACGAGTCCGTCCTGCGCAATGGGGCGCTGCCGCTCCCGGTGCTACGCCGGGAAGTGACCCGTTGGATCGAGCAGAGCGCGGCGGGACGGTAGTCGAGTGATTGCGCCCCGCCGTCCGGGGGTGAAACTTTCCGACACAGCCCCCGCGTATCGGAGGGGGAACCTCACCCAAGGGACTGGCATGGTCACGCCCGAACAGATCGAAGGCTTCCTCGGCCGCCTCGCGAGCGAAGGCTCCACCTATGAAGAGATCGAGCCCGGGCTCTGGAAGGTGCAACCCGGGGGCGAACTCGACCTCACCGTGGTCGTGCACCATTCACCGCCGGTGGTCGTCCTGCGGGTGAAGGTGATGGAACTGCCGGCAAAGGGCACCGAGGCCGACCGTCTCTGCCGCCGCCTGCTGGAACTGAATGCCACCGACCTGCTCCACGGCTCCTATGGGATCCAAGGCAGCGAGGTCGTCCTCACTGAGGCACTCGAACTCTCGCATCTCGACTTCGAGGAGTTCCTGGCTTCGTACGAAAGCATCACGCTCTCGCTCGCCGGCCATCTGCGCGAGTTCTCCACCTACCGCGAGGCCCGCTGACGATGGGCATCTTCGACCGCCTTGCCGCGCTCCTGAAGTCGAACATCAACGACCTGATCTCGAAAGCCGAGAATCCGGAGAAGATGCTCGACCAGATTGTCGTGGACATGCAGAACCAACTCGGCCGCGCCAAGCAGCAGGTGGCGGCCGCCATCGCCGACGAGAAGCGTCTGAAGGACCAGTTCGAGGCCGAGTACAAGCAGTCGCAGGACTGGGAGAACAAGGCGATGCTGGCCGTGAAGGAGGGGCGCGACGACCTCGCCAAGCAGGCGCTGGTGCGCCAGGCCGAGCACTACGAGCACGCCGTCACGCTCGAAGGCACGTGGCAATCGCACGTGCTGGAGACGGAGAAGCTCAAGAACTCGCTGCGCGACCTGAACGACAAGATCCAGGAAGCCAAGCGCAAGAAGAACCTGTTGCTGGCGCGTCAGCGCCGTGCGCAGGCGCAGCAGAAGATCAGCGAGACGATGTCGTCCATGTCGGAGAAGAGCGCCTTCGAGGCCTTCGCCCGCATGGAGGAGAAGATCGCCACCAACGAGCGCATGCTGCAGGCCAGCACCGAGATCGAGGAGGAGTTCACCGGTGACCGGCTGGCGGGCGACTTCAAGCGGCTCGAGAAGCAGGCCGGCTCGGCGAATGCCGACCAGCAGCTGCTGGCCCTCAAGCAGAAGATGGGGCTGCTCGGGCCCGGCGGATCGACGCCGTCCAAGCGGATCGGTGCGGGCGAGGAAGTGGTGAACGCGGACATCGAGGACAAGAAGAAGTAGTTCCTCCGGTCCCCAGTGGTTCCGATGCCCGGTGCGCGACGATGATGTCGCGCTCCGGGCATCGCGCATCTAGCGTGGCCCCATGGCCGCGCCTCCCCTCCTCGAATTCCGCGACGTCTCTCGCCGCTGGCGTGCCGGCATCCTTGGTGCGGTGCACGAGGTCACGGCGCTCGAGGGCTGTTCGCTCACCCTGCGCGCCGGGGAGATCCTGGCGGTCACCGGACCCGCCGGTGCTGGCAAGAGCACGCTGTTGCTGCTGGCCGCCGGTCGCGTGACACCGAGCGCAGGCGAAGTCCGGTGGTCGGGCGCGAACAGCTCCGGTGAGACGCGTCCGCAGCTCATCGGCGCGCGTCCTTGGGAGTACCACTTCCTCACCGTGCGCCAAGCCCTGTCGTTCCACGCCGACGTGCTCGCCCACCGCCACGCCACGCTTCCGGCCCCGACGCGCTACATCCCGCTGATGCGGCGGGTGGGACTCCGCGGCATGTCACGCGTCCGGCTCGGTGCGCTCGGTCCGCTGGACAAGCTCCGCGTGGTCATCGCGCAGGCCCTGCTCGCACATCCCCGTCTGCTCTGCCTCGAAGAGCCCTTCGCGCATTGCGGGCCAGGCGAGCGCGCGGACGGCATGGCCCTCCTCCGGCGCCTGGCCGACGACGGGCTCGCCTTGGTCGTCTCCGGCCGCGACGGCGAGGCCTGCGGGGGGCAGGGGACGGCCGACCGCGTCGTGCACCTCATCGAGGGACGCGTGCAGGGGACGCGTGCCCCGCGGCGCCGCATCCTCGAACTCGCGGTTCCGAGCCCTGACGATGCCATGCGGCGGCTGCTGCCGCGGCTGCCGAGTCTGGCGCAGCGGGGGCGGCGCCTGCGTATCCCGCTGCGGGGCACCTCGCCGGAGGCGGTGCTCGCCCTGTGCCGGGATGCCGGCGTGCAGGTGCGCGCGTCGCGCGTGGCCGAGGAGGCGTTGCCGCCCCCCGACACCGCCCGGTAGCTTTGGCGCATGCCAGAGTTCCGTCTCTACAACACGATGACGCGCCGCGTCGAACCCTTTGCCCCGGCGGACGGGGACACGGTGCGGCTCTACACGTGCGGGCCGACGGTCTACAACCCGGCCCACCTCGGAAACTTCCGCACCTTCCTCTTCGAGGACCTGATGCGGCGCGCCCTCCGGCTGCGCGGCTGGAAGGTGGAGCAGGTCATGAACCTGACCGACGTGGATGACAAGATCATCACGCGCGCCACGCAGCAGGGGAAGACGATCGGCGAGGTGACGGATCCGATCGTCACGATCTTCCACGACGATCGGAAGTACCTGCGCATCGAGGATGCCGAGCACTATCCGCGGGCCACCGCCTACATCCCGCAGATGATCGCGCTGGTCGAGCGACTGATCGCCAATGGCGTGGCCTACGTGGCCGACGACAAGAGCGTCTACTTCGCCATCGGGAAGTTCGCGGGCTACGGGCGGCTCTCGCGGCTGGACACGCGTGAGATCCAAAGCGGCGCGCGGGTGGCGCAGGACGACTACTCCAAGGAGAACGCCCAGGATTTCGCCCTGTGGAAGTCGGCCAAGCCGGAGGACGAAGCCTGCGCGGCGGCCTGGGATTCGCCCTGGGGCCGCGGCCGGCCCGGCTGGCACCTCGAGTGCTCGGCCATGGCGATGGCCCTGCTGGGCGAGACGCTGGATATCCACTGCGGCGGCATTGACCTGATCTTTCCCCATCATGAGGACGAGATCGCGCAGAGCGAGGCGGCCACGGGGAAGGAGTTCGCACGCTGCTGGTGCCACGGCGAGTTCCTCCTCACCGACGGCGCGAAGATGGCCAAGCGGGTGGGCAACGTGCAGAACGTGGAGGGACTGCGCGAGGCGGGCATCGGCGGTGCCGCCGTGCGGCACTTCGTGTTCTCGACGCACTACCGCAAGCAGCTCAACCTGAGCGGCGATGCCCTCGAGGGCTCGATGGAGGCGGTGCGGCGCATCGGCGATTTCGCCGAGCGGCTGGCCGGGGCCAAGGGCGGCACGCGCGCGCTGGAGGATGCGGCGGATCGCTTGGAGACGGAGGTTCGGCAGGCGCTCTTCGACGACCTCAACGCACCCGAGGCGATGGCGGCGCTGTTCGAGTTCATCCGGGCCGCCAACAGGGAGCTCGACGCCGGCGGCAGCGACGTGAACGCGCTGCGTCGTGCCCGCGAGGTGTTCGCGATGGTGGACGCGGTGCTGGACCTCGTGCCCGACGCCGTGGAGACGGACGCGGATCTGGCGAGCTGGGTGGAGGCGCAGATCGTGGCGCGCAAGGACGCGCGCGCACGGCGTGATTTCGCCGCCGCCGACGCGATTCGGGAGGCGCTGGACGCCAAGGGAATCGTCCTGGAAGACACGCCGGCGGGGACGCGCTGGAAGAAGACGTGAGACGGAAGACGTAAGCGGCTGCCCAAGGCTTCCGTCCTTCCGCCTGTCCCACTATCCTTAGAAGCTCGCGCAGGGCATTCGGTTCGCTGACGTAGCTCAGCTGGTAGAGCACCCGATTTGTAATCGGGCGGTCGCGAGTTCGATCCTCGCCGTCAGCTCTTAGCCGGTCTGGTGGGTGGCGAAGGGGGAAGGCGGGCGCGAACGGGGTGGGGTACCCAAGTGGCCAACGGGAGCAGACTGTAAATCTGCCGGCTTATGCCTTCGAAGGTTCGAATCCTTCCCCCACCACTCTGGAGCTGCAAGACGGAAGACGGAAGACGAAAGAGAACGCGGGAGTAGCTCAGCTGGTAGAGCGCAAGCCTTCCAAGCTTGATGTCGCGGGTTCGAGCCCCGTCTCCCGCTCTAAGACGTAAGACGGACGCTGCAAGAGGGAAGGAGTGCACGCATAGCTCAGTCGGTAGAGCACATCCTTGGTAAGGATGAGGTCACCGGTTCGATCCCGGTTGCGTGCTTTGCGGAGACAAGACGGAAGGGGGAAGGAGCCCGGCATTCGGACTCCTTCCCCCTTCCGTCTTCCGTCTTGTCGCACCCTAGTAGAGCATCAAGCCGAGTCGGAAGATGGTCCGGTTGAGCGGAACGGGAGGGGGCGGGCTAGTCCAGATGTCCTCCGAATTCGTCGCCTTGCCCGTGATCTGCGTGGCGCTGAGGGCCACGCCATACCCCGGACTCAAACGCATGTGGACACCGGCCCCAAACGCCGGGCTGATGGTGGTGAAGGGCTGCTCCCTGACGGAGATGTTGCGGTAGCCAAGGCTCGCCTCGACCCAGGGTTGGAAACGCGACGTCGTCGGTCCGAGGTACTGGCGCAGTCCTACGTCGAACATCGCCTCCGCCGCCTCCGTGTCGGTGGCCAACAGCATCGTCATCGTGAGGTAGGGCCAGCCACGACGATGCTGCAGGTTCCAGTTCAGGTCCATGAAACTGCTGGACGTCTGGTTGGTGCCAACGAATCCCTCGATCGGCTGGGCGGCCCCGCCCGCGCCGCCCAGGGTGCCCTGCGCGTCGGAAATCCAGAGTGTGCGGGCTGCGAGCTTCACGTCGCCGACTTCGCCGGGAAGGCGACTGCTCACCACCAGGATGTACCGACCGCGCTCCACGTGTGCCGTGAACCCACCCTCGAGGCGCGAGGTGACCGCCGTGTTCAGGCCCTCGTTCACGAGGTGGAGCGTCGCGATGACTGGGCTCGTGGAGGCCGAGATTGACACGGGCGCGTCGGAGTCTACCACCAGCGTCATGAGGATGGCGCTCTGGCCCTGCGAGAGTCGGCATTCCTCGCCCGAGAGGCGAAGCGTCCGCTCCTGGTTCTTGCTGGAGATGATGAGGGAGTCCCGGACGTCAGCCACGGAGCAGGCAGGCCGGGGCGGCGCGGCGTCGAATCGGGCCTTCGTCGTGGCCACGTAGGCGGCGTACGCCGCCGCGGCCTGCCGCCGCGCGAGTTCGTCGCGCACGCGGCGCTTCTCGGCGTTCTCCCGTCGGGACTCGGCGATCGCCTCGAAGAGGCCAAGCGCCGCGATGGTCGTGGCTTGCACGGCCTCCACGAGTTGCTCCTCCTGCTCGGCCCGCAGTCGGGCCTGCTCGGCCGCGTGCTGCTGGCGGATCCGGGCGTCGCGGGCGGCCGCCTCGGCCGCCGCCTCGCGCTCGGCCTGCAGCGCGGCGTCCCGCTCGGCCGGGCTCATGGGCCGCTGCGCACCCGAGCTACCAGCGCCGGCGGCGGTGCCCGAGCTGCCTGCGGCCGCGGCGCCCGCTCCGGCCGTGCTCCCCGGCGACGTTGCCGCACCGGTCGAGGCCGCGCGGCGCTGCGCCTCGGCACGTGCGAGTGAATCCTGACGCGTCCGCGCCGCCTGGGCCCGGGCAATGGAATCGCGCCGCGCCGCGAGACGCTGCTGCTCGGCTGCGCGGGCGCGATTCAACGAGTCGGTGCGCTCCTGCGCGAAGATCTGCCGGAAGTGGGACTCGACTTCCGCGTTCCGGAGCGGCGGCAGCGTGCCGCGATAATCGAGCCCAAACTGGTTGAGGATGGCGAGCTGGCGATCCTGGGGCGTGCCCGCCGGCCAGAAGCTGCTGGTCGGCCCGAGGCCGAGGTCGTTGGTGAGGCAGCTCGGCGAGGCCGCCGGCGAGGCCCAGAGGTAGTTGATGTCGCGGACGGTGTTCGGCCCGCGGATTGTGCCGCGCACGGTCGGGGACTCAATGCGCGGCGGCCTGATGTGCGGCGGGACGGAGACCTGGCGTCCATCCACCCAATAGCGGTGGTTGCCGACGAGCATGTGGGGGGTGGCGTTGTACGTCGCGAGGAAGGCGACCTGGCCGGCACAGACACCGAAGTAGTAGGTGACTTGGACCTGTGCGTCCATGTAGCCGTTGCGGGACGCGTTGCCGGATTCATATGCGATGGAGAAGTTGCGTCCGGCGGTCCGTGTCTGGGCATCCAGCGAGCGGGGGACCGCGCTGAGGGCAAGGGCAGCGGCAACGGCGCCGATGAGCAGCCGATGGAGTCGTCCGGAGGGGCGAAGGGGGCGCATGCGAGTCTGCTGGAGGAGGGAGCAGGACGCGCGGACGTCCCGCGCGCGAACGAAGGTGGGCAGACTAATCGTGCGCGGCGCGATTGGAAGGAAGCGCGTCAGAAAGTGAGCGGGGCGCCTCGTGGGCGAGCAGGCGGTGCTGCGGGGGAGGGGCGATTCTCAGTGCTGAGAATCGCCCTTGGCGGCCCGGAAATGATGATGGGCGCGGGACTTGCAAGCGGTGGTGGGCCCGTCTACCTTTCAAGGCTCGCCGCCTTGCGCCCTCTCCGGGGGCAAGGTGGCCCGGCGCGTCCCGTTCGGACACGCCTGCGAACCGCCTGACCTGAGAGTGCGCGATGCCCCGCGACAAGATCATCCTCGCGTGCAGTGAGTGCAAGAACCGCAACTACTTCACCACGAAGAACAAGCGCCTGCACCCCGAGCGCGTCGAGTGGAAGAAGTACTGCCCGCGCTGCAACAAGCACATGCTCCACATGGAGACGAAGTATGTGGCCGGCGACGTCGTGCACGTCCAGCAGCCCTCGCTTCCCGTGCGCGTCGTGACGTTCTGGAACGACGTGGTGACGGAGATGCGCAAGGTGACGTGGCCGGAGCATCCGCAGGTGATCCAGCTCTCGATCGGTGTGATCGGGCTCTCGCTGTTCATCGGTGGCGTGATCTGGTTCCTCGATCTCATCCTGCAGGGTGTGTTGGTGCGCGGCATTCCCTCGCTCTTCGGAGCCTGAGCCGTGACCCATCGCTGGTACGCCGTCCAGACGACGTCTGGGCATGAGAACAAGGTGCGCACGCTGATCCAGCGGAAGATCGACGCGGATCCGGCGGCGGCCGAGGAACGGCGCATCCGGCAGGCGCTGGTCCCGACCGAGCAGGTGGTCGAGATCAAGAACGGCAAGAAGGTCACCGTCGATCGCAAGGTCTACCCGGGCTACGTGCTCGTGGAGATGGCGATCAGCGAGGACACGGCGCACACGATCAACGCCATCCAGGGCGTGATCAAGTTCGTCGGCAGCAAGGATCGCGAGCCGCAGGCGCTGCGGGATGACGAAGTGAAGCGCCTGCTCGGCATCGCGGTGGAAGAGGAAGTGGCCGCCCCGAAGGAGGAGATTCCGTTCCTCGTCGGTCAGGCCGTGGCGATCACCGATGGACCGTTCACCGATTTCAACGGCACGGTCGAGGACGTGATGGCGGACAAGGGCAAGGTGAGAGTCAGCGTGAGCCTGTTCGGGCGGCCGACTAGCGTTGAGCTCGACTATTTGCAGTTGAAGGGACACTAGGGAGAAGCACTAGGACGGAAGACGGAAGACGGAAGGTACCAGCAACCGCAGTTTCCTTCCGTCATCCGTCTTCCGTCCAATAGCTACGAAGATGCCTTTGCGCGGGGCAGGTGCTTGAGTCATATCAGCGCCGAGTAGCGCCAAGACGGACCACCACACCGTCTCAAAACATCAACGTGGGAGTCAGCGTGCTGCGCCAGCCCGTCCGACCGTCGGACGCCGCCCGCGGCCGCTTTACGCACTTAGAGAGGTAGTGATGGCCAAGAAGGTCACCGGTTTCGTCAAACTGCAGATTCCTGCAGGCAAGGCGAATCCGGCCCCGCCCGTCGGCACCGCGCTCGGTCCGCAGGGGATCAACATCATGGCGTTCTGCAAGGAGTTCAACTCCCGCACGCAGGGCCAGGATGCGATCCTCCCGGTCGAGATCACGATCTATGCCGACAAGTCCTTCACCTTCATCCTGAAGACGCCGCCTGCGGCGTTCCTCGTGAAGAAGGAAGCTGGTATCGAGAAGGGCTCCGGTCAGCCGAACCGCAATAAGGTCGGCTCGATCACCAAGGCGCAGGTCCGGAAGATCGCCGAACTCAAGATGCCCGATCTCAACACCGACAACCTCGAGTCCGCGATGGCGATGGTGGCTGGCGCGGCCCGCTCGATGGGCGTGGAGGTGAAGGGATGAAGACGCACGGCAAGAAGTACCGGGCGGCCGCCGCGAAGATCGACGCGGGCGTCCAGCACACGCCGAGCAAGGCCCTCGAGGCGGTCAAGGCCGCCGCGTTCGCCAAGTTCGATGAGACCGTCGAGGTCGCAGTGCGCCTCGGCGTCGACCCGCGGCACGCCGACCAGGTGGTCCGTGGCACGGTCGTCCTCCCGGCCGGCACCGGCACCACGGTGCGCGTGCTCGTCATCGCCGTCGGCGACAAGGCCAAGGAGGCCGAGGCCGCCGGCGCCGACTTCGTCGGCACCGAGTACATCCAGAAGATCAAGGATGGCTGGACCGACTTCGACGTCATGATCGCCACGCCGGACCAGATGGGGCAGGTGGGCCAGCTCGGCCGCGTGCTCGGTCCCCGCGGCCTCATGCCGAATCCCAAGGCCGGCACCGTCACGTTCGACGTGACGCGCGCGGTCAAGGAGACGAAGGCGGGCAAGATCGAGTTCCGCGTCGACAAGGCCGGCAACGTCCAGGCCGCCATCGGCAAGGTCTCGTTCGGGCTCGACGCCCTCGAGCAGAATTTCGCCGCCTTCATGGACCAGATCGTCCGGTCCAAGCCGTCGGCCGCGAAGGGCGTGTACATCAAGACCGTCGCCGTGAGCTCCACGATGGGCCCCGGCGTCCGTATCGACACTAACCCGTACCGGTAACCCACGATGAAGCGATCCGACAAGGAACAGCTCGTCGCCGACTTGAAGTCCAAGCTCGCGGGCGCCGATGCGGTCTATTACACCGACTTCACCGGCCTCAACGTGAAGTCGATGACGCAGCTCCGCCGCCGCTTCCGCAAGGCCGGCGTGGAGTATGTGGTCATCAAGAACACCCTCGCGCTGCGCGCGGTGAACGAGGCGGGACTCGCGGGCCAGGCGCTCAAGGGTCCCACCGGCGTGGTCGTGGCGAAGGATGCCGTGGCCGCGGCCAAGCTCCTCACCGACTTCGCGAAGGAGAACGATGCCAAGCCCAGCGTGAAGGGCGGGCTCTACGAGGGCAACGTCATCGACGCGGCCACCGTGAAGAAACTCGCGTCGCTCCCGACGCGGGAAGAGGCCCTCTCGATCCTCGTCGGCACGTTCAACAGCGTGCTCTCGATGTTCGCGCTCAGCTTGGAAGCCCGTAAGACGCAGCTCGAAGGTTCGAACTGATCCCCCAGGCGTCTGCCTGATCACACACGCCCCAGGTTTCGAAACCCCTGGGGGAACACTTTTGGAGAATGATGCAAATGGCTAACGCGACCCTTTCCAAGGACGAGATCCTCGACGCGATCGGCAACATGTCGGTCATCGAGCTCGCGGACCTGATCGAAGCGTTCAAGACGAAGTTCAACGTGACCATCTCTGCCGTCGCCGCTGGCGCGCCGGCCGGTGGTGGTGGCGGTGCGGCCGCGGTCGAGGAGAAGACGGAGTTCGACGTCGTCCTCAAGGAAGCCGGCGGCAAGAAGATCCAGGTCATCAAGGTGGTGCGCGAGCTCACCGGCCTGGGCCTGAAGGAAGCGAAGGACATGGTCGACGGTGCCCCGCAGACCGTCAAGGCCGGCGTCTCGAAGGACGAGGCGGCGACCGTCAAGGCCAAGCTCGAGGCGGAAGGCGCCGTCGTCGAGATCAAGTAAGGGCGAAGGGCTCGGGGTCGCCGCAGCCGCGGCGCCCCCGACACCTTCCACCCTCACTTGGTCCCGCCATGACGCCGTCGTTCCACCCGCAGTCCTCGCCGTTCATCTGACAGCTCCTTTCGCCTCGCCCCTCCGGCTTCTCCGGACGGGGACGAGGCGGTTTTCGCCTGTTTACGGGCCACGCCCGGGTCGCCATGATCACTCAGATCTCCTTCGGAAAGCTCGAGCACGGAATGGGCATGCCCCATCTGCTCGACATCCAGACGCAGGCCTTCCAGTCGCTCCTCCAGCTCGACGCCGCGGCACACGACCGCGAGGACGTCGGACTCGAGCGCGTCTTCAAGGATCTCTTCCCCATCACCGACGTCCACGAGAACTTCTCGCTGGACTTCAAGCGCTACACCCTTGGCGAGCCGAAGTACTCGGTCGAGGAGTGCATCGAGCGCGACATGACCTACTCCGCCCCCCTCAAGGCCACCCTGGTCCTGACGGTCTACGAGGAGAATCCGGTCGACGGGAAGAAGCGCCTCAAGAACCAGATCGAGAAGGAGGTCTACCTCGGCGAGCTGCCCCTGCTCACGCCGCTGGGCACCTTCGTCATCAACGGCGCCGAGCGCGTCATCGTCTCGCAGCTGCACCGCTCGCCCGGCGTGGTCTTCGAGGAGAGCACGCACCCGAACGGGCAGCGCCTCATCTCGTCGCGCATCATCCCGTTCCGCGGCTCGTGGGTGGAGTTCACCGTGGACATCCACGACGTGGTCTTCGTCCACATCGACAAGAAGAAGAAGTTCCCGGCCACGGCGCTCCTGCGCGCCTTCGGCTACGGGACGAACGCGGACATCTACCGCCTCTTCTTCGGCGTCCGTGAGCTCGACATCACCAAGCGCAAGGAAGGGCGCGACCGCGAGATCATCGGGGCGATCATCGCCCAGGACATCGAACTCGCCGGCGAGGCCTCCGATCCGGATGCGCCGAAGCTCAAGACCAAGAAGGCCCGGGCCGAGCGCGAGCGCGCCGAGTCCGTGATCCTCGTGAAGCAGGGCGACGAGCTCACGGAAGAGGTGTACAACCGCCTCCGCCGCCAGAAGGTGGACAAGATCCAGGTCTTCGCCTCGTACCAGGCGGTGGACCTCCGCGAGGAGCTCGACGCCTTCGAGCGCGGCGACCGCACCCACCCGCGCACCCTGGCCCTCGACGTCGTCGAGCCGGGCACCGGCGAGATCATCGCCGAGGCCGGCCAGGCGCTCAACATCACGCTGGTCAAGAAGCTCCGGAAGCACGAGATCGTGAAGGTCTCGGCCTTCGTGGCCTCGGGCCGCGCCGAGAGCACGCTGATCCGCAACACCCTCGCCAAGGACCCCACCAAGTCCGAGGACGAGGCGCTCAAGCAGATCTACTCGCTGCTCCGGCCGGGCGACGCCCCGAACAAGGAGACGGCCAAGCAGGCGCTCGAGCGGCTGTTCTTCTCGCCCAAGCGCTATGACCTCGGCCGCGTGGGACGCTACAAGATCAACCAGCGCCTCCATCTCCCGACGCCGGCCAGCACGACGGTGCTCGAGACGAACGACTTCGTCGCCATCATCCGCTACCTCGTGGAACTCCACGAGGGCCGCGGGCACGTGGACGACATCGACCACCTCGGCAACCGCCGCATCCGCTCGGTGGGCGAACTCATCGCCAACCAGTTCTCCGTGGGCCTCTCGCGCATGGCGCGCCTGGTCAAGGAGCGCATGAGCATCAACCAGGACAGCGAGAAGATCTCGCTCGACGACCTCGTGAACGCCCGCACCGTCTCGGCGGTGATCCAGGCCTTCTTCGGCTCGTCGCAGCTCTCG
>JANJUF010000083.1 GCA_024710705.1 Gemmatimonadaceae bacterium | reverse complement strand
GACGGCGTTTCTGTCCATGTGGATCTCGAACACGGCGACGGCCGCGATGATGTATCCCATCGCGTTGGCCATTGGGTCGCTGTACGGCGACGGCGAGGGTGCGCGATCGCAGCGCGTCGCGCTGCTGCTGGGCGTTGCATTCGCCGCGAGCATCGGTGGGATGACGACGCTGATCGGGACGCCGCCGAACCTCATCCTAGCAGGAGCGGCGAAGGAGTTGATTGGCGTGGAACTCGACTTCTTTACGTTCCTGAAGTTCGGACTTCCCATCGCCATGTTGATCCTTCCGGTGTGCTGGGCCCTGCTCGTCTTCGTCTTTCACCGGGAGCGTCTGTCGCTCGGCGCCGAGGGCGTGAAGGGGCTTGCCGATCGGCGGGCCGCGCTTGGGCGGCTCGGCGGCGGCGAAGCCCGAGTGCTGGGAATTTTCGCCGCGGTGGCCTTCGCGTGGTTCTTCCGAGAGCCCAAGGTGATCGGACCGGTGACGGTGTTCGGACTCTCGAGCGTGGTGCCGGGCATCACAGATGCCGGCATTGCGGTAACCGGTGGGATCCTCCTCTTCCTCGTGCCGTCAGGTCGGGCGACGTCACGGCCGCTGCTGACGTGGCGCGAGGCGCGGGAGATCCCGTGGGATGTGCTGTTGCTGTTCGGTGGTGGGCTTTCGTTGGCGGCGGCGATGGAGTCGAGTGGGTTGGCGACGCGCATCGGCGAGTGGATGGGAGGGCTGCAGGGCCTTCCATTGCCCTTGGTGCTCATCGGGGTGGCTGTCGTCACGGTCATCGTGTCCGAGCTGGCGTCGAACGCGGCGACGGCTTCAATGGGCATGCCGATCGCGGTGTCGCTGGCGGCGGCACTCGGCGAACCGCCGCTGCTGCTCATGCTGACGATTGGCCTGAGCGCGTCGGTGGGCTACGCATTGCCGATGGCGACGCCGCCAAACGCCATCGTGTTCGGCAGCGGCGAGCTGAGCGTGCGGGAAATGGCCCGCGCTGGCCTCACCTTGGACGTAATTGCGATCGGCATCGTCGTGGGCGTCATGCTGCTGGTGTTCTAGGATGGGCTCGCTTCGCACCTACAGCTTCATCGCTGACACCGACTCGCTGGAGGCGCTTCGGCGCCTCAGACGAGGTTGGGCCGGGTGGGAGATTGCCGAAGGTGAGTTTCGTGTGCGGCTTCGCGAGGGTGGCACCGTGCGCGCGCACGTGGACTCAGGGGTGATTGAACCCGGGTTTGAGGTGTCCTGCCTCGTCGCCGACTTCTTGCCCGATCAGGCAACGTTGCCGGCGCGTGATTCGGCGTTCACGTCCCACGGCAACGACATCGCAGTGTTCCGCGGCGTGACCTGGCTCGAACCGCGCCCTGACCTCGGCCCCTCGCACACGATTCAGTACAGCGCGATACCGGGCATCGAAATACCCGACACAGCGGTGGCGACCTGCGATTTTACGGATGCGATTGCCGTGACATCCGAGGAAGGGGCGCTGGTGGTACGGCTTGCGTTGCGTCCCGGATGGCTCGAGGTTGTGGACGACGCCGAGCAGATTGGAAGGTTCTTGGCGTTGCGGGGTTTCGAATGAAGGTGACAGAGGGTGGTCTAGTTCGTGGCAGTGATTCTATAGTGCGCTGTTGGTGGTGTGGTGATGACCAACTTTATCGGACTTACCACGACACCGAGTGGGGGGTGCCGGTACTCGAGGACCAGCGCCTGTTTGAAAAGCTCGCACTCGAGGGTTTTCAATCTGGGCTGAGTTGGATCACGATTCTTCGCAAACGACCGCAGTTTCGCGCTGCCTTCCGTGGGTTTGAGCCGGCGGTAGTGGCCAGGTTCGGCGCACGCGACATTTCGCGGCTATTGGCGGACAGCGGGATCGTACGTCACCGCGGGAAGATCGAGGCCGTAATCAACAACGCCCGTGCCTACCTTGAGCTCACGGCGCGCGAGGGCTCCCTCGCCAAGTTCGTGTGGGGCTTCGCACCGCCCGTCGGCAGGCCCGTGCGACGACGCCAGGACATCCGAGCGCAGACGGCCGAATCCGCGGCCCTATCGAAGGAACTGAAGCGGCGCGGGTGGAAGTTCGTCGGGCCCACCACGGCGTACGCGTTCTTCCAGGCGATGGGCCTCGTGAACGACCACCTCGAGGGTTGCTTCCGTCACTCGGAGGTGGAGCGCATCCGGGCCTCGAGCTCGGTGCGCGCCAAGCTCCGCACTTTCGGCTCGCCGATCCGCAGCGCATCGACGAGCGTGAGCAGGTGATAGGTCTCTGGCGAGCGTAGCAGGAGTTCGCTCGCCTTTGCATACAGCGGTGGAACCCCAAACCCTCGCACCGCCTGGGGGTGGTGCGGGGCCGCCCATACAACGACATCCACCGCGTCCACCTGCTCGGCGAGTGGCGGTGCGGAGTACGCCGTGGGGATTCCATCCACGAGTGGGCCGCGCCGTGCCGGAAACGCGTACCGCACACCGGCGAGCAGAAACTCGCCGAGTGCCCGCGCGTTTGCCGAACGTCCGTCCGGTCGAAGGAGTCCCGAGCCGCCGAGCCGCTGGAGCGCCGCATGAACCTGGCTGGGCGCGACGGCGAGGTCCGTTGCCAGGGCGTGGATGGTGCCCGAGGGCCGGAGTAGCCGGAGCGCGAGCACGACGTCGAAGGGGTGCAGCCGATTCGCGAGTGACATCCTATTTTCTAGAATAACGAAAACAGCTGCAAAAGAAAGGGATAGCCAAGCGCTACCCCCGTCCTGACTACGCCGACTGAGCCTGCGTTTCCTGTCGATCCGCCCACCAACTTGTCACGGCACCGCCAATCAGAATCGCGAATATCAGTCCAAGTAGCCAGAAATTCGTGTCGTCCCCCAACCAAGCCTTGATCCACTTCATCCCCAGCATCTTCACGCCCACCAAGCCCAGCACCAGCGCCAGCGACACCTTCAGATACCGGAACTTCTGGATCAGCCCTGCCAGTCCGAAGTACAGCGACCGCAGGCACAGAATCGCGAACACGTTCGACGTGAACACCAGGAACGGATCGGCCGTAATCGCGAAAATCGCCGGGATCGAATCCACCGCAAAGATCAGGTCGGTCGTCTCCACCAGCACCAACGCCACCGCCAACGGCGTCAGGAACTTCCGCCCGTTCATCTCCACGATGAAATGCTGCTCGTGGTAGCGATCGGTCACCGGGAAGTGCTTCCGCAGCCAGCGCACCACCACGCTCTCCACCTCGGCTTCCTGCTCCGCCTCCTTGCGCCACAGCATCCGAACGGCGGTCACCACGAGGAAAGCACCGAACAGATAGAGCACCCAGTGGTAGCGGGCGACAAGCTGCGCCCCGATGCCGATCATCGCGCCCCGCATGGCCAACGCGCCAAGGATGCCCCAGAACAGCACCCGATGCTGGTACTGCAGCGGCACGCGCAGGTGTTCGAAGATCAGTGCGATCACGAACACGTTGTCCATGCTCAACGAGAGCTCGACGATGTAGCCGGTGAGGAACTTGATCGCCGCAAGGCGACCGTCGTTCACCTGTCGGTCCACCGCATCCACGTGATTGCCCAGCCCCAGCCAGTGCCCCTCGTACGCGAAGTACACGAACACCGTGAACAGCAGGGCCAGCACGATCGTGCCGGTCGTGAAGAACAGGGCCTCGCGCAGGGTCGGGGCGTGCGCCTTCCTGTTGAAGACGCCAAGGTCCAGCGCCAGCACGATCCCGATGAACAGGAGGAAGCCCACCCAGACCCAGATCATGCGCCGCGATCCTCAGCCACCCACTGCTTCCACTCCGACTCCGACACCCCAATCGTCAACTTCGAGCCCCACCGCGTGAGCGGTTGTGTGAGGAGCAGCGGCTCGTCCACGAGCTGCTGCAGCCAACGGTCATCCGAATACCGCGACGCGCCGAGGCCGAGCTCGGCGTAACGCTTGGCCTGCTTATCGATCAGCGGTGTGACCCCGAACTTCTGGACGAAGCGCTGCAGTTCCCCCTTCGAAGCCGCGCGCTCATTGAGGTCCACGAAGTGCACCTTCACCCGACGCTCGCTCCAGAACCGGAGGGCCCGACGGGTATCCTGGTGCTTCTGTGTGCCGAAGACCTGCACTTCCACCCGCCATCCCCCCGATATTCCGACGCGCGGGTGCCGATGGCCCCCGCGCGTTGCCGTGTGATCGGCGAAATCTACCCGCCCTGTCGTGTCTGACCAAACCACGTTTCGTCCCGCCTGGTGGCTTCCGGGCCCGCATCTCCCGACAATCTTCGGGAAGCTGGTCCGGCGGATGGCGCCTGCCCACGATCGCATCGAGCACTGGGACATGCCGGACGGGGACTCCGTGTCGGTCGCCCGGGTGGAGCCGGCACGCGCCGATGCGCCGACCCTCACCATCTTCCACGGCCTCGAAGGGACCGTCCGCTCGAACTACGCGCAGGGGCTGATGCACCTTGCTCGCGCCCGGGGCTGGGGAGCGGCTTTCCTCATCTTCCGGACCTGCGACGGCCGAGTCCCCCGTGCCCCGCGGATGTACCACTCCGGCGAGACCACGGACGCCGACGCCTTCTTCCGGCGCGTCGTGGCGGAGCGGCCCGGCAAACCGGTGCTGGCCACCGGAGTTTCCCTTGGCGGGAATGTCCTCCTGAAATGGCTGGGAGAGCAGGGAAGCACCGTTCCGCCGGAGATCCGGGCCGCGGCCGCCATCTCGACTCCTTTCGACCTCGCTGCCGGATCCCGCTTTCTCGAGCGCGGGTTCTCGCAGGTCTACGTGCGGCATTTCGTCCGCAGGCTGCGCCAGAAGGCACACGTCGCACTCGCGGCGCACCCGCAGCTTCCCGTGGACCGCACGCGGCTGGACCGTGCCCGAACGTTCTGGGAGTTCGACGACGCCTTCACCGCGCCGGTCCACGGCTTCTCGGGGGCCGACGACTACTACGCCAAGTCGAGTTCGCTGGGCTACCTGCCACGGATTGCCATTCCAACTCTGCTCTTCTCGGCCGTGGATGACCCCTTCCTTCCCGCGCCGGTACTTGAACGAGTCCGAGAGGTGGCCAGGGCCAACCCCTTGCTGCAGGCAGAGTTCACTCCAACAGGCGGGCATGTCGGCTGGGTCAGCGGAAGTCCCCTCGCCCCCGTATACCACATGGAACCCCGCGTCATCCACTGGCTCGCAGGTTTCGCCTGACCGATTCGGGAGTCGAGATCGGTTAGCTTTCGAATCGCCCTTTCACCACCTGCATCGGACCCTCTGTTGAGCCAGGCGCACGAGTACCACGACGACATCATCTACCCGAACACGGTGGCCTTCATCCTGGTCCATCTCGCCCCGTTGGCGGCGATCTGGACTGGCGTGACGTTGACCTCCGTGATCCTCGCCATCACGCTGTACGTGGTGCGGATGTTCGGCATCACGGCCGGCTATCATCGCTACTTCTCGCACCGCTCCTTCAAGACCTCGCGCGCCGGGCAGCTTTTCTTCGCGCTCCTCGCGATGAGCTCCACGCAAAAGTCCGTGCTGTGGTGGGCGGCGCTGCATCGCCACCACCACCGGCACTCCGACCAAGAAGATGACGTGCATTCGCCGCTCCACCGCGGCTTCTTCTACTCGCACGTGGGCTGGATCTTCGACAAGAAGCACGACACGACGCGCCTGGACGAAGTGCCGGATCTCGCCAAGTATCCGGAGCTGCGCTTCCTCGACCGGCACCAACTGTTGCCGGGCATCGTGCTCGGCATTGCCTGCTTCCTGATTGACGGCTGGTCGGGGCTCTTCATCGGCTTCTTCGCCAGCACGGCGGTGCTGTACCACGGCACCTTCTTCATCAACTCGCTGGCCCACGTCCACGGCTCGCAGCGCTACGTCACGGGCGACACCTCGCGCAACAACTGGTGGCTCGCGGTCATCACGCTGGGCGAGGGGTGGCACAACAATCACCACGCCTACCAGCGCTCCACGCGCCAGGGCTTCCGTTGGTACGAGTTCGATCCGACCTACTACGCCCTCAAGGCGATGTCCTGGGTTGGGTTGGTCTGGGACCTGGGCGAGCCGCCAGCCGAGGTGGTCCGCAACGAGCGCCGACTCGGGACGGCCGTGCTCGAGCGCGTCTCGCGCCAGATGGCCGAGCAGTTCGCCACGAAGCGTGCAGAAGCGGTCGTGGCCCTCCAGCACCGCCGCGAGCAGTTCGATTCGCACCCCAAGGTGATTGAGCTCCGGTCACGGCTCGCTGCCAAGCAGGCGCGTGCCGAAGAGGCGTGGCACGAGTTGCAGGTGCACCTGCCGCACCTGCCGCACCTGCCAAGCGCCGCCGAGGTCCGGACGCGGGTACTGCAGGCATATGCCGATTCGCCTTCCACCGACGAGATTGTCGCGCGGGTGCGCGAGCTCGTGGCCGAGCGCATGAGCGCCGAGCTGTTCCCCGAGCTGCGGCCCGCTCTCGCGTAGCGCCGCGAACGCTCGAGCCGGTCTGTACGTTCAGACGGGGGGCGGCCTGTGGCCGCCCCCCGTTCTTCTTTGACCGCCGATTCTTCCTTGGAGTCCCACCATGCGCCTGACCGCTACCTCCTTCCTCCTCCTCTCCCTCGGACTCGGCGCCTGCGCCCTGCAGTCCGTCCCGGCGGAGCAGGCCGTGGTGATGCCGCCTGCCGGCGCCGCGGACGTCGCGTCCCGCCTCGCGAGTTCGACGCGCCACGCCGAGTGGGCCATGATCCCGACCGCGGCGGGCTCGCGCGACTCCATCGCCGCGTGGGTGGTGTTCCCCGAGCGGCGCGACCACGCGCCCGTGGTGGTGGTCATCCACGAGATCTTCGGGCTCTCGAGCTGGGTGCGTGGCGTAGCCGACCAGCTTGCGGCCGATGGCTTTATCGCCATCGCTCCTGACTTGCTCTCGATTGAGCGCGGCGGGGCGACCACGGATTCCATGGCCTTCGCCGACGCTCGCGCGATGATCGGGCGCGTCACACCGGACAAAATGAACGCGATGGTCGCTGCCGTCGGACAATACGGGATGAACCTCCCGGCGGCCCGGAAGGTGTACGGCGTCGTCGGCTACTGCTGGGGCGGCTCGGCGTCGTTCAATCACGCCGCGTTCAACGCCCCGGGGCTCAAGGCGGCCGTTGTGTACTACGGCTCCTCTCCTTCGGCCGAGGACATCGCCAAGGTCCGCATTCCCGTGCTCGGCCTCTACGGCGAGAACGACCAGCGCGTGAACGCGACGATTGGCCGCGCCGATTCTACCATGCGGGCGGTGGGCGCGACGTTCGAGCAGCGGACCTACGCGGGCGCCGGGCACGGGTTCCTGCGCGCGCAGGAGCAGGCCGCCAACGCCGAGGCGAGCCGGCAGGCGTGGCCCGAGACGGTGCGCTGGTTCCGCCAGTACCTGCGCTAGACGCGCTTTAGGTCCGCGGCGTCATTGCCAAGAGGGCGATCCAGTCCGGCCAGTTGCCGCTGAGCTCGAAGAAGTCGTCGAAGTACGCCAGGCCCTTGTCTTCCAGCGCGGAGACGAGGGCCTGGAGTGCGTCGGCGTCGTACACGGGTCCGACCACGACGAGGTCGCCCTCGACGCGGAACTCCTCGGGCGTGAGGGTCAGCCACTGGTCGAAGGCCGCGCGCGACAACGCCGCGCGCTCGAACGCCTCCTTGCGGAGCAGCAGGGTGGACGCGGAACCGGCGAGCGGAATGGGCATGGGCTGGGACGGGTGGCGGAAGGGATCGCGTCTGTAGATTAGGGAGATGCGAGCGGACGCGCACGAGTTCGATGTCATCGTAATTGGCGGCGGCCACGCCGGTAGCGAGGCCGCGGTGGCCGCGGCGCGGCGCGGCGCGCGCGTGGCGCTGCTGACCACCGCACTCGAGACCATCGGCCAGCTCTCCTGCAATCCGGCCATGGGAGGCATCGCCAAGGGCACGGTGGTCCGCGAGATTGACGCGCTGGGCGGCATCATGGGGCGCGCCACCGACTTGGCGATGATCCAGTTCCGCATGCTGAATCGCGGGAAGGGGCCGGCCGTGTGGGCGCCGCGGGCACAGGCCGACCGTGGGCTGTATCGCCGCGCGGTGCGCGCGCTGCTCGAGGAGCACCCGCGCTTGATGACGGTCCAGGGGACAGCGGCACGCTTGCTCGTCGAGGGCGGTCGGGTGTCGGGCGTCCAGACCACGGACGGCCAACGCTATCGGGCCCGGGCGGTGGTGATCACCACCGGCACCTTCCTGCGCGGACGCATCCACATCGGCACCACGCACGCCGAGAGCGGTGGCCGCGCCGGCGAGGCGGCGACGGTGCAGTTGGCCGAGCAGTTCGCCGAGCTCGGCCTCGTGACGGCGCGCTTCAAGACCGGCACCCCGCCGCGGGTGGATGGGCGCTCGGTGGATCTCGTGCGCCTCGAACCGCAGGGAAGCGAGATCGAGGACTTCGACTATTCGTGGTCGGCCTTCTGGCCGGCGCCGCGCCGAGCCGGAACGCACACGCGGCACCCCGAGCAGCGCGACTGCTACATCACGTACGTGGAGGAGGCCGCCAAGGCAGTCGTTCGCGACCGGCTCGCGGAGTCCGCGATGTATGGTGGCGCCATCGGCACGCGCGGTCCTCGCTACTGCCCCAGCATCGAGGATAAGATCGTCCGCTTCCCCGACGCACCACGGCACCAGCTCTTCCTGGAGCCAGAGGGGCTCGACACGCACGAGATGTACGTGAATGGGCTCTCCACCTCGCTGCCGGTGGAGGCGCAGTTGGCGCTGCTGCATGCGATTCCCGGCCTCGAGCGGGCGGTGATGACGCGCGCGGGCTATGCCATCGAGTACGACTACGTCCCGCCGACCCAGCTCTGGGCCACCCTGGAGACCCGCGCGCTCAGGGGACTTTTCCTCGCCGGCCAGATCAACGGCACCACCGGCTACGAGGAGGCCGGAGGGCAAGGCGTCGTGGCGGGACTCAACGCAGCGGCGGCAGCGCTCGATGCCGAGCCGATCACGCTCGGGCGCGAGAGCTCGTACATCGGCGTGTTGGTGGACGACCTCGTGACGCGCGGCGTGGATGAACCGTACCGGCTCTTCACGTCACGCTCGGAGTTCCGGCTCACGGTGCGACAGGACAATGCCGTCGGGCGGCTCTTCGCGACGGCCGAGGCGCTCGCACTGTTGACTGACCGCGAACGGCGGTTGGCCGAGCGTCGCCTTGAGCAGGAGCGCGCGGCGCTCGAGCTGGCCCGGTCCACGAGCGCGCCGCCCGCGGCGGTGGAGCACGCCCTGCGAGCGGCAGGCGAGCGGCCGCTTGTGCACGCCGTGCCGGTGGCCGAAGTCGCCAAGCGCCAAAAAGTAGCGTTGCGCGACTTATTCATGGCGGTCGGGGTGGCAGGCGAGCTGGATCGGGAGGCTGTGGTCACCGCCGACCTCGAGATCAAGTACGCGGGCTATCTGGTCCGGGAGCGGGAGGCGGCGACGCGACTCCAGCGCTTGGCCGGCGTGCGGCTTTCACCGGAGACCTCGTATCACGCGCTCCGTTCCGTGAGCACCGAGGCCAAACAGAAGCTGGCAGCCCGCCGACCGGCAACGCTGGCCGAGGCGGCGAGCATTCCGGGCGTCAGCCCGTCAGACCTGCAGAACCTCCTCTTCGAGCTCGGCAAGTGGTGACGCGCGCCGCGGCACTGGTTCTGCTCCTGCTTTCCCTCCTTCCCGTCGCGAACCTCATCCCAGGCGGAGAGTCCGACGCCGAGTACGCGGCACGCCTCGCCGACTGGGGGTTGGGCCTCGCGCTCTGCGCCGGCGTGGGCGGACTCGTGTGGTTTCTCGCGCGCAAAGGCCGCACGGCGGCGGTGGTGTCGGCGGTCTCGCCCGCCCGCGAACACGCTGGCGAGTGGCGCGTGGCGTTGGGAATCAGCGTTGCCGCGTTCTTGCTCTACGGCATCATCGCGCTGCTGGCCTTCTCGGGACGTCCCCTGCTGATCGACGAGATCGTCCAGGTGCTGCAGGCGTATGACCTGTCCGAGGGGCGGCTGACGCATCCGGTGCAGCTGCCGCGGGAGTTCTACTCGATTCTGCACGTCGTGGACACGGGAGCGCGCGCTTATGGGCAGTACCCCTTCGGCGGTCCCGCGCTGCTGGTCCCCGGTGTGCTGCTCGGCGCCACTTGGATCATCGGGCCGCTGATCGGCGCGGCGTGCGTGTTCCTCTTCTGGGTTCTACTGGGACGCACGGACCCACTGGCATCTGTGGCGTGGCGTCGCGCGACGACGGGGCTGTTCGCCTTCGCGCCGTGGGGCGCCTTCATGTTCGGGTCGCACATGAACCATTCGGCCGTTCTGCTCTGGCTGTTGGCAGCCATCCTCTGTCTCGCCGAAGCCACACGGAGCGACCGCTCGCCGATCTGGGGTTTGGGAACGGGCCTCGCGCTCGGCCTGGCCGCGACGGTGCGACCGCTGGACGCGGCGATCTTCGCGATTCCGGCCGGACTCTGGCTGCTCTCGCGCGTAGGCAGGGGCCGCGCGGCCGTCGCGACCCTGCTGTGCTCGGGTGTCGGCATCGCCTTCCCGATCGTGCTGTTGCTGCTGGCGAACCTTCGCACCACGGGGCATCCGCTCACCTTTGCATACGACGTGCTGTGGGGCGAGTCGATGGCGCTGGGGTTCCACGCATCGCCATGGGGGCCGGCGCACACCCCCGCACGCGGCATCGAGCTCGTTTCGCTGTACCTGACGCGACTCAACGTCGTCCTGTTTGAGACGCCATTCCCCGCGTTGCTGCTTCCGGCCGCCGGGCTGTGGCTTGCGCCTCCGCTGCGCAGCCTTGAGCGATACCTGCTGGCCAGTTCAGCGCTGCTGGTCGTGGGGTACTGGGCGTACTGGCACGACGGCAACTACCTCGGCCCACGGTTCCTGTTTCCGCTACTTCCAGTGCTGATCCTCTGGAGCGCGCGCGCGGTACCGGCTATTCGCGATCGGATTGGAGCGGGCACGGCGGCGTGGCGCGGTTGGCGCGGCTTCATTGCCGCGGGAGCCGTATACGCGCTCGTTACCATCGTCCTCGTGCGAGCGCCCAGCTACCGCAATGGTCTCACATCAATGCGCATCGACCCCACCGAGGCGACCCGCGCGTCCGGCGTGCGCGATGCGGTTGTCCTGGTGCAAGAGAGCTGGGGGGCCCAGCTCGTCGTGCGGCTCTGGGCAACCGAAATCTCGCGGCCCGATAGCGAGACGCTGTATCGTGGAGTCGACACCTGTGAGCTGGAGCTCGCCCTCGCAGGAGTCGAGCGCACTGGAGTTCGCGGCGACGCCGCGCGCGCGCTCCTGTGGCCTCTCCTCGCAGATTCGGCCCTCTTGATCGCAACCGATCGATCACCCGACCACACGCAACGGATGCGTCCGGGCGTGGTGTATCCACCGCTGTGCGACGCACGGGCCGCGGAGGATCGCGGGGGCTACCTGCTGTTCGCACCCTGGCGCCTCGCGCGTGACTCCAACCACTACGCACGATGGATTCCTGGGCGCGAAGGGGACATCGCGGCATCCTTTCCGGGGCGCCCGGTGTATCGAGTGCGACGCGCGGGCACGGCGGTCGGCGCTCCGCTGGTGTGGGAGCGATTGGACGTGCACGCCACGTCCGTCCCAGGGCCGGCGTCGCGCTAAGGCATTCCGGGTGACGCCCATGGTCCGGGCGTCTGTTTAGTATCACAACGACAATTATTACGGGAGCGTCGGGATGTTCAGTCGTCGCGGGATTCGCGTGAGTGCTGTTGCGCTGGGAGTGGCGGTTCTGGGCATCATCGTCGAGCCCGGCACGGCAGGGGCACAGGGGGCGCCGCATGGCCAGCAGCCGCATCTGGTTGTGCTCGCTCACGCAGAGGTCGAAGTGGTGCCGGATCGCGCACATTTGGTGATTGCGGTGGAGTCGCGCGGTCGGACCTCACAGGCGGCCGCCACCGAGAACGCGAGGGTTCAGACAGCCGTGTTGGCCGCCATTCGGCGTGCCGGAATCCCGGCAGCGCAGATTCGGACCCAGTCAGTCATGGTGACGCCGGAGTACGAGTACCCTCGGGAGGGAGGGAGGCCGACCGTGACGGGCTACCAGGCGCGTAATGCGGTACAGGTGGATGCGCGCGACCTCTCGCGAGTAGGAGGTGTGATTGACGCAGCCTTGGCAGCGGGCGCGACGAACGTGAACGGCCCGAACTTCGCGCTCGCCAACCCAGACTCTGCGCGCCGGCAGGCACTCGACGCAGCGGTGCGGAAAGCGATGGACGACGCACGCGTCATGGCGGAGGCCGCGGGGAAGCGACTCGGGGATGTTCTTGAGATCAGCTCCGAGGATGGTGGCCAAGCTCCGATGTTCGACCGGGCCACGATGGTCGCGATGCGAGGCGCCGAGGCCGCCCCGACCCCGATTGCGGCTGGGCTCATCACGATTCGATCGACCGTTCGGCTCAAGGTGGCGTTGCGACAGGAGTAGGCAGGCAGGACATCGCGTTTCACGTGGAACACCGTGCCCAAACCCGCGTGGATGTTCCACGTGAAACATCGTGACTAGTATGTGTGGGGGTGCGTCGGTATATTCGCCGACTCACCCCCACCGTCTTTCCATACCAAGTGGCCAGAATTATCGCGATCGCGAACCAGAAGGGCGGTGTCGGCAAGACCACGACAGCCGTCAACCTTGCCGCATCGCTGGCAGCAGCGGAACAGCGAACCCTTCTGGTTGACGGCGATCCCCAAGGGAACGCCAGTAGTGGCATCGGACTGGCGCGCGACGACATCCGCGAGACGGTCTACGATGCCCTCCTCGACGCCAGTCGCGTGGACGAGGCCATCAGGCATAGCGTGCAGTTCAAGCACCTCGATGTACTGCCCGCGACCCCGGACCTCGCCGGCGCCGAGATCGAGCTCGTCGGCGAGGATGAGCGCGAGTTGGCCATGCGGCGCGCCCTGGAGCGGGTGCGCGACCGCTACGACTACATCCTGATCGATTGCCCACCATCACTTGGGCTGATCACCATCAACATGCTGGCCGCCGCAGACTCGCTCCTCATTCCCCTCCAGTGCGAGTACTACGCACTAGAAGGTCTGTCCCAGCTGCTGAACACGGTGCATCTCGTTCAGCAGGGCGTGAACCCCTCGCTCGGAATAGACGGCGTGTTGCTCACCATGTTCGACGCGCGCCTCAACCTGTCTCGGCAGGTCGCCGCCGACGCCCGTGAGTACTTCGGAGCAAAGGTATTCGAGTCCGTGATTCCTAGGAATGTGCGCCTGGCCGAGGCACCGTCGTTCGGAAAGCCGATCATTCTGTACGATCTCGCATCCGTAGGGGCCCAGGCCTACATGGGCGTCGCAAAGGAATTGATTGAAAGAAACGCGTAAGTCATTGCAGGATAATGTCTTACGTTCACCACGCGAGGGGTGTGAAGGGCTATGCGATTGTTAACATCTTGATTTGCATGCGGTTACAAAATATCCACTGCGCGCAGGAATTATGAGCACAGAGAAAGGACGCCGACTTGGTCGTGGACTCGAGGCCCTGATTGCCAGGGCTCCTACGCGCGCGCCTGCTCAGCCTGACGCCGACGTCCCTGGGCGCAGGAGCGCCGAGGGGGTTCTCGGGGTCGAGGAGCGCGAAAGCCAGTCGCCGTATCGCGCGCTCCCCTTAGCAAAGATCCGCCCGAATCCGCTGCAGCCGCGAAAGGAGTTTCGCGAGGAGGATCTCGCTGACCTCACCGCGTCACTGCGGACCAGTGGGCTGCTCCAGCCGGTCACGGTGCGACACGCCGCGCATGGCGGCGGGTACGAACTCATTGCCGGCGAGCGACGCTTCCGTGCCGCACAGAGGCTCGGCTGGACCGAGATCCCCGCCGTCATTCGCGACGTCGACGACAAGGTGCTCCTCTCGCTCGCGATGGTGGAGAATCTTCAGCGCGCCGATCTCAATCCCATCGAAGAGGCCGAGGGGTACGAGCAACTCATCAAGGACTTTTCGCTCACGCAGCAGGACGTCGCAGACATCGTCGGCAAAGATCGTTCGACGGTGGCGAACACCCTTCGCTTGCTCGCCCTCCCGGCCTCAGTCCGGCGTCTCGTGTGGGACGGCGCGCTAACCGTAGGCCACGCACGGGCGTTGCTGGGACTCGGTGATGCCACGCAGATGGCCGAGCTCGCACGTAGCGTTGTGGCCGACGGACTCTCGGTGCGCGAGGTGGAGCAGCGCGTGCGGGACCACGGGAGTGTCGAACGGCGCACGCGCTCAGCGACTCCGGTCGACGGTCGTAGCGCCGAGGTGCGACGAATTGAGGAGCGACTCCGTCGACGGCTGGACACCGATGCCCGCATCGTGCAGGCAGGGAAGTCCACGAAGGGTGAGTTGCGGATTCCCTTTTATAATACAGATGACTTCGAGCGGCTCCTCGAGTTGATCCTTGGACCGGAGCGTGAGGCATGAGCCCCAGCAACCCGACGCCACGGCAGGTCAAGGCGACCGGAGCGCGACACGCGCACGGACACATCTTCGACCAGGACGGCGGTGCGTTGTTCGTACACCTGCACCGGGAGTCGGGGCTCGCGCACCGGCATTATGTCTTGCGCCCGTGGCAGGTTCGTTCGTTGGCGGTCCTCACCTCGCGACCCATGCTGTTGATCTACCTGCTTGCGGTCGTGACGTGGGGCTGGATGGCGGGGCAGGCGGCCCGCGTTCCAGTGCTGCAGCAGCGCATCGTGCAGCTCGAAACCGACGCCCAGCGACTGGACACGCTGTCGGCCGCGCTGGCCCAGTTGCAGGCGCGGTACGAACAGGTGCAGCGCATGCTGCGCGCCGCCACGGTGCAGCAGGCCCAAGCAGCGGCCCGCGACACCAGCGCGCCGATCCCTCCTTCGCCTGCCGGCCTCGGCGGGCGCTGACACCCGACACTCACCGTAGGCAATTCCAGGAGTCTTCCGTGGCAATCTTCTCCAAGGATGAGCAGCAATCGCGCGGCGCTGCCCGGAGCAGCGCTTCCGAGACGACGCTCTCGATCATCTCCGCCGGCACGGTCATCACGGGCGACATCTCGTGTGGGGGCGTGCTGAAGGTGGAGGGGCGCGTCGATGGCAGCGTGCTGCAGGCGCGACAAGTCATGCTCGCCAAGGAAGGCGCGATTCACGGGGACGTCACCGCCCACGAGATCGTGGTCGGCGGCGTGATCGACGGCAGTGTCAGCGCGGCCGACCGACTCGAGCTCCAGACCAGCGCCGTCGTGAACGGCGACATCGCGACCAAGTCCATTGTGGTGATGGAAGGCGCGCGCATCAACGGCTCCGTAAAGATGACGGAGCTGGCCCTCGTAGGGCGCTCACCTGACACCCGTGACGCGCGCGATTCCCGCGAGTCGCGGGGCGTGCGGCAGTAGGCCAGCAACGCCCCAGCAAGGCGGCATCGCAGACTCGGACTTCGGTCGTTATCCACAGAAATTGTGGGGAGTGAACACACGTTTACTACAGCTTGCTAATACAATACCACACAAGAAGATGCATGTGAATCTGCGCCTAAACATCTCGAAAGCTGTCATCTTTATCCACACTACAATTTTCGGGATTCTTGGGTGCGGTGCCGAGGGACCCAAAGTCCAAGACTCACAACGCTTTCGGGTCGCGCTCCTCACTCCTGGCCCAATCTCCGATCAGTCCTGGAACGCCTCGGCGTACGCCGGGCTCGGCATCATCCGCGACTCCCTCGGAGCCGACGTGCGGCACGTGCAGACCCGCACGCCAGCCGAGTTCGAGGAAAACTTCCGACAGTACGGCGCCGCCGGCTTCGACCTCGTCATCGGGCACGGCTTCGAATTCCAGGAGGCCGCGCAACGCGTGGGCCCGGAGTTCCCGCGCACGACGTTCGTGACCACCGGAGGCACCGGAACGGGACCCAACATCGCCGCCCTCTCATTCGTCTTTGAAGAACCTTCGTACCTCGCAGGCATCGTTGCCGCGTCGGTGACACGCTCCAAGGTGCTCGCCGTGATCGGAGGGACGGAACTTCCTCCGGTTCGCGCCAGCTTCGACGCATTCGCGGCCGGCGCCAAGTCCGTCAATCCGCAGGTCACCGTGCTCACCGCCTTCATCGGCAATTGGGAAGACGCCGGCGCCGGGAAGGAACAAGCGCTCGCCCTCATCGCGCGGCGGGCGGATGTCATCTATCAGAATGCCGACGCTGCCGGACTCGGGGTGTTCCAAGCCGTGCGGGAGTCACCCGGCGTCTGGGTCTTTGGATCGAACGCCGACCAGAATCACATCGCGCCAGCCGTCACGCTCGGATCGGTCGTGATTGACGTACCGCTTGCCTTCCGCCTCTTGGCGGAAGAGGTGAAGACCGGCCGCTTCGTGCCCCGCGTCGTGCATTTCGATACCAAGTCCAACGTGGTGCGTTGGGTCCCGAATCCGGCCATTCCGCCCCTGCCGCCAGCAGTCCGGGCACGAGTCGATTCGGTGCGGCTCGCGTTCGCAGAGGGACGAGGACCCGAACTCGCGGGCCGGCAATGACCGGCACACCGCTCACGCAGCTCCAGCCGTATCTCGACGGGCTGCTCGGCATCGCGAGCACACCGGACTATCCCTCGGCCGTCAATGGTGTGCAGGTGGGACACCATGGCCCCGTGACCCGCGTCGCGGCAGCGGTGGACGCATCCCTGCGCACGATCGGGCTGGCAGCGGAGGCCGGCGCCAACCTCCTCGTGGTGCATCATGGACTCTTCTGGAGCGGCCTCCGCCCGGTCACCGGCATCCACGAGGCTCGACTCCGCGCGCTGTTCCGCCACGACATCGCGGTCTATAGCGCCCACCTGCCACTCGATGCGCATCCCACGTTCGGCAACTCGGCGCTGCTCGCCGCCGAACTCGGCCTGCGCACGAGCGGCCTGTTCGCGCGCCACGAAACCATTCACTGCGGCGTGCGCGGCGAAGACGACCTCGACACGTCCGCGCTGGTTGCGCGCATCGCCGAATGGACCCGTCCACTGGGACACCACACGGTGGCCTCGACCATCCCGGCCGGCCATCGCACGCGACGCTGGGCGATCTGCAGCGGTGCGGGGGCCCAGGTGGAGACTCTGCGCGAGGCCTACACCACCGGCGTCGACACGCTCATCGTCGGCGAGGGGCCACACTGGAGCGCAGTCGAGGCCGAGGAGTACGGAGTGGTGATCATCTACGCCGGGCACTATGCCACCGAGACGCTCGGCGTGCGCGCACTGGCAACGCACCTCCACGAGCGGTTCGAGTTGCCCTGGACCTTCGTGCACGCACCCACGGGCCTGTGAGCGAACTCGCGCTCGCACTGCGCGACATCCACAAGCGGTTCGGCGCGACCGTTGCCCTCGAGGGCGCGCGTTGCCTCGTGCGCCCAGGGACGGTGCACGCATTGCTAGGCGAGAACGGAGCGGGCAAGACGACGCTCATGCGCATCGCCTTCGGCATGCTGCACGCGGATTCCGGAACGCTTGAGCGCGATGGTCGGGCCGTACGCTTCGGCCACGAGCGGGATGCGATCGCGGCGGGCGTCGGAATGGTGCACCAGCACTTCATGCTGATCCCGGCCTTCACCGTGGCCGAGAACGCAGCCCTCGGGGGCCGCGGACACTTGGATCGGGCCGCCACTGCGGAGCGCATCCGGCGCATCGGCGCGAGTACGGGGTTGGCCGTTGACGCCGACGCGCGCGTGCGCGATCTCCCGGTGGGTGCGCAACAGCGCGCCGAGATCCTGCGTGCGCTGATGCAGGACGCGCGACTCCTGATCTTGGACGAGCCCACCGCCGTGCTCACGCCACTCGAAAGCGACGAGCTCTACGGGTGGATGCGCCGCTTCACCGCGTCGGGCGGCACCATCGTACTCATCACGCATAAGTTGCGCGAAGCCTTGGCCGTGGCCGACGAGGTGACGGTGTTGCGACGCGGCCGCACGATGCTCGAAGGACGCGCCGACGAGATCTCCGAGTCGGCACTGGTCACGGCAATCGTCGGCGAGGGCGCACCACGGGCCGAGGAGGCGCCGCGCGGCCGCAGCAGCGGGGCGGCGGTGTTCACACTGGACGGCGCATCCTGGGCCGACGCGCAAGGCGTCCTGCGCCTCTCCCCGACGACACTCACGGTGCGTGCCGGAGAGATTCTCGGCGTCCTCGGCGTCGAAGGCGCGGGCCAACGAGAGCTCCTGCGTCTTCTCGCCGGCCGCCTCTCCCCCACCGCGGGCCTCGTCGTGCGGCCGGATCGCGTGGGGTTCATTCCCGAGGATCGCCTGCACGATGCCGTGATTCCCGATTTTTCCCTTACCGAGAACCACGCGCTTGCCGAGGCGAGCCGCTTGGACAGGCTTGTGCCTTGGGCGAGACACGCTGCTGCCACCTCCGCCATCCTGGAGTCCTACGACGTGCGCACGACGGGCCCGGCCGCCATCATGGCCACGTTGTCCGGCGGGAACCAACAGCGCTTCGTGGCCGGTCGCGAGCGTCAGCGTGCACCGCAAGCGTTGGTGGCCGAGAATCCCACGCGCGGACTCGATGTCCGCGCCACGGCGCGGGTGCTCGACGCCGTTCGCGACGTGGCCGCCCAGGGCGGTGCCGCCGTCGTCTACTCGGCGGATCTCGACGAGATCCTCGCAATGACGCAACGCGTGGTGGTGTGCTTCGGCGGTCGGGTCACGGATGTTGCGCCACCCCTTGATCCGGCGGATCGATCCCCGTACGCCCGGGCGCTGCTCGGGCTCGGCGCCTGATGGACATCCTCGTCGCGTTCTGGGATGGCGCCTTCGGCTCGACGTACGCGTTCTGGTCCGCCACGCTGGTGCGTGCCACGCCGCTGCTGTTGGTGGGGCTCGCGGTCGCGCTCGCGTTCCGCGCCGGCATCCTCAACATCGGTGCGGAAGGCCAGCTGATCCTCGGCGCGATCGCGGCGGCGGCGGTGGCGCTGCAACTCCCGCCGGCGCCGCGGGTGGTGATGGTGCCACTCATGATGCTTGCCGGCATGGCCGGTGGCGCCGTGTGGGCAGGCATCGCCGCCTTGCTGCGCCGACGCTTCGGCGTGCTCGAGGTCATCAGCACCATCATGCTCAACTTCGTGGCCTTGGCCGCGGTGAGCTGGATGGTGCGCGGACCGCTCCAGGAACCGACGCGCGTCTATCCGATGTCCGAGACATTCGCGGCCGCGGCGCGCTGGCCGTTCTTGATCACCGGCCAACGCCTGCACCTCGGCATCGTCCTCGGCCTGCTCGCCGCCGGTGCGCTGTGGTTCGTGTTGGCGCGCACCGCCGTCGGGTTCCGCATCCGGGCAATCGGCGCCGGCGCGCGGGCGGCCCAGAGCGCCGGAGGCGTGGAGCCGGAGCGCGTCGCCGCACGCGTGTTCCTCGCGAGCGGCGCGCTGGCAGGACTCGCTGGCGCGTCGGAAGTCGGCGGCGTGACTTGGGCGTTGTACGAAGGCATCTCACCGGGACACGGGTACACTGCAATTGCGGTGGCACTGCTCGCACGGCTCGACCCGCGTTGGGTTGTCGTGAGTGCCGTTTTCTTCGGCGCGCTCGAGGCGGGGGGTGCCTCCATGCAACGCGAAGCCGGCGTGCCCGCCGTCGCCGTGCAGATCGTCACGGCGACGATCCTTCTGAGCGTCCTCGCGATCGCGCAGTGGCGCAACGCGCGCCGACCCGTCGGGGCGCCCGAGTGATCGAGCTCCTGCTCGTCCCATTCCTCGAAGCGGCGGTACGCACGGCAACGCCGCTGGCCTTCGCCGCACTCGGCGAGCTGGTCGCCGAGCGGGCAGGCGTGATCAACCTCGGGCTTGAGGGGACCATCATCGCCGGGTGTCTGGGCGGGGCAGCCGGAGCGTTGCTTGGCGGGCCAGCGCTTGGGTTTGCCGGTGCCGCGCTGGCGGGAATGTTGATCGCATCAGTGTTCGCGCTGTTCGTGGTGCGCATCGGCACCGATCAGATCATCACGGGCACGGCACTCACGCTGCTTGGGCTTGGAATCACGGGAACCGTCTTCCATGTCGCGCCAGCCGTCGTGGGCGCCGGACAGGTGATTCCGACGACGGGGCCGATTGCCATTCCGGGTCTCTCCGCAGTTCCCATCCTCGGCACGGCTCTGTTCAGGCAACCGCTCGCGACGTACGCGCTCTACTTGCTGGTCCCGGCGCTTGCGTGGTGGATGGGCCGCACCCACGCCGGACTGGCATTGCGAGCGGTCGGCGAGAGTCCCGAGGCGGCGGCGGCGGCTGGCCTCTCGCCACGTCGCATCCGCACGGTCGCAATCCTGTTCAGCGGCCTCATGGGTGGACTCTGCGGCGGCACGCTCGTGCTCGCGCAGGTGGGGGCCTTCAACGAGGGCATGAGTGCGGGCCGAGGATTCATCGCCATCGCCATCGTCGTGCTTGGGCGCTGGACGCCGCTCGGCACCGCCGGTGCGGCACTGGTTTTCGGAGGGGCGTTCGCGCTGCAGTACCTGTTCCAGTCGCTCGGCTCGTCGCTTCCCTACCAGCTCTTCCTCGCCCTGCCGTACGTGCTCACGTTGGTCCTGCTGGCGGCGCTCCGCGGTCGCGCGGCTGCGCCCGCGCGCCTCGGACGATAGGGCAGACTAGCCGCGCGGCGGGAGATAGGGACCGCCGAGGTCCCAGTGCCAGGCATCGCGCCGCAGCCCGTCTCGCGGGTCCTTGAGCGGGTGATGCTGCAGGCGTTCGGCGGGAATCCCGACGCGCGCGCCCCAGGCCAGTAGGCGTTCGCGGTCCACCGAAACCAAGTGCGCCATCGGGCGTCCGAGCCAGACGTGGCGGTGGAGCCAAAGGCCCCCATTCATGGCGTGAATCATCCCGTCGCGGCGGGCAGCGAACTCCTGCCACTCGAGGCCGAGCGCATCCGGATCCTTCGGCGGCGGAATGTTCGGAACGCGAACCGCGCCCGCCCTCACTGACAGTCCACGATTCCTTCGATGCCGCCGGAGAACACGGCCGGCACCGGCCCGGTGTGGTACGCGCAGGTGAGGGGATAGGACTGGGGATGCGTGACCTTCGCGGACCATCCCCCCTGAGTCGCCGTGATGATGGTAACGATCACCCCCGGTGACGGGTCAAACTTGAGCAGGGTGGGATCGGTCGTGTACCACGACTTGTCGTAGAAGTACGCCTCCTGCGCGCTCGCGAGGTTTCGCAGGTCGGACTTGAGCGCCGCTGCATTCGCCTTTCCCTTGGTATTCTGGAACTTGGGGATGGCAATCGCCGCGAGGATCCCGATGATCACCACGACGATGAGCAGCTCAATCAGTGTGAACCCGCGCCGTAGGTGACGGACCATCTGGGCCCTAATTGATGAAGGGGGACTACGCGACCATTCGAGTGACGCGCATCACGTCTCAAGGTGACAGTGGACGCTGCATTCCAACTGCGCAATACGGAAGGGCAAGTGCGGGGCCGTAAACAATGGTCGCGCATAACCGCTTGTCCCGCAAGGCGTTAGGGTCCGCCCTGCATCGGACCAGCTGTGGGAGGGGCATCGCATCCGTCTGCTCCGCTTGCACTCTGCAAGAGTATGGCCGAGGGGGATTAGGCCTTCGCCTCCAGCCAGTTGTCGCCGACGCCGATATCCACCACCAACGGCACCTCGAGCGTGACGGCGGTGGTCATCTCGCGCTCGACGAGCGTGCGCAACGCGTCGTGCTCCTCCGCCGGGAACTCGAACACGAGTTCGTCGTGAACCTGCAACAGCATGCGCGACGCGAGCCTCGCCTCCGTGAGCGCGGACTGGATGCGCAGCATCGCCATCTTGATCAGGTCGGCCGCCGACCCCTGAATCGGCGAGTTCTGCGCCAGCCGCTCGCCGAACGCACGGGTGTTGAAGTTGCGGTCGTTGATCTCGGGGATGTAGCGTCGCCGCTTGAAGAGCGTCTCGACGTAGCCGCGCTCCCGCGCCTCGGCCACGGCCGTATCCAGCCACTTCCTCACGCCGGCGAATCGCTCGAAATAGGTCTCGATGAACGCCTTGGCCTCGGCGTGCTCGATTTTCAGCTGGCGCGAGAGCGCGTGCGCACCCTGGCCATAAATGGTCGCGAAGTTGATGGTCTTGGCGCGTGCGCGCATCTCGCCGGTGACGTTCTCGGCGGGCACGCCGAAGATGACGCTCGCCGTCTGGCGGTGGATATCGCCGCCGGCACGGAAGGCCTGCACGAAGGCGTCGTCCCCCGACAGGTGCGCCAGCAGGCGCAGTTCGATCTGCGAGTAATCCGCTGCGAGCAGCTGCCAGTCGGCCCGTGGCAGGAAGCCGCGACGGATGTCCTTCCCCAAGTCCCGGCGGATGGGGATGTTCTGCAGGTTGGGATCGCTGGAGCTCAGGCGACCCGTGCTCGCCACGGTCTGGTTGAACGATGTGTGCAGTCGGCCGGTGTGCGGATTCACCAGCGTCGGGAGCGTGTCGAGATAGGTGTTCTCCAGCTTGGCCAGCTCGCGGTGCTCCATGAGGAGCTGCGGAATTAGGTGCCCTTCGTCGGCGAGCTCCTGCAACACGCTCGCGTCGGTGCTGGGGCCCGTGGCCGTCTTCTTCTTGATGGGCAGCCCCATCTTCTCGAAGAGGATGACGCGGAGCTGCGGCACCGATTGGATGTTGAATTCCTCGCCGGCTTCCACGTAGATCTGCCGCTCGACTTCCTGGCGCGCGCCCTCGAAGCGCGTCTTGAGCGAGCGGAACCACGGAATGTCGATCGTCACGCCGGTCCATTCCATTTCGGCGAGGACGCCAATGAGCGGCAGCTCCACTTCCTGCAACAGGGCGCCTCCGGCCTGCTCGGACAGCTTCGGCGCGAGCAGCGCGCGCAGCCGCAGGGCGATGTCGCTGTCGGCGCAGGAATAGTCGCGCGCGGCGGTGATGGGCACCTCGTCGTACGGAATCTGCTGCCGGCCCTTGCCGCAGAGTTCGTCGAAGCTCGTCATCGCGACGCCCAAGAACTCCACGGCCAGTGAATCGATGGCATGCGAGCGGCGCCCAGGGTCGAGCACGTAGCTCGCCAGCATGGAGTCGAAATCGAGTCCACGCAGGGCGACGCCGGCACGCCGTAACACAAGGAGATCGTACTTGGCGTTGTGGGCCGTCTTCCGCACGGCTGGGTCTTCGAGCAAGTCGCGCAACGGCGCCATCTCGGGCGACAGCAGCGGCGGTAGGTTCACCACCGGCTGCGGACCTTCGGCAAGCAGCCGCGCTGCGATGGATGCCGGGGCGGCGCTGGCCTTGGGCTTCTTCGGTGCGACGTGGGTGTCGCCGAGGGCGAGCCCGCCCTGCGCCTGCCCCGGCACGCGGTGCGCGAACGGGAGGTACCATGCCTTCCCGGGCGCCGTGCCCACGGAGATGGCCACCAAGTTGGCGCGCATCGGCGTGATGATCGGCGGGGCGTCCGCGTCGAGCACCGTTTCGGTGTCCACGGCGATCATCCCGGCGGCACGCGCCTCGGCAATCATCTCCTGCACCAGCGCGACCGTGTCGGCGATGCGATAGTCCGTCGCGACCGCGTCGGGCGTACCCGGGACGACGGCGCGCGCGTTCCGCGCGCTCACCATGTGCGCCTCGTCCGCCCGGTCCTCCGAGAACGTGGTCGGTCCGCGGCTGGCCTCCGCCTCGACGGCCGCCGTCCGTGCGGCGCTGTTGAACTCGAGCTCCACGAAGAGATCGCGCAGCGCCCCCCAGTCCGGCGTGTCGAGCTTCAGCCCCTCGAGGTCGAGCCGCACGTCGAGCTTGTCCTGGAGGATGACGAGCTGCTTGGAGAGCCGCGCGTTGTCGAGGTTCTGCAACAGGGCGTTCCGCGTACGCGTGGGTTCGATCTCGTCCACGTGCGCAATCATCTCCTCGACCGTGCCCCACTTCTCGATGAGCGCGATGGCGCCTTTGTCGCCGATGCCCTTCACGCCGGGGATGTTGTCGGCCGTGTCCCCGACCAGCGCCAGATAATCCACCACGCGCTCGGGAGGCACGCCGAGGCGCTCGTGCGCGTTGTCCACGCCATACCACTTTTCGGTGGTCCGACCCGGTGGCCCGTGCCAGGGATTCAGCACCCAGACGCCGGGGCGAACGAGTTGCAGGAGATCCTTGTCGCCCGAGACCACGCAGACCTCAAGCCCGGCCTCGACGCCCTGGGGTGCGAGGGTCGCGATCACGTCATCCGCCTCGAATCCGTCCAGCTCGAGCGTCGGGATCCGGTAGCCCGCGAGCAACTGGTGGACGCGCTCGACGCCCGTGTCGAAGTCCTGTTGTTCCTCCTCGGGCAAGGCGATGCGATTCGCCTTGTACGCCTCGAGCAGCTCCTCTCGGCCCGAGGATCCCGCGTCGTTCACCCAGCCGAGATACTCTGGCTTGTGCTTCTCGATGAGGCGGCGGAGAAAGTCGCTGACGCCTTTCGCCATTCCGGTGTTCTCGCCGCGCGCGTTGCGCAGCGGCGTCCCGCCGCCCAGCGCGTGGAAGGCGCGGTAAATCAGCGCGTAGCCATCAATCAGGTAGAGGCGCGGGCGACCCGGAGTGCTCATGCGGGGAAACTAGCGAACGCCGAGCAGGGTCGCCGCGAGCGCGACGGCAAGGACCACGCGGAGATTGTCGTCCCCCAGCCGCGAAGGCCATTCGGCGAGGGCCGCGACGGCGCCCAATAGCAGCGCCTCTCCCCAACTCGCCGGGCTGAGCCAGAGCACGCCCATCGCGGTGGCGAGCGCTCCTGCGGCCGACCCCACGAGGGATTTCCCGGCTCCGCGTGCCCGACGCCACGCGTTCGCGGCACGGCCCGCGATTGCCGCCGTCGCGTCTCCGACCGCACCGGCCCATAGCGCGCAGATCGCGGCGGCTGGCGGGGCGAGCGCGACCGCCATCCACATCCCGAGTGCCAGCCAAGTGGCGCCGCAGATCCGACGCGTCTCATGCGACCGGAGCAAGGCTCCGAACCGCGCATCGAACCGTGCCGCGAAGGCTCCCCCGCGATGGCGCGCGGCCTCCGTCGCGAGGGCGACGAGGACGCCCGCGCTGAGCAGCGACAGCACCGCCGGGCGCCCGATCCAGCCGAAGCTCCACGCAATCGGGAGCAGCGCCGTGGCGAGGTGGATCGCCTTGCGCGCGAGCTCGCGACGGAACGAGAGCTCGGGCGCGACCGTCACCGCAACAGGCGGCGAAACTCCTGCTCGAAGCGCACTTCACTCGCCTGTGTGAGCCGCCACCGTCCCGTGCCCGTTTCGTCGAAGAACACCAACTGAATCCCGCGATTCCGGTACTCCCAGAGCTGCTGTCGGTTACGCTGGAAGTCCTGGAAGGTGGGCTCCAGGATCTGGTCGGGTTCGCCCATCACGACGAACACGCGTCCGCGGTCGGAGAGCCAGCCCGGCGTCCCCTCCTCCCGAAAGCGCGCGTTGGCCCGCACGAGCCGGGTGAAGTAGTCGCGCAGGTCCTCGTGCTCGGCCGTGGCGGGCGTCGAGTCGGTGCTGGCCACGAAGGCAGCCCACGCCGCTGCGCGGTCTTCCTCCGGCGCTTCGCGAAGCGCCTGGATGCGCGCCGGCGTGGCGAAGTACCGCAGGAACATCAGCATGTCCTCGAAGCGGGTGATCGGCAGTTCCGAGCCGAACCCGACGAAGACGGAGGTCTGCGAAGAGTCGGTCCCGGTCAGCCGCGCGAAGACCAGCTGCGTGACGCCGACGTTGAGCCGGGCGATCGGAATTTCGACCAGCGTCGCCGACAGCCCCTCGAATGGCACCAGCCGCACGGTGTCGGTCCAGAGCGTACGCCCCGACTCCCCACGGGCCAGCATTGTCAGCGCGGTGTCGCCGGGTACATAGCTCTCGATGTACATGGGGAGCACGCTGTCCGCACCGAAGACGGCGGTGGCGCGGGGGCTGACCAGCACGAAGGGCAGTGAGTCCCGGCGCGCGCGGGGCAGGACTTGCGTCACCGGGATGGGAGACGAGAGCGCCGCGCTCGCGAAGTCCGGAACGAGAAGGTCGAACTCCTCCACGACGCCACGTTGGCTGCTCACGTCGCGGAGCGTCAGCGCGGTGCGGTACGTGCCGGGGGGCAAGTCAAAGATTTCCTGGAAGATCACGCTCTCGTCGGTCCGCTCCGTTTCGCGGAACGAGCCGACGATGACCGCCTCGGTGGTCTCGATACCCACCAGGCGCCCGGTGTCGCCCTGGACCCGGATCGACACCGTGTAGTTCGCGCGGAACCGACTGTCGGTCTCCCGTTCAAACCGCAGGGCCCCGGGCGCGAACGAGAGCGTCAGGATCACGTGCGTGGTGTCGGGACCGGCGCCGGCTAGGAACCCGACGCGCCCGACCATGGGAAACGGCGCCCCGCGCGCCAGCATCCCCATCTGGCGGTACAGCGCCGTCGGGTCGAAGGAAAGCGTGCGCAGGTCGCGTTGGCTCGTCGCCCCCGCAGGCCGGGACGTGACGCCGTCATCGCCAGCACGGGCGCAGGCCGCCAGCACCAAAAGCAGGGCGGGCAGGGAACGACGCAACGCAGTACGGAGAAATGCGGACATGGAAATCGCGGAAGAGGCGAGCGCAGTGGCGTAATCTATACCCCGCATCGGGGGGAGGACGCACTCCCCGTCGCTTGCACCCTTCGCTGCCGTCGCATAGCTTCGCCCCCGTGACGCGAGACCCACTAGTTGGCACGACTCAGGCCGGGTATACGCTCCTCGACCGGGTCGGCGAGGGCGGAACGGCCACGGTCTACCGCGCAACGCACCCCGAACACGGCACCGTCGCCTTCAAGGCCCTGCGCGAGAAGCTCCGGCAGGACCGCACGGCGGTCGCCCGCTTCGTCCGCGAGGCCGGGTTCGGGACACGGGTGCAGCACCCCAACGTCATCCGCACCATTCAGACGGGCGAAGAGAAAGGGCTGCCCTTTCTCGTGATCGAGTGGGCGGCTGGCGAGCTCCTCGAGAGCTACGCCAAGCGACACGCCCCGTTTCCGCCCGACGAGGTCTCGGCCGTCATCACGCAGATCGCCGGCGCGGTGTTCGCAGCCCACTCCGCCGGGATCGTGCACCGGGACCTCAAGCCGGACAACGTGATGTACGATCACGAGAGCCGCACGGTGAAGCTACTCGACTTCGGCATCGCCACGTCAACGGACGCGACGCAGGACCAGCGGCTCACGCGTGCCGGCTTCTTCGTCGGCACGCTGATGTACGTCGCGCCCGAGGCGCTGTCGGGCGAGATCGTCTCGCCGGCTGCAGACCAGTACTCGCTCGCCACGATGGCCTATCTGTTCCTGACGGGAACCCTGCCGTACACGGCGCGCAGCCCGCGCGACATGTTCACGCAGCTGCTCTCGCAGCCTCCGATTCCGTTGAACAAGGCCAAGCCCGAGCTCCAGTTCCGGCCCGAGGTCGAGGCGGTCGTGATGAAGGGGCTCGCGAAGCTCCCCGGTGACCGATATCGCGACGTGGTCGCCTTCGCCGACGCCCTGGCCGAGGCGTTGAAGGATCCGTTCCCGGCGACAGCGCCGGCCGGACTGCTCTCGAAGATGAAGGGACTGTTCGGCCGCTGAGCGACGCGGCGCCCGGCTACGCCGGCGCGCGCGGGGCCGGGTCGACGGGCAGCCAGCACGTGAAGGAGCTCCCCTTCCCGGGCGCACTCTCCACGGTGATGTCGCCTTCGAGCAGCCGCGCCAGCCGACGGGTGATGGTCAGGCCCAGTCCGGTCCCCCGCCGCGCCGAATCGGTGCGAGAGCCCGGATCCACCTGCTCGAACTCCTCGAAGATCCGCTGCTGGTCCTTCTCGGCGATGCCGATGCCGGTATCCACCACCTGAAGCGCGATGAGCGCGCCGCCGGCCGCGAGTAGGGGTCGTTGGCGGGCAGCCCGATCATCGAGCGGCCCACCCGAATCGTTCACCAGCGTGGCCCGCACGGTGATGCCGCCGCGCGACGTGAACTTCACGGCGTTGCCAATCAGGTTGACCAGGATCTGACGGAGGTGCGTCGGGTCCGTGCTGATGCGCGGCAACGTCGCCGGCACCTGGATGGAGAGCGCGAGCCCCTTTTCGATCATCAGCGGCTCGACCTCGCTGACGACGTCGATGACGAAGGCGCGGAGGGACAACGGCTCGCGCTGCACCTCGAGCCGGCCTGCCGAGAGACGCGCGAGGTCGAGAATCTGGTCCACCAGTCCCTGCAGGTGTTCAGCCGACGCCTGGATGCGCTCCACCGGCCCGACCATGCGCGGGCCGAGCTCGCCGTAGGAACCGTCGCGCAGGAGGTCCACGAAGCCGACGATGGCCGCCAGCGGCGTGCGCAGTTCGTGCGAAACGTTGGCCAGGAATTCCGACTTGGCGCGGTTCGCTCGCGCCAGCTCGAAGGACAGGTGCTCCAGCTCAAGGCTGCGCTCCCGCAGCCGGCGACGACGCCCACGCTCCGCCACCGCGAAGACGACGATGGCCGCCGCGGCGCCCACCCCGACGAGCCAGCTCAGCAGCATGCGTGCATTGACCGGTCCACGATGGTTGGGTAGCCTCCGCGCATGGATCCTCGCACCCGTCTCCTCGATCTCCTCGCCACGCGCAGTGCGCGCCGCGGCTCCTTTACGCTCGCCTCGGGACGCCAGTCGGATCTCTACATCGACTGCCGGCCGACCACGATGCACCCCGAAGGGCTCGCGACCATCGGTCCACTCGGGCTCGACGCCATCCGTTCGCGCCGGTGGGCCGCGCAGGCCCTCGGGGGACTGACGCTCGGCGCCGATCCCGTCAGCTATGCCATTGCCTATGCGAGCCAGCTGGCCGGGACGCCGATTCGCGCCTTCACCGTGCGGAAGGAAGCGAAATCCCACGGCACTGGCAAGGTGATTGAAGGCGCCTTCGAAGTCGGTGACCACGTCGTGGTCGTCGAGGATGTCATCACCACCGGCGGCTCGGCGCTTCGCGCGGTAGACGCGGTGCGCGCGGCCGGCGGAACGATCCTTGGTGTGCTGGCGGTCGTCGATCGCGGCGAGGGCGGGCGTGAGGCACTCGAGGCCGCGGGGCTCGAGGTCGCCTCGCTCGTCACGGCGTCGGAGATCGTCGCCCGCATGTGACGGCGCGGCGCACCGCTAGCCGGCGCGGCGCTGCCTGGCCGGGCGGTGATCGCGCACTGACGGCGGGATGGTGCGCATGCCAGGGCGTAGCATGAGCGCCCGCAGCTTTCGCAGGGCCTCGGTGTGCGGGACCACAAGCTCGCCGAGAAAGCGCTCAAGCATCCGCTCGGCGGTGTGGGTGCGCCGGAACTCGCCCGCCGAGATGCCGAGGAAGGTCACGACGTGGCGACCAAAGCTCTGCGGCGACGAGAAGTCCAGGGCGTTCGAGACGTCGGCGATGGAGTGGCCCGCGTCCTCGAAGAGCCGCGCCGCCCGCAGGAGTCGCGCGTATGCCAGATAGCGCTTCGGGGCCGGAAGGCGCGCCCGGAAGAAGCGACTCATCAGCGTGCTCGGAAGGACCTGCATCCGCATGGAGAGCGCCTGCACCGTCCCGCTGCGCTCGCTCGCGGCGAATAGTGCCTCGAAGAACATCCACGTCTCCTCGGGCACCGGCTCAAGCACCTCGCGGATCCGCGCCAGCGCGGTGCGGTCCGCCGCGCGCATCGCTTCCGAGGCAAGGATGCGCCGCAGCTGACTCCACCCCGCCGGGACACGCACGTCCACGAGGCGCGTGATCCCGGCGTTGCCGAGCCGGAGCAAGGCGTCGGCGTTGGCCGACTCGCCGCCGAGGAGCGCTACGGTCGGCACTGTGGGAAACTCGCGCACGACGGACGCCACGCGCCGATCGAGCTGTCGCCCGCATCGCACGACGCCCAGGAGCACCGCGCCGACGCGCCGGTGCTTCAGGTCCTCGAGTGCATCGGCGATGGTCTCGCGGTGAATGGTGTGATACAGCCCTTCGCCAGCTGCGTCGACGCGAGCGCGTTCGTCAGGGTCGAGCACGGTGACCACCGGAGCCTGGAGCGTGGGCGAGGAAACGTTCATGCGAACCTCGGCAGCAAGCTTAGAAGGGAGGGGGGGAGGGGTCGTCGCCAGTCTCGCTCCCGCAAGTCATTCCCTCGTCACCCCGGGCCGACCTCCGCCTGCGACCCGTCATCGCGTCCGCGACGGATTAGATTGCCGGTGTGGTCCCGCCGGACGATCGCGTCGTGGGTTCGCCTGCGCCGAGGAAAGTCCGGGCTCCTTGGACACGCTGCCAGGTAACGCCTGGGCACGCCGCGAGGCGTGACGGACAGTGCCACAGAGAACAGACCGCCTTCACGCAGGTGGAGGTAAGGGTGAAACGGTGGGGTAAGAGCCCACCGCGTCCACGGCAACGGGGACGGCACGGCAAACCCCAGCGGGAGCAAGGCCAAATAGGCGGCGAGCAGCAGTCCTCTGTGACCAAGACGCCGCGGGTTGGCTGCTAGAGCGTGCGGGCGACCGTACGCCGAGAGAAATGATCGTCCGGGGCTGCAAGGCCCCGACAGAACCCGGCTTATAGGCGGGGCCCACGAAGGAACCGATGGCAGGTGTGCGGTGTGAGAACCACACCGTCGCCTGCCATCGTGCATTATCCTCCCCTGATGACTGCTCGTCGCGCGCATCGCGCACTCGCCTTCGTTCTCGTCGTCTCCGCCTGCGCCGGCGGGACGGCGACGGCGCGCCTGCCGAGCGCGGCAGGAGCTGGCGCGGCACGCGACCCCTTGGCCGCTCCCTGGGTGCTCGCGCCCTCCATGGCCCCGCGCACACAGCAACTCGTGATCACCGCCCGGCTCGTCACCGAGACCGACAGCCTTGTACGCGAGGATACGCTCCAGAGCGCATTGACCGCGGAGTGGGCGGTTGCGCCCGGCGACGCGCCTATGCGTTGGGTGGGGCGGATCACCGACTTCCGCGTGCGTGTCGGCGCGCTTGACTCGGCAGCCGTGCCGGCAGACCTCGTCCTTCCGCTGCGCTTCGAGGCAGAGGGCGTTGGTGCCGGCGCACAGCCCAGGCTCCCCGAGAGCGAGGACGCAACGTGCGCTGACGCCAACGCGGCAATCGTCAACGGGTGGCGCGAGCTGTGGCTCGCGCCCCCGTCGCCCCTCTCCCCCGGTACCACCTGGCAGGACTCTGCCACGTACACGCTCTGCCGCGACGGGATTCCGCTGCGCGTGCACTCGGTACGGACCTATGTCGCTGAGTCCGCCACGCTGCGAGACGGCGCCGCGCACGCGGCGGTGGTCCGGCGCTCGCGCGTGATGCTCGAGGGAACCGGCGTCCAGTTCGGCGACACGGTGCGCGTCATCGGCGGCGGCTCCAGCACGGTGCGCTTGTTGCTCCCACTCGCCGGGACAGCAATGACCGGCGAGGGCGAGGGGGTCCTGACGCTCGAACTGCGTGGGCGCCGCCGCGCGCAGCGCCTCACGCAGGAGAGTGTCCTCGAGATCCGCGCGCCCTGAGCGCCGGGCCGCGCGTCAGTCGACCAGGCGCAGCGGCATCAGCAGACAGAGGTATTTCGTGGAGGCGTCCGCCCAACCTTCGGGCTCGATCGTCGAGGCCCGCTCTGGCGCGCGAAAGGTCATGCGCACCTCTTCCGTCGGCATGTAGCGGAGGATCTCGAGCAGGTAGGCCGCGTTGAACCCGATGTCGAGCGGGTCGCCATCGTAGCGGATCGGCAGCTCGTCCTGCGCTTCACCCAGGTCGGGTGTGCTGACCGAGAACTTGAGCATCCCGGCGTTGAACGAGAGCCGGATGCGGTGCGTCTGGTCCGAGGCCACGACGCTCATGCGCTTGAGCGCACTCATGAACGCGCCGCGGTCGAGAATCGCGTACTTGTCGTTGTCCTTCGGGATCACCTGCTCGTAGCCGGGATATGGCCCTTCGATCAGGCGAGTGAACACCGAGGTGAATGGCGACCGGAAGCCAAGGTGGTTCTCGCCCTGCGCCACCTCGAGCTCTTCCTCGGCCGGGAAGAGGCGGCGGATCTGTTCGAGGGCCTTCGGCGGAATGATGAGATCCGACTTCTGGCCGGCGCGCACCGGCACCTCCATCTTCGCCAGGCGGTGCCCATTGGTGGCCACCATGCGCATGAGGTCGCTGCGCAGCTCCCACAGTACGCCGTTGAGAATCGGACGGCTCTCCTCCGTGCTCGCGGCAAACGCCGTGTGCCCGATCAGCTTCTGCAAGTCGCCCGACGGTACCCGCACCGCCTTCTCGAACTGCACGGCCGGGAAGCTAGGAAACTCCGACTTCGGAAGGCCGAGCAGTTTGAACTTTGAGCGTCCGCACTCCAGCGTGATCCGCTGGTCTCCGGTGGCGGAGATCCGCACCGGCGCCGGTGGAAGCTCGCGAGCGATCTCGCTCAGCTTGCGCGCCGGAATGGTGATGGCACCCGCACTCTCGACGTCGGCTGTGACCTCGGTGCTGACCGCGATGTCGAGGTCGGTTCCCGAAATGCGAATTCCCTTGTCCGTCGTTTGCACGAGGAGATTCGCGAGCACGGGCAACGTGGTCTTGCTCGGCACCGCGGGGGTGACGGCAGCAAGGCCTTCTTGGAGCTTCTCGCGAGTGATGGTGAAGCGCATGCGCGGGATCGGAGAATGTGGAACGGCGCGGAAGCCGTCTGTTTCTATCTACTGAATAATTCAGCCAGTAGAAGCAGTAGAAAGGTGTGGATTGTGGACGAACTGCGAAAGTGCTTACACGACAGGGCTTTCAGCGGCCCGGCTCACGTGCGTTCTCCGTGGAGAGGGCGTGGATTGGCGGGGGAAACGCCGGAAGCTCCGGCCGATGCTGTACAGAATGTGGAGATCATGCGGAATGCCGGACGGTTTCCCGCACGCGATCCACACGGCCCCGGAACTCGGCCGACTCCTTCATCGTTTCGGCCACGCGCTCGAGCGAGTGGATGACCGTGGAGTGATCGCGCCCGCCAAACGCCTGCCCGATTTCCACGAGCTGCAGGCCAAGGATCTCTCGGGCGAGATACATCGCGACCTGGCGGGGGATGGTCAGGGTCTTGGTGCGGGTCTTCGACTGCAGGCCCTCGACGGTGACACCCCACTCGGCCGCCACCCGCTGCTGGATGACGCCCATTTTATCCTGGCGCTCCGAGCGGGGCGGCGCGCCATCGGAAGTCCGCAGCTTGTCCCGCAACGCTTCGCGGGCGAGGTCCACCGTGACGACGCGGTGCTTGAGCGAGGCGTACGCGAGGAGCTTGATGATGGACCCCTCGAGCTCGCGCACGTTGGACTGCACGTGGTCGGCGATGAAGTGCAGCACATCATCGGGGATGGTGTGCTCGAGGTGGTCCATCTGTGCCTTGCGGCGAAGGATGGCGATGCGGTGTTCGAGGTCCGGCTGGCCGATGTCGGCCACCATGCCCCAGGCAAATCGGGAGGCGAGGCGTGCCTCGAGCTTTGAGATTTCCGAGGGCGGGCGATCTGAGGTCAGCACGATCTGCCGTCCCGCCTCGTACAGGGCGTTGAAGGTGTGGAAGAACTCTTCTTGGGTGGAGTTCTTGCCGCCGATGAAGTGCACGTCGTCCACGAGAAAGAGGTCGGTCTCGCGATAGCGGCGGCGAAAATCGTGCATCGCGCCCTTGCCGATGGACGTGATGACGTCGTTGGTGAACTGTTCGGTGGTGATGTAGGTGACTCGGGTCTGCGGCGCCCGGCGCAGGATTTCCTGGGCGATGGCCTGCATCAGGTGGGTCTTGCCGAGGCCGGTGGGGCCGTAGAAGAAGAGGGGGTTGTACGTCTTGCCTGGGGCCTGAGAGACGGCCATCGCAGCGGCGGCGGCGAGGTCGTTGGACCGACCGATGACGAAGGTTTCGAAGGTGTATCGGTCATTGAGGGAGCTGAGGGTGACGTTGTTGGGCGCACGCTCTGGCTCCATGGTGCTCCGTTCCTGTCCTTTTACAGGCACGAACAGGTCCATCTGACTTCGTTGGAGACGTTCGGCCTGCACCCGCAGTGCGATCTTCAGCGGCTGCCCGAGGGCCACGGGCGCGAGCGACTCGAGCAGTGCCGTGTGGCGCCGCTCGTTCCACTCCACCGAAAACTGGTCGGGCGCGTTGAGTGTCAGGGCCTCGCCCGAGAACTCGGCCGCCTGCAGGGGCACGAGCCACGTATCAACTATGTGATCCGAGAGCTCGGTCCGCGCGCGGTCGAGGAGGCGGGACCAGACTTCGGTGGCCGAAAGGGACATTCCGGGGGCGTTCGGGATGTGGATATCCAGGGGGACGCGAACCTACCCCCCGCTTGTGGATAAGTCAACGCTCGTGACTCCGAACCAGTGCGCTGGACGCCCACCTCCCGTTGACGTAACCCTTGGGCCCGACTACGTTTAGCGGTCTGTCCGCGAAGTGATTTCAGCCTTTTAGAAGACCCTCTGGAGCAACGATGGGTAAGCCGACGTACCGCCCGCGCAACAAGCGTCGCATCAAGACGCACGGCTTCCGCGCGCGCATGGAAACCAAGTGGGGGCGCGAAGTCCTCAGCCGCCGCCGCAAGAAGGGGCGCAAGCGGCTGACCGTGAAGCTCCCGTCGAAGTACGCGGGCGTCTGAGGTCGATCGCCGGGTGGCGTCGCCGCAGCGGCTGACGCGCACGGCCGACCTCGAGCTGGTCCGCCGCGAAGGGAAGCGAGTCCGCACCTCGTTGCTCGAGGTCCGGGTGCTCGCTTCCCTTCTGCGTCATCATCGCATCGGCGTTGTCGTGCCGCGGCACAAACGGAGTGCCGTGGATCGCAACCGACTCAAGCGACGGCTGCGCGAGCTCACGCGCACCACCTGGCCCGCGCTCCTGGCCACCGTGCCGCCGCGCGACCTGTTGTTGCGGGCGGCGCCGGCAGCGTACGACGCGGATTTCTCGCGCCTGGCCGACGAAGTGCAGCGCCTCGGCCAGCGTGTGGCGCGGGAGGCTGCATGAGGAAGCTGCTGATCCTGGCGGTGCGCGCGTATCAGATCGTGCTCTCGCCGCTGCTCCCGGCGGCGTGTCGTTATCATCCCACTTGTTCGCACTACGCCATCGAAGCGCTGGAGAAGCACGGGGCGCTTCGTGGTTCGTGGCTCGCGGTGAAGCGCATCGGGCGCTGTCATCCGTTCCGCCCCGGGGGTTTCGACCCGGTGCCCGAGCCTCCCTCTCCTCCTTCGAACTCGCGACGTGATGGATAAGCGTTTCTTCCTCGCGCTCCTGCTCACCGGCGGCGTCGTCCTGCTCACGCCGCTGATCTTCCCGCGGCCCGCCGTGACGCCCCCCGCGGCGGTAAGCACGGTGCCGGCTACCGACCCTGCGTCGCCGGCGACGACGTCGCCAACGGCGGACGCACCCGGCGCGCCGACCGCGCAGCCGATCGCCGCGCCGGCGCCCGCGCCGGTACAGGCCGAGACGCTGACGCTCGCGAACGAGCTTACGACGGTTGCGTTCTCCACGCTGGGCGCGCGTTTCATCAGCGCCGACCTCCCGCGATTCCAGCAGCTCGGCGGGCGCGAGGGCACGGTGCGCCTCGCGCACGGCAACGAGCCGATGCTGGCCTTCCGCATCATCGCCGGCGGCGACACGCTCGACCTTGGCCGCGTGGTGTTCCGCAGCTCCCGCGCGATGACAGACGCCGGGGAGCGACTGACGTTCGACGGCAGCGTCGGGGCCGCCGCCGTGCGCATCGCGTACACGCTGGCGCCGGACAACTACCTCACGCAGGTGACGGTGCAGGCCAGCGGCCTCCCGGAGCCGGCCTTCCTCCTCACGGACCTGCCGACCGGATTCACGTCGCAGGAAGCCGACTCCACCGAGGACGCGCGACACCTCGCCTATGCATTCAAGCCGGCGAGCGGCGGGTCCGAGCGCGTGGATTTCCGGAAGCCCGATCCGGGGGAGCGCCTGCTCCGGCCCGGCCCGCACGACTGGATCGTCGCCAAGAGCAAGTACTTCCTGGTGGGCGTGCTGGCGGCCGAGGGCGCCGCCGCCCCATTCGCCGAACTCCACGTCACCGGCGCACCGCGCGTGAACAAGGTGGCGGTGCGCGCGAGCGGAACGGCGATCTCCGCCCTCCCGGCCGCGGGCATCGCGTTCGAGCTCTACGCGGGCCCGCAGGAATGGGAACGCATGGTCGCGATGGGACGCGAGTTCTCGAGCGCCAATCCGTACGGCGGCTGGATCAGCGGCATCGTCCAGCCCTTCGCGACGATCGTGATGCGCGTACTGCTCTGGATGAAGCGCACGCTGGCCATCGAGTACGGCTGGATCCTCGTGCTCTTCGGCATCGCCGTGCGCCTCCTGATGTGGCCGCTCAACAGCCGGATGATGCGCTCGCAGATTGCCATGCAGCGCATCGCGCCGAAAGTCCAGGAGGCGCAGAACAAGTTCAAGGGCGACCCGGAGAAGCAGCGGCTTGCCGTGATGAAGGTCTACGAGGAGGCCGGCGTGAGTCCGTTCGCGGCGCTCGGCGGCTGCCTGCCGATGCTGCTGCCGATGCCGATCCTCATCGCGCTCTTCTTCGTGTTCCAGAACACGATCGAGTTCCGCGGTGTGTCTTTCCTCTGGCTGTCGGACATCTCGCTGAAGGATCCGTACTACCTGCTTCCGCTGGCGATGGGCGCGTCGATGTTCGTGCTCTCGTGGGTCGGCATGCGCAACGTGCCACCGAACCCGCAGACGAAGATGATGGCGATCCTCATGCCCATCATGATGACGGTGCTGCTGCTCAACTTCGCGTCGGGGCTGAACCTCTACTACACGGTGCAGAACCTGGCGGCGCTGCCGCAGCAGTGGCTGATCTCCAACGAGCGGGCGAAGGCGGCTCCAGTCGCCACGGCCGTGGCGTCCGGTCCGGGTGGGGGCAGCAAGCGCAAGAAGTGATCGCTCCGGCGCGACGATTGTTGCGCTGGCGACGGCGCCGGGCCGCGGCGCCCTCGCGCTCGTTCGGCTGAGCGGTCCCGATGCGCGCGCGATCGCCGCGCGCGTCGGGGCGCCGCCGGACCTCGTATCTCGGGCGGCCACCCGAGCGGCGCTGCATGCCTGCGATGCGTCATCGACCGCGCTGGACGATGCGTTGCTCACATGGTTTCCGGCCGCGCAATCGCCAGTCGGCGAGGAGCTCATCGAGTTCAGCGTGCACGGCGGCAGCTACGTCAGCACGGCGCTCGTGGCGGCGCTCGTCGAGGCAGGTGCCGCACCGGCGCTGCCGGGCGAGTTCACCGAGCGCGCCATGCGGCACGGCAAACTGGACCTCCTCCAGGCGGAGGCCGTGGCGGACCTGATTGACGCGCGCTCGCGCGCGATGCATCGCGCGGCGCTGCGCCAACTGTCGGGCGCACTCTCGGCACGCCTCCTCCAGCTGCGCGAGGCCCTGCTTGGCGTGGACGCACTCATCGCCTACGAACTCGACTTTCCCGAAGAGGATGACGGGCCGCAGCCGCGCGCCCGCGCGGCGCACGCCGCCGAAGCGGTGCTCGAGGCCCTCGAGGCCTTGCGTGCGACGATGCCCTTGGCCGAGTTGGGTCGCGCTGGCGTGACGGTCGTGCTCGCAGGCGCACCAAATGCCGGCAAGTCGTCGTTGTTCAATGCGATGCTCGGCGATGCACGCGCCATCGTGAGCGAGGTGCCAGGCACCACGCGCGATGCGATCGAGGCCTTGGTCGACGCCGACCCGCTGCCCTGGCGATTGGTGGATACGGCTGGGCTACGGGAGAGCGCCGATCTCGTGGAGCGCTTGGGACTTGAGGTGAGCATGCGGTGGTTGCGGCGGGCGCAGGTGATTCTCGTCTGCGGCGACAGCGCGGGGGCACTGGCGGCGGCGGCGACCGCGGTGCAGTCGGTGACGGACGCGCCGCGCGTGTTGGTGCGCACCAAGAGCGACGCGTTTCAGGGGGGCGAGACGCTGCCGAGCGGCGCCGTGCGCGTGAGCGCGCACAGCGGCGAAGGGCTCGACGCACTGCGTGGCGCGATCGCGGGTGCGGTGCGCGCGGCGTACCCGGAGCCGGCGGAGGACCAGCCCGTGATTACGCGGGCACGGCACGTGGCGGCCATCGAGCGCGCGGCGGCGGAGGTGGCGCTGTTCAGGGACGCGTGGGCGGCGGATGCGCTCCCGGCACCCGTGGCAGCGACCCATCTGCGTGCCGCGATCCTCGCGCTCGACGAGCTGACGGGCGCGATTGACGTGGAGGACGTGCTGGAGCGGGTGTTTCGGAGTTTCTGCATTGGGAAATAAGACGGAAGACGGATGCGGTATCCGCCTTCCGTCTTCCGTCTCGCGCCCCCAAACGAACGACGCGCGGCCGGCCCCGGAGCCGGTCGCGCGCGTTCACCTGGCGGTGCGCTCGTGGGCTATGCTGTGCGAGCGGCCGCGTCGGCGAAAGCAGTGAGTTCGCGGGCCTCGGCCCGCAGCGCCCAGGCGATGCCACGTTCGGCGATCGCGGATTCGACCATCTGGGCGCCCAAGTAATAGCCGGCACGCTCGGGAAGGACGTGACGTTGCACCGTCCGTGCTTCGTCGCTCATCCCCCCCGAGAGCCAGCGCAGGCGGAGTCCGAGACCTGCCCGGTCGAGGTCATCGGCCACCGTTCGCGCCAACACCGCCTCGAGTTCGCGCACCCGCGCGTACTGTCGGCGCTGGAATCCGTAGTACTCCCAAGGTGCGTGCCCGGGGCTGAGCTGCCGCGAGGCCTGCACGGCCAGCCCTTCGTTCACGAGATGCTCGCGCAGCGACGCGGCGCGCCCGGTTTCCCAATAACTATAGAAGCCACCGGCGGCGGCGACGGTCCGACGCAGCTCGGCGCGCGAGCCCGGCGAGGTGTAGCGCACGCAGTGTGCGATCTCGTGGGCGAGCCACATCGGGATGAGTTCGGGATCGAGCCCGAGTCCGCGGGTGGCGGGGCTGGCAACACTGGTGAAGTGCTCGAGACAGACGAAAGCCACGCCGCGGCCGTTCACCACGAGCTCGCCGGCATTGGCGGCACCGACGCCGGCCATGAGGACGACATCTACCGTGGAATCAATCTCGAAAAGCTCGGTGCAGGCGGCCTCAGCCTGTTTCGCCAGCGCGACGACATCGGTGCGCTCCAACATCGCGCGGAGATCGGTGCGGTCGGCGCGGACGGTCTCGCGAACGACGTCCTGGAAGTGCGGCCCGACCGGTTCGATCACGTAGTTGTGCCAGTACGCGCCGAGCAGCGGGCGGTTGGCCTCGAAGTACCGATGATACGCTGCGACTGGATCGACGCTTTGCAGCACGGCGAAGAAGTCAGGCAGCAAGTTGATGAGCATTCGGTGGGTGCGAGGCGAGACACGTGGCGCGGCGGGGGGAACCGAACCCGGCGGAACGATACTGATATACGTGAGTCCAGACAAGAGGACGTGGATGAGAGCAAGCCGAGGGACGCACGCGAGAGGTGTGAGGCAGCTCACCGCAGCTGTACTCGCCGCGCCCTCGTCCCGTGTCTATCGCGTTCCGAAAAGTCGGTCGCCGGCGTCACCGAGCCCGGGGAGGATGTAGCCGTTGGCGTTGAGCTCCCGATC
>JANJUF010000107.1 GCA_024710705.1 Gemmatimonadaceae bacterium | reverse complement strand
ATCGCAGCTGGGCGCGCGTACCTGCTCGTCGCCTCGGGCGATGCCGATGCGGTGCGGCGCGCACTGCGCGCCTTCGATGCCGCCGCCGCGGCGGACCCGCAACTCGCCGACGCACCGCTCCGCGCGGCCGACCTGTTCCTCGCGCGCTACAACGCCCCCGATGCGCGCGCTGGATATGAAGACGTCCTGCGCCGCTGGCCGGAGCACCCGCGGGCGCTGCTGGGCATGGCGCGTGTGCTCGAGTTCTCGGGTGATCCGGGTGCCCTCGCCATGGCGCGCCGCGCTGCCGTGGCGGATCCGCGACTCGCCGACGCGCACGTCGCGGTCGCGCGGCTGCAGTTTGACGCAGAGGCCGCGGATTCGGCGCTGGCCGCAGCGCGGCGTGCGGTGGCGGCGGACCGACGCTCGCTGGAAGGGTGGGGCTTCGTTGCCGCGGTAGCCTGGGCCCGGGGCGACTCGGCCGATCTCCGCACCGCGCGACGGATGGCGGATTCCCTGTCCACGCGTCCGGTGGCGTTCTACGTCACGCTCAGCGAAGCCGCCTCGCGCCAGCGGCGCTATCGTGAGGCCGAGGACTTCGCGGCGCGCGGCGTGGCGCTGGATTCGCTCGATGTGTCCGCGCTCGGCGCGTTGGGAAACAATCGTCTCCGACGCGGCGACCTGGCCGGAGGTCGGGCCGCGCTCGAGCGCGCGTTCGCCATCGATCCCTTCCACCTCTGGCACAAGAACACGCTCGACCTGCTGGACCAGATGGCCGAGTTCCGCACGCTGGAGCAGGGGCGCTTTGTGTTCGTCGGGCCCGCACGGGAGATTGACGTGCTCACGCCCTACCTCGCGCCGCTGCTTGAGGAGGCCTACGACGCGCTCGCTGAGCGCTATGGCTATCGCCCGACGACGCCGGTTCGGCTCGAGTTGTTCGATCGCCACGCGGATTTCTCCGTGCGCACCGTGGGGCTCACTGGGCTCGGTGCGCTCGGCGTGAGCTTCGGGACCACGCTGGCCATGGACGCGCCCTCGGCGCGCGAGCAGGGCACCTTCAACTGGGGTTCCACGGCCTGGCACGAGCTGGCGCACACGTTCACGCTGGGCCTGAGCGGACATCGGGTGCCACGCTGGTTCTCCGAAGGCATTTCGGTGCTCGAGGAGCGGCGCGCGCGGGCCGGCTGGGGTGCCACGCCATCGCCGGACTTCCTCACCGCGCTGCGCGAGAATCGGCTTCGGCCGGTGAGCCAGCTCAACGAGGGCTTCGTGCGGCCGCGCGATCCCGGCGAGGTGGCGCGTTCGTACTACCTGGCCTCACTGGTGTGCGAGATGATCGAGGAGCAGTTCGGTGCGGCCGTGTTTGGGCAGATGCTCCGGGCCTGGGGCGAGGGACTCGAGACGCCGCAGGTGTTCGCGCGGGTGCTCCGGGAGGACGCTGCGGCGGTGGATGCGCGTTTCTCCGCCTGGCTCGCGGCGCGGTTCCCTCGCGGCGGTCGCGTGCAGGTTGCGGCGGGTGACGCCGACCTCGCGCCGCTGCTGGCGGCGGTGGAGGAGGCGCGTGCGCGCGGTGACGCGGCGGCGGAGGTGCAGGCGAGGGAACGGGTGCTGTGGGTGTGGCCGTATGACATCGCGATGCACGAAGCACTGGCCGAGTCGGCCAGTCGGGCCGGTCAGCCGGCGATTGCGGTGCGCGAGCGTCGTGTGGTGCTGGCGCTGGGCCCGGCCGACGCACTCGAGGCCCGTTTCCGTCTGGCCGAAGCGCTGCGTGATGCCGGCGATCGTACGGCCGCGCGGCGCGAGGTGCTCCGGGTGCTGGAGCAGGCGCCGACCTTCGCGCGGGCACAGGGGCTCCTCCTGGAACTGCGCGCCACGCCGGAGCGGCCATGATTCGAATCCCATTGGGCCTGATGCTGCTGACGCTGCTCGCGGCAGGCTCGGAGCCGATGGCGCAGGGCCGCCGAGGCGAGCGCGGCGGCAGCAGCGGCGAGCTTCCGGCCAATCCGCCGTATGACGGGCGCTACACCTTCGCGCGCATCCGCTACGAGATGTCGCTCGACGGTTTCGGCGGCGGCCGCTTCGGCCGCGACATGCCTTGGCTCCACGACTACCCGCGAGCTGACCGCAACTTCCCGCAGATCCTCGGCGAGATCAGCACCGTCCGTACGCGGCCCGCGCATCACGTGATCCTCACGCTAACCGATCCGGAACTGTTCAAGTATCCCGTGGCGTACATGGTGGAGCCTGGGTTCTGGCGCCCATCGGCCGCCGAGGTCGAGGGGTTCCGCGCCTACTTGCTCAAGGGCGGCTTCGCGATCTTCGACGATTTCGCCGGGCGCGACTGGGTGAACTTCGAGAACCAGATGCGGCGCGTGCTCCCGGAGCATCGCCTGGTGCAGCTCACGGCCGACCATCCGATCTTCGACTCCTTCTACAAGATTCCATCGCTTGACTACGTGCATCCGTATCAAGGGGTACGGTCGGAGTTCTGGGGCATTTTCGAGGACAACGATCCCTCCAAGCGCCTGATCGCGATCGCGAACTACAACAACGACATCTCGGAATACTGGGAGTACTCGGGCAGCGGGTTCTTCCCCATCGACCTCTCGAACGAAGCCTACAAGCTCGGCATCAACTACATCATCTACGCGCTGACACGCTGACGCATCACCATCCCGCACCTGAGGAGTGTTCCTTCCGTGACCGCATCGACCGTACCGACCGAGCTCGACACGCTGGATGACGCGCAGCTCGCCGACCGATTGCACGCGGCGAGCGGGCGCATCACCGCCGAACTGCGCAAGGTGATCGTCGGCCAGGAGCAGGTAGTGGAGCAGGCGCTGATCGCGCTCTTCGCCGGGGGCAACTGCCTCCTGGTGGGCGTGCCGGGGCTGGCCAAGACGCTGCTCATCTCCACGCTCGCGCGGGCGCTGGATCTCTCCTTCTCACGCATCCAGTTCACGCCGGACCTGATGCCCTCGGACGTGACGGGCACCGACGTGATCCAGGATGATCCGGCCACGGGGCAGCGTCGCCTCGCCTTCATGCGCGGGCCGGTGTTCGCCAACGTGCTGCTCGCTGACGAGATCAATCGTACGCCGCCCAAGACGCAGTCGGCGCTGCTGGAGGCGATGCAGGAGAAGCGCGTGACGGTGCAGGGTCGCACCTATACGCTCGAGCCGCCGTTCTTCGTCTTCGCCACGCAGAACCCGATCGAACTCGAGGGCACGTATCCGCTGCCTGAGGCGCAGTTGGACCGCTTCATGCTCGAGGTGCTGCTCGACTATCTCCCGGAGGAGGACGAGGTCGCGGTGGTGAAGGGGACCACGGGGCTCGATCCCGACGAGGTGCGGTCCGTGGTCTCGCGGGCGGAGATCCTGGCCTTCCAGCGCGTGGTGCGCCGGGTGCCGGTAGCCGACGCGGTGACGCGCTACGCCGTGGCGCTGACGCGGGCGAGCCGGCCCCGCGCCGCGGGATCACCGGACTTCATCAACGAATGGTTGGCCTACGGCGCGTCAGTGCGCGCGGCACAGTCGCTGGTGCTCGGGGCCAAGGCCCGGGCGCTGCTGCAGGGGCGCAGCCACGCCACGTACGACGACATCAAGGCCTTGGCCGCGCCGGTCATGCGGCATCGGCTCATCCTCAACTTCAAGGCGCAGTCGGAGAAGGTCACGACCGACTCGCTGATCGAACGGCTCGTCGCGACTGTCGCGCCGCCGCGTTCCTCGCTCTGACCTTCTCGCCCATCCACCCGTGAGCATCGCCCCGTCCACCCTGCTCGATCCCGCGCTCCTGGCGCGGATCGCCGACCTGCCGCTGCTGGCACGGACGGTGGTGGATGGCTTCCTGCACGGGCTGCATCGCTCGGCGCGGAAGGGGCTGTCGCTGGATTTCGCCGAGCATCGCCCGTACCAGCCGGGCGATGACCTGCGCCGCATTGACTGGAAGGCCTACGCGCGCACGGATCGCTTCTATGTGAAGGAGTACGACGCCGACACCAACGCGGCCTGCGTGCTCGCCCTGGATTGTTCCGGGTCGATGGACTACGCCTCGGCGGGCGTGAACAAGTTCGCCTACGCGCGGATGCTGGTGGCGTCGCTGGCTTGGCTGGCGCAGCGGCAGGGCGATCGGGTGGGGCTCGCGACGTTCAGCGAGCAGCTGCTCGAGGCGATTCCGCCGTCCACGCGGCATCTGCAGATGATCCTGCACGCGCTGGCGCGGGCCGCGCCGAAGGGCGAAGGCACGATTCCGGTGGGTGTGGATCGGGTGGCCGACCTCGCGTCGCGCCCGGGCATCGTGATCATCGTGACCGATTGCTACGACGAGCCCGCGTCCATGGGACGGGCGGTGGATACCCTCCGCGCCCGCGGGCACGATGTGCTCGTGTTCCACTTGATTGATCCGGCGGAGGAGGAGTTCGGCTTCACCGGACCGTTGGTGTTCGAGGACGGCGAGCGCGGTACGCGACTGCCGCTGCGCCCCGAGGAGACGCGGGAGCGGTACCTCGCGCTGTGGAAGGCGCACCGCGAGGCATTGCAGAAGCGGATGGCGGCCTCGGGGGCGGACTACGTGGTGCTGCGCACCGATCGCCCGCTGGACGCGGCCCTGCACAGGTACCTGGATCATCGCCTCTCGAGCGGGCGGGTGCGCTGATGGGATTCCTCGTCCCGGCCTTCCTCGCGGGGCTCGTGGCCTTGGCCGTGCCGCTGCTGATGCACCTGCGCGACCGGAACGAGGAGTCGCCCACGCGGTTCCCTTCGCTGATGTTCCTCGTGCGCCTCCCGATCCGTAGTGCCGACCGACGCCGGATCACCGACTGGCCGCTGCTGCTCCTGCGCGCGTTGGCAGTGGCGCTGCTTGTGTTCGCGTTCGCGCGCCCGTACCTCGGGTCCGCGGCGGCCGTGAGCACCGGCGAACGCACGCGGGCCGTGGTGCTGGCGATGGATCGCTCGCTCTCGATGGGCCACGGCAGCACCTGGGCCTCGGCACTTGACTCGGCGCGCGCTCTGCTCGACGGGCTCGCCGGGGGCGATCACCTCTCTCTCGTGCTGTTTGACGACGACGCCACCGTGGCGCATGGCTGGACCACCGATCACGCGGCCGTGCGGGCAGTGCTTGAGACCGCCGCACCGGTCGCGGCCGGCACACGCTTTGGTTCCGCGCTTCGCGCCGCGCGCGGGTTGGTCGCGGCCGCGCCGCCGGCCGCGCTCGAAGTGGTGCTCGTGAGCGATCTCCAGCGCTCGGGGTTGGCCGGCACGGCGGGGCTCGACTGGCCCTCGGACGTGACGTTGCGCACGGCGCTGGTGGGCGGCGCACAGCGGGCCAACGCCTCCGTGAGTGCCGTCGACGTGCGTCGCGTGCTGAGCGGTGATCGCGCCACGGTGCAGGTGCAGGCCCGCGTGACTGCCCGCGAACTCGAGGCCGAGCGCCCCGTGCGGGCGCGACTCGTGCTCGACGGACGGGAGGTCGCGTCGCGCGAGTTGCGGCTCACCGCCAGCGGCGAGCGAACCGTGGTGTTCGACGCCGTGCCGGCTCCGGCCGGCGTGGTGCGCGGCGCCGTGGTGATCGATGCGGATGCGCTCCCGGGCGACGACACCTTTCATTTCACGGTGGCCTCGGACGATCAGTTGCGGCTGGCGCTCGTAGTGCCCGATGACCTGGCTCGGGACGAGACGCTGTACCTCGAGCGCGCCTTGGCCATCGGCCGCGCGCCGGGCGTGCGACTCGAACGGCGCCGTCCCGGCACGCTCGATGCGGCCACGCTCGATCGCGCAGCGATGGTATTCCTCTGGGACATCGCCCCGCCCGCGGGTGCCGCCGGGGATCGGCTTTCGGCGTGGGTGCGTGCTGGCGGAGGCCTGGTGGTACATGTGGGTCCACGACTCGGCGCGCGACGCGGCGTCGCGCTCGCAGGCGCGGCGACGACTGCCGGCCTCGCGGATCGCCGTGCCGGCGGTGGCGCCGTCTTCGGCGAGCATCGCCCCGACCATCCGCTCTTCACGCCCTTCCGTTCAACGCCGGCCGCGCTTGGCGCGCCGCGCTTCTTTCGCTACGCGCGTCTGGAGCCGAGCGCCGGTACCGACGTGCTGGCGCGGCTCGACGACGGGAGCCCGGCCCTCCTGGAACGACGAGAGGGCGAAGGTCGCGTGATCCTGAACGCCCTTCCGCTCGATGCGCGCGATGGCGACCTGCCGCTGCAGCCGGCCTTCCTGCCATTGATGCGGCGCCTCGCCCTGCATGGGTCGGGCTTCGAGTCGCTGCCCAGTGCGCGGGCCACGGGGGAGTCGTGGATGCCGCGCGGCGTACGGCGCGAGCCGGTCATTGTGCGCCCCGATGGCGGGATCCTGCGTCCGGAGTCGAGCGCGGCTGGCCCGACGGACGCGGCCATCGTGCTTGACCGTCCAGGCTTCTACGAAGCGTACGAGTCTCGGGTGGATGGGGTGCCTCGGGCCGTGGTGGCGGCCAACGTCCCGCCTGGCGAGTCGGACCTCACCCGGGCCGACCCTCGCGAGCTCCTGCTCGGCGCGACCACGTCCGAGGCCATCAAGGCCAACGAGGGTCCAGGCGCCGCCGCCATCGAGCTCGAGACACGGCAGCGCGGTTGGCGGGTACTGCTGGGGGTGATGGCAGCACTCCTGGTGGCCGAGACGTTGTTGGGGGCGAGGGGCTGGCGGGGGCAGGCGCGGCGTGCGACGATGCAGAACACGGGGGAGACGCGCGGATGACACCGAGAGACCGGTTGGCCGAGGTGTTGCAGCTGCTGCGTCGGCAGCGTCGCCGGCGACTGGCGCTTGAGGGTGCGGGCGCGGTCGTACTCGCGAGTGCTGCCGCGCTGGTCGTGGGCCTGCTCATCACGCGCACGATGGGCATCACGGGCCCAGGCGTGCTGGCCACGCGCATCGCTGGATACGGACTCGTGTTTGTGGCGTCGTGGTGGTTCCTCGCGCGGCCGTTGCTCCGGAGGGCCAGCGACGCCGAGTTCGCGCTCTACGTGGAGGAGCGCGAGCCGGCCTTGCGGCAGTCGTTGCTTGCGGCGGTGGGGCAAGACGATGGCGACGGCACGTCCTCCGCGCTCGCGGCGCGGGTGATCACGGAAGCCGAGCGGGCGCTGCGGCCGGTTGCGGCCACGCGCGCGTTGGAAGCCCGCCGCGAACGCCGCGCCCTACGCACGCTCGCCATCACCGGTGCGCTGGTGGCGCTGGCGCTGCTGCTCGGTCCGGCTGGACTGCGCGACGCGGGCCGCGTGCTGTTTTCGCCGTGGGGCGTGGCCATCGCGGCCACGCCGCCGGCGCCGGTGGTGACTCTCACGCCGGGCGACATCACCGTGCCGCGCGGCGGGGCGCTGGACATCCGCGCCGAGCTCGGGCACTTCCGCGCCGATGGCGCGGAGTTGGTGTTCCGCGGCGACAGCGCCGTGGACTGGGTGCGCCTCCCCATGGGGCGCGACGCCGATGCGTTCACCACGCGCCTTTTCGACATCGTGCAGCCCACGCAGTACTACGTGGAGGCCAACGGCGTGCGCTCGCGCACGTTCACCATTCGCGTTTCCGATCTCCCAGCGGTGCAGCGACTCGCGCTGGAGTTGCGGTATCCCGCGTACACCGGCATGCCGCCGGAGCGGCAGGAGGATGGCGGCGACGTCGCCGCGGTGATCGGCACGACCGTCATCGTCGAACCGATGGTCACGCGCCCGGTGCGCGAGGGGACGCTCACGTTCGATGACGGGACGACCGCGCCGCTGGCGATCGGGGCCGACGGTGTGTTGCGCGGCAGTTTTCGGGTACGCGCCAGCGGCTTCTATCGTGTGGATCTCGTGTCGGAGGACGGACGCCGAGTGACGGGCGGGATCCAGTACGCAGTGGAGGCGCTGGCCGACCGTGCGCCCACGGTCAAGATCAACACGCCGGGACGCGACACGAAGCTCGGCGCGCTCGACGAAATCACGATCGATGCCGAAGCCCAGGATGACTTCGGCGTACGCAGCCTGGACCTGCGCTACCGCGTGAACGGTGGCGATGAGGAGCGGATCACGCTCAATGCGTCGGGCGCTGGCGCGCGCCTCACGCTGCAGGGTGCGCACACGCTGCTGCTGGAGGATCTCGCGCTCACGCCGGGCGATCTGATCGCGTACCACGCCGTGGCCACCGACGCGACCGGCCAAGAAGCGTCGAGCGATGTGTACTTCATTGAAGTGCGGCCCTTCTCGCGCAACTATCGGCAGGCCGAGTCCGGACAGCAGCCGCCGGGCCAAGGCGGCGAAGGCGGCGGCGAATCGGCCGGCGAGTTCGTCCAGCGCCAGCGTGACATCGTGGCCGGCACGTTCAATCTCGTGCGCGACAGCGCCGGACGCTCCGAGCGCGAGCGTGGCGAGGATGCCACCACGCTGGCCATCGCACAGGGACGGTTGCGCGAGGAGGTGGCCGAGTTGGCCACACGCCTGCAGGCACGCGGGATTGCCGGACGCGACACGACCTTCGCGTTGATCAAGACCCTGCTCGACTCGGCGGCGATTGCGATGCAGCGGGCCGAGGAGCAACTCGGTGTGAGAGCGCCGCGAGCGGCTTTGCCACCGGAACAGCGGGCGCTGGCCTACGTGCAGCGGGCGGACGCCGCGTATCGCGATGTGCAGATCGCCCAGGGCCAGGGCCAGCGCGGCGGAGGCGGTGGGGGCGGCGGACAGCAGAACGCCGAGGACCTCGCGGATCTCTTCGAGCTCGAGACCGACCGCATGCGCAACCAGTACGAAGCGGTCCAGCAGCAGTCAACGGCGCAGCAGACGCGTGAGGTGGATGAGGCGCTCGATCGCCTGCGGCAGCTGGCGAGCCGGCAGCAGCAGGAGAACGAGCGACTGCAACGGCAAGCCGAGGCCATGCGGGAGCGGACGGGGCGCGAGGCGTCGGGCGGTGGCGGCGGCACACAGCGCGAGTTGGCGCGGCAGGCGGAAGAGGAGGCGCGGCGTCTCGAGCGCCTCTCGCGCGAACAGCAGTCGCCGGAGCTGGCGGAGGCGGCGCAGCAGATGCAGCGCGCGGCCGACGCCATGCGGCAGGCCGCGACCGGATCCGAGGCGCAAGGCGCGGCGGCGCTCGAGCAGTTGGAGCGTGCGGCCCGACGGCTCGAGGACGCGCGCGCGACGGGAATCGAGGAAGGGATGCGTGCGCTCGCGGAGCGGGCGGCGGAGCTGGAGCGTCGTCAGCAGCAGATGGCCGAGGCAGTGGCGCGGCTGTCGCAGCAGCAGGGTGCGGAGCGCGGCGAGAGCGTGAACCGGCTGTCGCAGCAGAAGGAGCAGTTGGCGGGCGCGGTGGAGGCGTTGGAGCGCGACGCCGACCGCATGGCGCGCGAATCGCGACGTGACCAGCCCGGGGCGTCGGCGCAACTGCGTGAGGGCGCCGATGCGCTGCGCGACCAGCGGGTGCGCGACAAGATCCAGTTCTCGCGCAACGTGATTCGAGGCGGGTCGCAGGAGTATGCGAACGCGTTCGAGGAGCAGATCGGCGAGGACCTGGCGCGGGCGCGCGAGGCGCTGGAGGGGGCGGTCGGTGCGCTTACCGGTGAGTCGGCCGCACGGCAGCAGGAGCGTGCGCGGGAGGCGGCGCGGGCGTTGGTGCAGGGCGTCGAGTCCCTGCTCGAGCGGATGCAGGAGGCGCAGCGGCAGCAGGGCCAGCAAGGCCAGCAAGGCCAGCAAGGCCAGCAAGGCCAGCAAGGCCAGCAAGGCCAGCAAGGCCAGCAGGGCCAGCAGGGCCAGCAGGGCCAGCAGGGCCAGCAAGGCGCCGGCGGCGCTGGCAGTCAGCCCGACGATCCCCGCGCGGCGGGCACTCCAGGCCAGCGCGACGATCGCGGCGGCCCGGCCTCTGGCCGTCCGAACCTCCGCGATCCGCGTGCCCTCGACCCGCGTCAACTCTCACGCGAGTTTGGCCTCCGCCGCGAGAACGCCGAGCAGCTCCGCGATTTGGCACGTGCGCAAGGCGTGGACGTCGCGGAACTCGACCGCGCGATTCGCGATCTGCGCCAACTCGAGAGCGAACGCGGGCTCGCGGACCTACGTGCGAGTGCCGCGCTGCAAGCCGACGTCCTCGAGCGGCTCCGCGCGTTCGAGCTCACGCTGAGTCGGCAGCTCTCGCCCGACGCGGCGCGGCGCGGCGCCGTCGGGGCACGCTCGCCCGTGCCGAGTGAGTTCCGCGCGGAGGTTGAGGAGTACTACCGGTCCCTCGCGCGACCGCCGCGACCCTGAGCCGTGGCCGACGCGTCGGCGTCGGCCATCGCAGGAGGCGCCCTAGTCGTGCCACTGGCACGCCCGCGCGGTCGAAGGGTACGCTTACTCCGTGCCCACTCTCGTACAGCGCCATCTCCTTCGCCGCGGAGCGCGACTCTGGCTGGCCGTGCGCCTCATCGTGATGGGCCTGATGCTCTGGGCCCAGGGGGATCCCGTCGCCATCGGGGGGTCGGCGACGCTGGCCGTCATCGCCGTCACCGTGATGCTCGGGTTCGTTGACGCCCAACGCCTGTCGGAGCGGGTGCTGCTGGGAAACCTTGGGATTGCGACCGGGCAACAGGCGCTGCTGCTCGGTTTCGCTGCGGCGTGTGGTGAATTTGTGTTGCGCGTCGGTGCGGCGTTCGCGTGAACCCGTTCCTTGTCGCCGACTGCGTCGGCAAGGCGTTCGCCGGTCGCCGCGTACTCAGTTCGGCGACGCTGCGTGCCGTGCCCGGCGAGGTTCGCGCCATGCTCGGGCGCAGTGGGGAGGGGAAGTCCACGCTGCTGCGCATCGCGGCGGGCTGGCTCGCCCCCGACACCGGTCTCGTGCGATGCGGCGCGGAGTCACCACTCCAGCTCACGGCCGCCGCCCTCGCGCAGCGCGGCGTGTTCTACGTGCCCGACCACGGCGCGCTGTCGGTTGCGCTCACCGTGCGGGAGCAGCTCGCGATGCTGGCCGAGCGCTTCCCGGGCGGCGCGAGCCCCGAGGACGCGGCGACGCAGATGGGTGTCGCACACGGGCTCGACGAGCGACCGCCCACGCTCAGTGGCGGCGAGCAACGCCGTGCGGATCTCGCGGCCGTGCTTGTCCGCGCGCCACGCTGTCTCTTGGCCGACGAGCCCGTGCGCGGCATCGAACCCATCGACGCCGAAGGGCTCATGCGCACGTTTCGCGTTATCGCGCGGGCAGGAATCGCGGTGGTCGTGACGGGGCATGACGTGGAACTCCTGCTCGACGGCTCGGACCACGTCACTTGGGTGACGAGCGGCACCACCTACGAGCTCGGCCCGCCCCGGATCGCGCGCGGGCACGAGCAGTTCCGTGCACAGTACCTCGGACGCTGACGGCTAGAGCTGCCTCTCGACGGCCGCGGTGGCGCGTGCCGCGGCGGTTGTCGCGGCCTTCACCAGGCGCTGCGCTTCCGCGGCCAGCGGCGCGCCGGCAGCCTTGTCCGGCATGCCGACCACGTTGATCCGGACGTTGTAGGCGGCGCCGCGCGCGGCGGCCTCGGCGAGCAGTGCTGCCACTCCCGCGTCGCTGGCGGCGTTGGTGTTGCCCTTCTCGGCGGCGATGGATGCAAGCTCCGCCACCTCGGCGCACCAACGTGTCGTCTCGAGCGGCACCTCGGCGGCCTTCATTAGCCCCGCCTGGATCGCTGCGGTACGCGCCGACTCCTGCTCGGGCGTGTCCTTCGGCAGCTTGTAGGCATTGCTCACGTGCGAGTAGGCGGCCGCGTCTTCGTCCTTGAGTGCGCGCAGGCGCCGCACGAGCGCAGCGGCGCGGAGGCCGAGTTCCTTCATCTCGTCTTCCACGGCGACGTACTTCTTGCGACCGACGGTCAGGCCGGCGACCATCTGCGCCAGCGCGGCACCGAGCGATCCCACCAGCGCCACCACGGACCCGCCGCCGGGCACCGGTGCCGAGCTCGCGACATCCGCCGTGAAGCCGCTCAGCGATTCGCCGCCTGACGCCGCCGCGCGCACCTTGCGCTCGAGCACCGCGTCGGGCGTGTAATCGCGCCAGCGCAGATGCCGCGCTGCCGCCTCGAACAGCGCACGCTCGGGTACGAGCCCGACGACTTCGCTCCACGTCGGCGTCACCCCCTGCGCCTCGGCTTCCATCTTCACCATCTCGTAGGCGCGATGCAGGGGCGTGGCGTCGAGGTCCACGAGATTCATCGAGACCTGGGCCTGGCCGTCGACTTCGAGGCCGAGCCCCTTCACGCCCTTCAGGCCGCCGGAGGAGCCGCGCACGGCCTTGGCGACGTTCTTGGCGACCTGGATGTTCTCCTTGCCGCCGAGGTACACGTTGTACGCCACGAGGAACGGGCGCGCGCCAATGACCGTGGCGCCGGCTGTAGGATGAACCTTGTTGGGACCGAAGTCGGGCGTGCGCTTGGGGTCCTTGCCGATCTCTTCACGCGCGGCCTCGAACTCCCCGCGGCGAATGTCGGCGAGGTTGGTGCGGTCGGGACGCGACGCGGCGCGCTCGTAGAGGAACACGGGAATCTGCAGTTCCTGCCCCACGCGCTCGCCGAGCGTGCGTGCGAGGACGATGCAGTCCTCCATGGACGTGCCCTCGAGGGGAATGAAGGGGCAGACGTCGGTGGCGCCGATGCGGGGGTGCTCGCCCTGGTGCGAGGTCAGGTCAATGCGTTCGCTGGCGACCTTGATGCCGCGGAAGGCGGCCTCGACTGCCGCGTCGAGCGGCGCGACGAAGGTGACCACTGTGCGGTGATGCGAGGCGTCGCTGGAGACGTCAAGCACGACGACGCCCTGGACAGAGGCGATGGCATCGCGGATGGCGCCGATGACGGCGGGGTCGCGGCCTTCAGAGAAGTTCGGAACGCATTCGACGAGCGACATGAGCTCTGTAGGGTTCAGGGGGAGGCATCAAATCTAAACAGAGTCTCAACGGCCGCTCACCACCAAGGCACGAAGCGCCTTGCGGCGTCGAACGGTTGTCTCTCACCAGTGAAGGCAGGCCTCTGAAGTCCGGCGAGCCCGGCCTTGTCATCGGAGCGCTTCGTGCCTTCGTGGTGAGGCCGTGTCAATTCAGGCGCGGCTCAGCGCCGCCGCCAACCACGCGTGCATGGGAGGATTGCCGGCCAGTACCGACGACGGACCGAACGCCCTCAGGTGCGTGCCCGAGAAGTCCGTCGCGATACCACCCGCCTCGCGCACGAGCAGCATCCCCGCCGCGAAATCCCAGGCATTCAACTCGAACTCCCAGAATCCATCGAAGCGCCCGCAGGCCACGCTGGCGAGGTCGAGTGCCGCCGCCCCGGGCCGCCGGATGCCCGCCGCCGAGGCCATCACCACCGCCAACTGACGGTTGTAGGGCGCGATGTCCTGCGCCGTCTTGAAGGGGAATCCCGTGCCGAACAGCGCGCGCTGAGGATCGCTGATGGTCGAGACGCGGCAGGGGCTGCCATTCATCGCACAGCCGTTGCCCGCCGCCGCCGTGAACACCTCGCCCCGCGGCACGTTCTGCACCACCGCCGCCACCGGCTCCCCGTCGCGCAGCACCGCGATGGACACCGCGTACTCGGGGAACCCGTGCAGGAAGTTCGTCGTCCCGTCGAGGGGGTCCACCACCAGGGCCAGGCCCCGCTCGAGCCGTTCGCGCGGCACGCTCGCCGCCGACTCCTCGGCGAAGACCGTCGCCTCGGGGAGCTCCGCCGCCAGCAGGCCGAGTATGGCCGCCTCGGCCGCCACATCCACCTCGGACACGAAGTCCGTGGGCCCTTTGGAGCGCCAATCCAGGCTCCGGACGCCCGGCGCGGCCGCCCGGATCACCGCCGCCCCGGCGGCCGCCGCCCGCACGCACAGGGCCAGCAACTCCGCATTCTCCTGTTGATAGCCCATCGGGCGCTCCGTAACTTCGTGGAATGACTCGTGTCTTCAGCGGCATCCAGCCCTCCGGGGAGCTGCACATCGGCAACTACCTCGGGGCTGTCAAGAACTGGGTCACGCTCCAGCACCAGCACGAGTCGTTCTTCTGCATCGTAAACTACCACGCCATCACCGTGGCGTATGCGCCGGACGACCTGCGCCGCCGCACGCGGGACATGGCGATCTCGCTCTTGGCCTCCGGACTGGATCACGCCAAGTGCGTGCTCTTCGTGCAGTCCGACGTGCCGGAGCACACGGAGCTCGCCTGGGTCTTCAACACCGTCACGCCGCTGGGTGAGCTCGAGCGCCAGGTGCAGTTCAAGGACAAGTCGGCCAAGCAGGAGCAGGTGATGGCCGGCTTGCTCAACTATCCCGTGCTCCAAGCGGCCGACATCCTCTTGTATCGGGCCGACACCGTCCCGGTGGGCGAGGACCAGATCCAGCACCTCGAGCTCTCGCGTGTGGTGGCCAGGAACTGGAACGCCCGCTTCGCGCCCGACGCACCGTACTTTCCCGAGCCGCAGCCCAAGCTCACGCCGACGCGTCGCATCGTCGGCCTCGACGGGCAGGCGAAGATGTCGAAGTCGCTCGGCAACACCATCGGCCTGCTCGAGTCGCCCGACGAGATGTGGAACAAGCTCCGACCGGCCATCACCGACCCGGCACGCCAGCGGAAGACGGATCCGGGCGAGCCCAACAACTGCAAGACAGTGTTCGAACTGCACAAGGCGTTCTCGCCCGCAGCCACGGTCACGGAAGTCGCCGAGAACTGCCGCGGCGCCAAGTGGGGCTGCATCGACTGCAAGAAGGTGCTGCACCAACACATGGTTGAGGAGCTGACGCCGATTCGCACCCGCGCCGAGGCGCTGCAGGCGAACCCGGCGCAGGTGGATGCCCTGCTCGCCGCCGGCGCTGCCCGCGCGCGGGTGGTGGCCAAGGAGACGATGCGCGCCGTGAAGGACGCCATGGGGCTCGACGCCCGTGGATGAACTCCGCCCCCTGTTTGACGCGCTCTCGGAGGTGCTGCGGTTCGACCTCGGCGCCAAGCTGTTCATCGCCATCCTCGCGGGCGGCGGCATCGGCCTCGAGCGCGAACTGCGCGGCAAGCCGGCCGGACTGCGCACCAACATCCTGATCTGCGTTGGCTCGGCGCTGCTGATGGATCTCTCGATGCGCATCGCGCTGGACCATGGTGGCGATCCGGGGCGCATCGCCGCCCAAGTGGTGACGGGCATCGGATTCCTTGGTGCGGGCACCATCCTGCACACGCGGGGCACGATCACCGGCCTCACCTCGGCGGCGACGATCTGGGTGGTGGCGGCCATCGGCCTCACGGCGGGCGGCGGGTTCTACTTCGAGGCGCTGGCGGCGACGGCCACGGTCATGATCGTGCTGCGCGGACTCGGATGGGTGGAAGGGCGGTTCCTCTCGCGGCCTGATGACAACCATCACGGCATTCCGTCCGAGGAGTACGTCCGACGCGGCGAGGGCCGCCGTGCCGCCGACCGCCGCTCGGGCGAGGCCGAGCGGTCGTCCTCCGATCGTGACGGGTGAGCGCCGCGATGTCCGCTGACCGCCTGTTGGTGGTGGACCTGCGCTCCAAGGCTGAGGCGTTTCAGCTCCCCGAGCGCGTGGCGCAGGCCATTCGCGATGCCACGCCCAAGGGTTGGCGCGCCCACATCGTCGAGACGATGACGGACTCCTTCGGCGATGGCGCCCAGGCACCGAGCGCGGAGTCGCTCGCGGCCATCGTTGACGCCGAGGTCTACTTCGGGTTCGGGATGCCGCGCGCGCTCTACCTCGCCGGCCGCAAGCTTCGCTGGGTGCAGTCCGGCACCGCCGGGGTCGCGTCGCTGCTGTTCGATGAGATGCGCGGGAGCGACGTGCTCCTCACCAACGCGGCGGGGATCTACGGCCCGACTATCGCCGAGCACGTGCTGGCGGGTGTCCTGCACTTCCTGCGCGCCTTCGACCTCGCCGCCGAGATGCGTCGCGAGCAGCGCTGGGACCAAAGCGCCTTCGCGACGCCGCGTGCACTGGTGCGCGAGGTGGACGAGTGCCAGGTGCTGGTGATCGGCGCCGGCGGGCTCGGCAGTGAGATCGCGCAACGCTTCCGTGCGCTCGGTGCGCGCGTGACCGGGGTGCGGCGTCGTCCGGGACTCGGTGCACCGGCCGGCTTTGGCGCCGTGCACGGGCTCAGCGAACTCGACGGCCTCTTGCCCTTCGCGGACGTCGTCGTGCTGGCCACCCCCCTGACCGACGAGACGCGTCAGGTGCTGAATGCGCACCGGATGAAGGAGCTGAAGCCCGGAGCGATCGTGGTGAACGTGGCCCGCGGGGCGTTGCTGGACGAAGGCGGGTTGATCACCGGGCTCGAATCAGGCCGGATCCGCGGCGCCGTTCTGGATGTGTTCGCCAAGGAACCGCTGGCGTTGGAGAGTCCGCTGTGGCACCTTCCGAACGTGTTGTGGACGCCGCACGTGAGCGGCGTCTCGCCGCGGCGGTTCTGGGACCGGCTGCAGGCATTGTTCCTCGAGAATTGGGCGCGCTACCGGGCGGGGGAGTCCCTCCGCAACCTGGTCGATAAGCACGCCGGCTATTGAGACGAGTCGATGGAAAAGATCATCAAGGCGGCGGTGGAACGCGGCGCGTCCGACCTGCACATCAAGGCCGGCGACGTCTTCCGTGCGCGCATCGACGGCAAGCTGGTGCCGCTCACCAAGCAGGCGCTGACGCCGGAGCAGACGAAGAACATCGCCCTCAAGCTCATTGCCAACGAGGATGATCGCGCCCGCATCGACAAGATCAACGACTACGACTGCTCGTGGGGCGCGCCCGGCATCGGCCGCTTCCGTGTGAACATCCTGCGCCAGCGCTCGAGCTTCATGATCGTGATGCGCGTGATCCCCTTCGAGGTGCCAAGCTTCGACCGCCTGGCGGTGCCGCCGGTGCTGAAGCAGATCGCCGAGGCCGAGCGCGGGATGATCCTCGTCACCGGCGTGACGGGCTCGGGCAAGAGCACGACGATGGCAGCGATCATCAACCACATCAACCAGCATCACAACAAGCACATCGTGACGCTGGAGAACCCGATCGAGTTCCTGCATCGCGACCTGCAGAGCTCGGTGACGCAGCGCGAGATCGGGGTGGACACCGAGAGCTTTCGGATGGGCCTTCGAGCGGCGTTGCGCCAAGATCCCGACGTGGTGCTGATCGGCGAGATGCGCGACCCCGAGACGATCGATACCGCGATGAAGGCCGCCGAGACGGGGCACCTGCTCATCTCGACGGTGCACACGCCCGACGCGCAGAGTACGGTGCTGCGCATCATGGCGATGTTCCCGCCCGAGGAGCAGGACGTGGTGCGGGTGCGGCTCGCCGAGTCGCTGCACGCCGTGATCTCGCAGCGCCTGCTCCCGCGCAAGGACGGACAGGGCCGCGTGGCGGCACTGGAGATCATGGTGGTCACGCCGACAATCCGTGACCTGATCCTCGACCGCGACAAGGTCAATGAGATCCGCGACTATATCGCCGCCGGGCGCGAGCAGTACGGCATGCAGACTTTCGACCAGCACCTCGAGCAGTTGGTGCAGGAAGACCTCATCGAGTTCAAGGTCGCCCTCGCGGCCGCCACGCGCCCTTCCGATTTCCAGCTCAAGTTCAACATGAGCGCATGAGCAAGCGCCTCGCAGGCATCTTCGGTCCAGTCACCACGCCCTTCATTGCCGGGAGTGAGGACCTGGACCTCGAGGGGTTCGCGCGGAACATCCGTTCGCATATCGCCGAAGGGCTGAACGGCGTCGTCGTCGCGGGCTCCACCGGCGAGGCGGCGTTGCTCTCGGAGAACGAGCGCGTGGCGCTGGTGTCGGCGGCGCGCGAGCATACGCCGGCCACGCATTGGGTGATCGCCGGCTGCGGCGGCGAGAGCACACGCCAAACGGTAGCGCGCGCCCGGGCGGCGAAGGATGCAGGGGCGGACGCGGCCTTGGTGGTGGCCCCGCACTATTACGCGAACGCGATGACGGCAGAGGTGCTGCGCGCGCATTACCAACGCGTGGCCGATGAATCGCCGATCCCGGTGATCCTCTACAACATCCCGAAGTACATGCACTTCGCACTCTCGGCGGAGTTAGTGGCCGAACTGGCGCAGCACCAAAATGTGATTGGCATCAAGGACAGCTCTGGCGCGCTCGACATGCTGAAGGGATTCCTGCGCGCGCAGAGCGACTCGTTCACGGTGCTCACGGGGAGCGGCAGCGGGTTGCAGGCAGGGCTCGAGGCCGGCGCCCGCGGAGGGATCCTGGCGGTGTCGCTGTTCGCGGCGGGGTTCGCGCTGGAGGTGGTACGTGAGCTGGCCGACGGCAATGCCGCGGCCGCGGCAGCGGCCCAGGCGCGGCTCAAGCCCATGGCCGACGTGATCGTGGCCAAGCTCGGTGTGCCCGGCGTGAAGGCGGCGCTGGACCAGGTGGGGCACGTGGGTGGGGTGCCGCGCATGCCGCTCTTGCCGCTGGGCGAGTCGGGGCGGGCCGAGGTGGCGACGGCCCTGAAAGGGGTGTGAGGGCGTTCACCACGAAGCACGAAGGGCTCCGATGGCAGCTTTGGACTCGCAGTTCCATTCAAGTCCGAATTGAAGGGTGAACGGCAACAGAAGCGCGGCCGGGAGCCCTTCGTGTCTACGTGGTGATAGCGGTTGCAGTCCTCCGTGCCTCAGTGGCAAGGCAGTCTCAGCATTGCCGAACCGCCACACAGCCAATAGATTCTTTCCACGCCCCGCGAATCAGCCCGGGGCGTTTTTTTGTGCCCCGCGCCGGGGTCCCCGGCCGCCATTTCCGCGTGACCGCACATGTTCGATTCGAAGACCCGAACCATCGTGATTGTCGGCGCCCAGTGGGGTGACGAGGGCAAAGGCAAGCTCGTGGACGTCCTCGCCGAGCGCGCCGATTGGGTGGTGCGCTACCAGGGCGGCGCGAACGCCGGCCACACCGTGCACGTGGGCGATGAATCCACCGTGCTACACCAGGTGCCGAGCGGCATCCTGCACGGCGGCGTGCGCTGCGCGATCGGGAATGGCGTGGTGCTGGACCCCGAATCCATGTTCGAGGAAGTGGACGCCCTCGTGGCCAATGGCGTGGACGTGGCTGGGCGGCTCTACCTCTCCGACCGCGCGCATCTGGTGATGCCGTACCACAAGCTGGTGGACAAGGAGAGCGCCGCCAGCAAGGCGATAGGTACCACCGGCCGCGGCATCGGTCCGGCCTACGAGGACAAGGTCGCGCGTCGCGGCATCCGTGTGCTCGACCTCCGCCAGCCAGCGCGCCTCAAGGCTCTGGTGGAGCGCGGCACTGAACACGCCAATCACATCCTCGCCGGCTTCGGCTCCACGAAGCGCGCCGACGCCGCCTTCACGCTCAGCGAGCTCGAGCGCATCGCGCCGCGCCTGTTGGCGATCGCCGAGGACGTGGGACTGGCCGTGACCAAGGCGCAGAAGCAGGGCGCTGCCGTGCTGCTCGAGGGCGCGCAGGGTTCGCTCCTCGACGTGGACCACGGCACCTACCCGTTCGTCACCTCGTCGAGCACCACCGCCGGCGGTGCCGCCATCGGGATCGGCATTGGGCCCCGGACCCTCGACGCCGTGCTCGGCGTGGTGAAGGCCTACACCACCCGCGTCGGCGGCGGCCCCATGCCCACCGAGCTGCTCGACGCCACGGGGGAACGCCTGCGGAAGGTGGGCAACGAGTTCGGCGCCACCACCGGACGCCCCCGCCGTTGCGGCTGGTTCGACGCGGTCGTCGTGCGCTACGCCGTGCGCGTGAACGGCCTCACCGGCCTCGCCATCACCAAACTCGACGTCCTCGACGACTTCGACCGCATCGCCCTCTGCACCGGCTACCGGCTCGGCGCCGAGGTGATGACCGAGTTCCCGGGCGACCTCGCCGACCTCGAGGGGATCGAGCCGGTGTACGAGTGGTTCGACGGCTGGAAGTCGTCCACGGCCGGCGCGCGCAAGCTCAGCGACCTCCCCAAGAACGCGCGCACATACCTGGATCGAATCGTGGAGTTGGTGGAGTGCCCAGCGCAGTTCGTCAGCGTGGGCACGCGCCGGGATCAAATCATCGGGAGATGAGGACAAGACGGGAGACGGAAGACGGAAGACGGAAGGGGACAAGGCGCCGCGCGGGCTGTAGATTTGTCCCTACCTTCCGTCTTCCGTCTTCCGTCCCAAGTTTCCAGCAATGCGCCCTGATGTCCTAGAGTCCCTCGTCTCCCTCGCCAAACGCCGCGGCTTCATCTTTCAGTCCTCCGAGATCTACGGCGGCACCGGATCGGTGTGGGACTACGGGCCGCTGGGCGTGGAGCTCAAGAACAACGTCACGGCGCGCTGGTGGAACGCGATGGTGCGCGAGCGCGATGACGTCGAGGGCCTCGACGCCGCCATCCTGATGCACCCGAAGGTCTGGGAGGCGTCGGGGCACGTCAGCGGGTTCTCCGACCCGCTCATTGACTGCAAGGCCTGCAAGGCACGCTTCCGCGCCGACAAGCTCGCCGACGCCCAGTGCCCCCGGAAGCCGAGCAAGAAGCCGGGCGAGCACACGGATTGCCAGCTCACCGAGCCGCGGCAGTTCAACCTGATGTTCAAGACGTTCATGGGGCCCGTCGAGGATTCGGCGGCCGTGGTGTACCTGCGTCCCGAGACGGCGCAGGGCATCTTCGTGAACTTCCTCAACGTGCAGCAGGCAACGCGCCAGAAGGTGCCGTTCGGCATCGCGCAGATCGGCAAGGCGTTCCGCAACGAGATCACGCCGGGGAACTTCACGTTCCGCACGCGCGAGTTCGAGCAGATGGAGATGCAGTTCTTCGTCGAGCCGGGCACGGACATGGAGCACTTCGAGCGCTGGAAGCAGGCGCGCCTCGACTGGCACCT
>JANJUF010000092.1 GCA_024710705.1 Gemmatimonadaceae bacterium | reverse complement strand
GTGGCGTCGGTGGCCTCGTTCACCGCCAGCATGGGCAACGTGAATTACTGCGCCACCAAGGCGTACCAGCGCGTGTTCATGGAAGGCTTGGCGATGGAGCTCGCGGGCACCGGCGTGAAGGTCCAGGCCCTCTGCCCCGGCTTTACGCACACCGAGTTCCACGACCGCATGCAGATCGACAAGACCAAGGGCATCCCGAGCTGGGCCTGGCTCGACGCGGGCGACGTGGTGCGCGATTCGCTCGACAACGCGTTCGGGAACGGGAAGACGGTGGTCATCCCGAACTGGAAGTACAAGGCGGTGGTGTTCGCGCTGCGCCACATGCCGATGTGGCTGCGCGGGATCATGCAGGAGCGCTACGGGCGGGCGCGGGTGTGAGGGGCGAGCGCAGCGGCGGCGCTGCGCTTGCTCCAGCGGCTCCCGATGCCCACGACCACCAAGGTGGCGACACCGACCGCGAGGCCGAAGGTCCATCCGCCGCCGAGTACCGGCCGCAGCGCCGGCAGCCTCGTGAGGGTCTCGGACGCGAATGCGGCGAGGAGACCGACGTAGCTCCAGGTCATCCAGTAGTAGTGGCGCGTGACCCACATCGTGCGTGCCAGCGGCGCGTGGCCCGTTCGGGAACGGCGCGCCCGGCGAGCGGAGTGGACGCCGAGAACGATCCCCACGAGCGAGACGATGGCCGCAGCGCGGAACGGCCCGAATCCACCGAAGAGGCGGTAGATCATCAGCGCCGCGACGTTCAGCACGAGCATCGACGCGGCGTAGGCCCAGCCGAGCCGGCGATGCCAGCGCGAGCCCTTGGGTCGGACGATCAAGACCGCCGCGCCCGCGGCGATGGCGAGCAATGCCGTCACGAGGTGGGTCTGCCCGAGCAGTGTCATGCGCGACGCTACGCGCCAGGGATCCACAGGTTGCATCAGGGCCGCCCTGACACCGAATCCGGCGACTGCCCACAGCGCGTCCGGGCGCGCGCAGGCAGGTTGGTTGAGACCCCCGCCCTCCGCCCCCGATGTCCTACGCCCGGCTTCTCGCCACCTGGTGCGTCCTCGCCGTCCTGATGCCGCTGAACGGAGCGCTACGTGAGTTCGGCTTCAAGCGCGTGTTCACCGTGCCGACGTCGGAGATCCTGAGCGTCATCACCGGCATCGGCGTCATCCTGCTCACCACGCGGCTGCTGTTCCGGATCCCTGGCGACACGCGCGTCCCGCGGCTCGTCGGGTTCGCCCTGCTGCTCGTCGGCCTCACGGTGGCGTACGAACTCGCCCTCGGGCTTCGCGGTGGGCAGTCGCTGCGGCAACTCCTCGGCCACTACGCCATCTGGCGGGGGGAGCTGTGGCCGCTGGTGCTCATCGCGCTCGCGGCCACGCCCTTCCTCTGGCGCGGCGCCACCAGCCGCAGCGCACTTCCCCCGCCGTCCATCCTCGGGACGGAACGCCCCCAACGATCCTCCCGCGACTGAAGCCGGTCGCGGCGCTCGCTCGTGAACGGGGGGAGGGCGCGCTACCGGCGCGAAGCCGGCGGTGGCGCCAGCGCGGGCTGCATGTCGCACACCGGGACGCCCTCCTCACCCACACGCTTGTCTGCGTCGGTCGCGGGCCGCTTGCCGTCCGGCACGTTCACCCAGATCGTGCAGCTCCCGGTCAGGCGCTCACTCGTGAGCGACGCGGCCCACCCGTAGTTCGCCGCGAAGACCAGCTTGATGACGTTTCCTCGAGACGCTCGGTAGCGCTCGAGCGCCTCCATCGTCTGGGCGTAGCGTCCGTGGTCGGCGAAATAGGCCTCCTGCGCGACCACGAGGTTGCGGAGATCGGATCTGGCGCTGGCCACGAAAGCGCGCGCCGAGTCGGCGGCGGATGGCGCCGCGGGTGTGGCGACTTGCTGGGCCAACGCCGGCAGTGCCACGAGCGATAGCACGGTGAGAAGGGCAAGCGAGCGCATAGACGGACCCCCTGAGTGTAGTAGTGTACCGATACACTAGCACTCGCATGTCGGCCCCGCAAGACCCTCGCCCCGCTCACCCCCCGAACGCGTTCATCCCCGTCACCGCCTGCCCGAGAATCAGCGAGTGGATGTCGTGCGTCCCCTCGTAGGTGTACACGCTCTCGAGGTTGGCCATGTGGCGCATGCTGGCGTACTCGGCCACGATCCCATTGCCGCCGAGCAGGCGCCGCGCCTCGCGGGCCACGTCGGTGGCGATGTTCACGTTGTTGCGCTTGGCCAGTGACACCTGCTGCGGCGTGAACGTGCCCGCATCCTTCATGCGACCCAGGTGCAGCGACACGAGTTGCCCCTTCACGATCTCGGTGATCATGTCGGCCAGGCGCACCTGCTGGATCTGGAAGCCGCCGATGGGGCGCCCGAACATCACGCGCTCCTTGGAGTAGCTCAGCGCTTCCTCATAGCAGGCGATGGCGGCGCCAAGGGCGCCCCATGAGATGCCGTAGCGCGCCTGCGTGAGGCACATCAGCGGGCTCTTCAGTCCGCCGCTCTTGGGCAGGATCGCGTCGGCCGGGAGATGCACGTCGCCGAACACGAGTTCGCTGGTGTCCGACGCGCGGAGCGAGAGCTTGCCCTTCTGGTCCTTGGCCTTGAAGCCCTTGCTGTCGGTGGGCACGAGGAAGCCGCGGATGGACTTGCCGGCGTCGTCGTTGTCCTCGGTCTTGGCCCAGACTACGGCCACGTGCGCGGTGGATCCGTTGGTGATCCACATCTTGGCGCCGTTGAGGATCCAGGTGCCGTCCTTCTGCAGCTTGGCCCGCGTGATCATCCCAGCCGGGTTCGACCCGTAATCGGGTTCGGTGAGCCCGAAGCAGCCGATCTTCGTGCCCTTGGCCATCTGCGGGAGCCAATGCTTCTTCTGCTCCTCGCTGCCGAACGCGTAGATGGGGTACATCACGAGCGCGCCCTGCACCGAGGCGAAGGAGCGGATGCCGGAGTCGCCGCGCTCGAGTTCCTGCATGATGAGCCCGTACATCACGTTGTTCAGCCCGGCGCAGCCGTACTCCTCGGGGAGGTTGGCGCCGAAGTAGCCGTGCTCGCCCATCTCGGCGATCAGTTCCTTGGGGAAGCGGCCATCCACGTGGCACTGGCCGATGATCGGAAGGACCTTTTCGTCCACGAACGCCCGGACGGAGTCACGGACGGCGCGCTCCTCTTCGGTGAGGGCGGCGTCGATGTTGAAGAGGTCGCCCTCGCGCGGCTTGAGCTGCGGCGAGGCGAGGAACGATTGGGTATCGAGGTCGGAGGCCATCGGATGGGCGGGGTGGAGAGACCCTGAAATCTAACGGCGATTTCACCGTCCGGGCTGGTGCCCCCGGACTCCGCCGAGAGATATCTTGCGGGTGGAGCCGGACCTGCCCCACCCGCTGACCCCGCCGATGCCCCACAGCGTCCCGCTGATCGCCACCATTGCCGGCGCGTTCGGACTTGCGCTGGCACTGGGCTTCGTGGCCGTGCGGCTGAATCTGCCGGCCTTGGTCGGCTACCTGATCGCCGGCGTGATCGTGGGGCCCTTCACCCCGGGCTTCAACGCCGACATGGCGCTGACCCAGCAGCTCGCCGAGATCGGCGTGATGCTCCTGATGTTCGGCGTCGGACTGCACCTCTCGCTCGATGACCTGCTGCGGGTACGCAAGATCGCGTTGCCCGGCGCCGTGTTGCAGATCGGCGTCGCCAGCGCGATGGGACTCGGCCTGGCTCGCTGGTGGGGCTGGGACCTCGGGGCCGGGATTGTCTTCGGGCTGTCCCTCTCGGTCGCGAGCACGGTGGTGCTGCTCCGCGCCCTCGAGGCCGATGGCACACTCGAGTCACTGACCGGCAAGATCGCCGTCGGCTGGCTGGTGGTCGAGGATCTCGTGATGGTGCTCATCCTCGTGCTGCTGCCGCCGCTGGCCACGGTGCTCGGGACGAGCGACCCGGCGGTTGGCGTGGCCGGTGGACCCGAGCGTGGCCTCGGGACGGAGCTCCTGCTCACCTTCGGCAGCGTCGCGCTGTTTGTGGTGCTGATGCTGGTCGTGGGACGGCGCGTCTTCCCGTGGCTGCTGATGCAGGTGGCGCGCACCGGCTCGCGCGAGCTGTTCACGCTCTGCGTGATCGCCGCCGCGGTCACCATCGCTTACGGCGCTGGCGTGCTGTTCGGCGTGTCCTTCGCGCTCGGCGCCTTCTTCGCCGGCATGATGCTGCAGTCGTCGGAGTTCAGCCATCGCGCGGCCAACGAGTCGCTCCCGCTGCGCGACGCGTTCTCCGTGCTGTTCTTCGTTTCGGTCGGGATGCTGTTCGACCCGAGCATCCTCTGGCGCGAGCCGTGGCACGTGCTGGCCACGCTGGGCGTCATCATCTTCGGGAAGTCGCTGGCAGCCTTCGGCCTGGTCCTCGTCTTCCGCTATCCCATCAACACGGCCCTGACGGTATCGGCGAGTCTCGCGCAGATCGGTGAGTTCTCCTTCATCCTCGCCGGCATGGGGGTGGCGCTGGGCCTGCTGCCGCTCGAAGGGCAGAGCCTGATCCTGGCCGGTGCGGTGGTCTCCATCGCCTTGAACCCCGCGCTGTTCGGCCTGATTGACCCGGTACAGAAATGGATCCTGCAGCGGTCGGCGTTGGCCCGGTTCATGGAGCGCAACATCGACCGGCTGGCCGAACTCCCGCGCTCGATCACGCCGGCGCAGCTCACCGGCCACGTGCTCATCGTCGGCTACGGCCGCGTGGGACGCCGGATCGGCGACACGCTGCGCAACGAAGGCCTGCCGATCGTGGTGGCGGAGCAGAACCGCGAAGTGGTCTCGCGGCTCCGCGGCGAGGGCATCCCGGCCGTGTCCGGCAACGCCACCGAACCTGCGGTGCTCATCCAGGCACACATTGCGCGGGCCTGCCTGTTGGTGATCGCGACGCCCGACGCCGTCGCGGCGCGCGCGATGATCGAGATCGCGCGGAAGCTGCAACCGTCGTTGCCGGTCATCGTGCGCACGCACAGCGACGACGAGGCGGCGCTACTGCGCCGCGTGGTGGGCGATGCCAACGTGTTCATGGGCGAGGAGGAACTCGCCACCGGGATGGCGCGGCAGGTGTTGGCGCAACTCCCGTCGGCGCCGGCACCATCGGCGAGCTGAGCCGCCTCGGCGGTCGTCAGACCGCCCGCTTGGCCCGCGGCAACGCCCCCACCTCACGGCACTTCCGCCGGAAGTCGAGCCCGTGGTCAATCGGCAGCCCGCTCTCATGCTGCCACTGATGCACCATCTCGTGTAGCAGCGTCTCCACGGCCGAGGCGAATCCGTCGCGCCGCACGTGCCGTGCGGAGATGGCGATCTCGGGACCCCCGCCCTCGACCCCGGGCGCGTAGTGCCCGAGGCGGCGCAACATTCGCCGCGACACGCGGATCGGAACCTGCTGCAACGAGGCCCCAAAACGCTCGCCATTCAGCCGCGTGTGCCACTCGGCGAGCCGCTCGGCCAAGGGCTCGTCCTCGGGATGCGTGCGCTCGGGCGAGCGCGGCGGCTTGGTGTGCGTGGGCAGCGGATACGCGAGGATGGCCTGCCGCGCCGTCTGCCGCTCCCAGGGCTTGCGGGCCATCACGAAGCGCACGATCTGCGCGTGCATGGCCGGCGGCGCGCTGCAGTATCCCTCGTGCAAGCGGAGTTCGTATCCCTTCAGCGTCACCACCACCGAGCGATTGCGCGTGAGCACCACGCGGCGCACGTGCTGCAGGCCCATCCCCTTGAGCGTCGCCAGGAGCGTGGCGGCGGCGCGCTCGGCGTCCTCGGCATCCTCCGTGGCCTGCTCGTCGTCGTCGCCATCCACATCCTCGAGCTCGGGCTCCGGCGGGGCAGCCGAGAAGAGCCCCGTCACGAAGCTCGAAGCGGCGTCGAACATCAGTCCCAGTTGCGATTCGTCGGATGCGGCCGTGCCGGCGCGTCGCTTCATCGCGGGTAGATCCGGTCGTTGCGTGGCGTGAAGTCGCTGGCCTCGCTGCTCCAGACGCAGGCGCGCACCACCACCTCGGCCGGCGTCACCTCGATCTCCTGGAACGCTGCTGGCAGCCCGCCGCGGGTACGCTCGCAGAACGAGGTACTGTGCGACACGATCATCCGCCGCCCGGGGAGCTCCACCGCCTCGATGCGCGTTTGGTGGTCGTGGCCGTTGAGGACCAGGTCGGCACCCGTCTCCACGGCCTGCAGGATGCCGTCGGCGCGGTTCACCAGCCCCCAGCGCCGTGAGAGGTCGCCCCGCAGGAGATTGTGGTGGAACACCAGCACCTTGAGGTCGCCAGCGGGTGCGGACTCGAAGCGTGTGCGCGCCCGCGCCCATTGCTCCGGACGCACGGCCCCCACCACCGAGAGGTCACGCAGGCGCGTCGTGAGCGTGTACGGGCGAATGCCGTGGCAGGAGTTGATGCCGACGATGGTCACGCCGGGCAACGAGAGCGTGGGCTCGAGCTCGGCGCTGATCCACTTCCGATAGCCGCGCAGCATCGGCCACTCCAACCCGAGCCCGACGGGCTTCCACCACCAGGCCACATCGTGATTGCCTGGCACCACGAACACCGGCGCGTGGGCACGCAGGCCATCGAGCCAGGCCTTCGCGGCGGCGAACTGCCCGCGGAAGTTGCGCTGCGTGAAATCGCCGGCGACGACGACCGCATCGTACCGCCCCTCCGCCACCCGGCGCTGCACGGCAGCCGTGTACTCGGCCACCGCGTGGCGGCCGAAGTGGACGTCGGAGAGCTGAAGAAGCCGCACGGGCGCGGGCGCGCTACGCCTTGAGCCGCGCGATGACCGCGTCGGTGTACGCGTCGGTGCTTGCCGAGCCACCGACATCGCGCGTGACCGTCTTGCGGTCGCGCAGCGTGCCTTCGATGGCCGTCCGGATGCGGCTGGCCAGCGCCCCCTGCTCGACGTGGTCGAGCAGCTGGCAGGCAGCCAGCATCACGGCGGTGGGGTTCGCGATGCCCTGTCCGGCGATGTCGGGCGCGGTGCCGTGGACGGCCTCGAAGATGGCCGCCTCGTACCCGATGTTCGCGCCCGGCGTGAGCCCCAGCCCGCCCACCAGGCCGCTGGTGAGGTCGGAGAGGATGTCGCCGAAGAGGTTCGTCGTCACGATCACGTCGAAGCGCTCGGGGCGCATCACGAGCTCCATGGCGCAGGCGTCCACGATCTTGTCCTCGCACTCCACGCGCCCCTCGTACTCCTTGGCCACCGCGCGTCCGACCTCAAGGAACAGTCCCTGCGAGTACTTGAGGATGTTCGCCTTGTGCACGATGGTCACCTTCTTGCGGCCGTGCTTCACCGCGTGCTCGAAGGCGTAGCGCACGATCCGCTCGGCACCTACGCGCGTGATGATGGCCACCGACTGCGCCACCGCGTGCGGGTCCTCGCCGATCTTCACGTAGTTCTCGATGCCCACGTACAGCCCTTCGGTGTTCTCGCGGACGAGGACGATGTCCACGTTCTCGAAGCGCAGGCCCGGCAGCACCGACTTCGCGGGCCGCAGGTTGGCGTAGAGGTCGAACTCCTTGCGCAGCGCGACGTTGATGGAGCGGAAACCCTTCCCCACGGGCGTCTCCAGCGGACCCTTGAGCGCCAACTTCGTGCGCGTGATGGACTCGAGCGTGGCCTCAGGGATCGGATCGCCGTGCGCCTTGACCGCCGCCATGCCGGCGAGCTGACGGTCCCAGGTGATGTCGGCGCCGGCAGCGGCGAGGAGGCGTACGGTGGCCTCGGTGATGGCGGGGCCGATGCCGTCGCCGGGGATGAGCGTGACGTTCAGGGACTTGGACATTGATTCGGAGGGGAGTGCTACGGTTCAACCACGAGGTCGGCGACGCGGGCGCCGAGGGCCTGGACCATCCCGGGCTCCGCCTGCACGCCGATGTCGGCGCCCCAGGTGATCTTGCGGGTGCGGGTGTCGACGAGCACGAGCCGCAGGAAGGCAAACGTGCCCTCGACGCGCAACTCCACGGGAATGAGCGCGTAGCGGGCGTCGCCGAGGGCGGAGATGATGCGCAGGTTGTCGGCGACCACCGACGGCAGCGCCTCGCCCACCACCGGCGGGGTGGAGCGCCAGCGGCCGACACCCAGCGCGGACGGATCGGTGGAGTAGGTTGGGTTGCGGCGCGCGCCGCGGATCACGTCGGCCGCGAAGGCCCAGCGCGAGCCCATGCCGCGATCACGCATCGCCTCGGCGATGGCAGAGTCCACCTCGGCACGAATCCGCGCGCTGGTGAGGCTGGTGCTCCAGCCCGTGGAATCGGCTCGCCAGAACTGCAGCGGCACCACCGCCACGCGTTCGGCGGCGAAGGCGCCGAGCGGTAGCCCGGGACTCGCGGGAGCCTCCTCCTGCGCTCCGAGGAGGGCGGGAGCGGCCAACAGGGCAAGGAGGAGAGGAATCCGCATCCCGGAAATCTAACTGGAGGACGGGACGACTCCCACTCTGAATACGCCTCCGAACCCTTCCGCTGACGGGCGCGCTCGCGGTAGGATTGGCGGGTCCACAGGGCCGCCCCCGGGCGCGCCTGCCGGTACACCGCGCCTCCCCCCGATCCGCCTTCTCCATGCCTCGTTGGCTCTCGGCCCTCATCTGGGCCGTCGTCTCGCTGGTCGGTGCCGCCGCCTTCGGCTATCTCGGTCTCCGCCGCGGCGAGACCATCAGCGCGGCTTGGCTGCTCACGGCAGCCGTCTGCACCTATGCGGTGGCCTACCGCTTCTACTCGAAGATCGTCGCGGCGAAGATCTTCGCGCTGGATGCGACGCGGGCCACGCCGGCGGAGCGCCTGGCCGACGGACGCGATTACGTGCCGACGAACAAGTGGATCGTCTTCGGACACCACTTCGCGGCGATTTCCGGCCCCGGACCCCTCGTGGGCCCGACGCTGGCGGCCCAATTCGGATTCCTGCCCGGGGCGCTGTGGATCATCGTCGGCGTGGCCTTGGGTGGAGCGGTGCAGGACTTCGTCATCCTTGCCGCCAGCGTGCGGCGCGACGGCAAGTCGCTGGGGACGATGGCCAAGGAAGAGATCGGTCCCATCGCCGGCTACACCGCCCTGGTGGCGGTGATGGGCATCATGATCATCCTGATCTCCGTGCTCGCGCTGGTGGTGGTCAACGCGCTGCGCGACAGCGCCTGGGCGACGGTCACGGTAGGGCTCACCATTCCCATCGCGATGTTCATGGGCGTGTACCTGCGCTTCCTGCGTCCGGGCGCGGTACTCGAGACGAGTGCCATCGGCCTCGTGATGCTCGCCATCTCGCTCTATGCGGGGCAGTGGGCGGCGGCACATCCCACCCTCGGCCCGCTGTTCACGCTCGACGCCAGGACCCTGGCCTGGGCGGTGATGGTGTACGGCTTCGCCGCCTCGGTGATCCCGGTGTGGCTGCTGCTTGCCCCGCGCGACTACCTCTCGGCCTTCGTGAAGATCGGCGTGGTGGTGGCGCTGGCGGTGGGCATCCTGCTCGTGCTGCCCCCGCTGCAGATGCCGGCCGTGACGCAGTTCATCGACGGCAGCGGGCCGGTGTTCGCCGGCAAACTCTTCCCCTTCGTGTTCATCACGATCGCCTGCGGCGCCATTTCCGGATTCCACGCGCTAATCGCCTCCGGCACGACGCCCAAGCTGCTGGAGAACGAAGCCGACGCGCGGATGGTTGGCTATGGTGGCATGCTCACGGAATCGTTGGTGGCGGTGATGGCGCTCATCGCCGCCTGCGTGCTCACGCCCGGGGTGTACTTTGCCATCAACGCGCCGGCCGGCATCATCGGAACCACCGCCGAGTCGGCGGCGCAGGTAATCGCCCAGTGGGGCTTCGTGCTGCGCCCCGAGGAACTCACCGCATTGGCCGCGTCGGTGGAAGAGAGCTCCCTGCTCTCGCGCACCGGCGGCGCGCCCTCGTTGGCCGTCGGCATGGCCAGCATCTTCGCGTCGGTGCTCGGCGGCGACACCGCGATGGCGCTCTGGTACCACTTCGCCCTGATGTTCGAGGCCTTGTTCATCCTCACCACCGTGGACGCGGGCACGCGCGTCGGCCGCTTCATGCTGCAGGACCTCGGCAAACACCTGTGGGAGCCCTTCGGCCGCGTGTCGTGGTATCCGGCGGTGGTGGCGTCGAGCGCGATCGTCGTGGCGATGTGGGGGTATTTCCTGTACCAAGGGGTGACCGACCCATTGGGCGGCATCAATTCGCTCTGGCCGCTGTTCGGCATCTCCAACCAGCTCCTCGCCACCATCGCGCTCTGCGTGGGCACCACGATCATCATCAAGATGGGGAAGGTGCGATGGGTGTACGTGACGGTCATCCCGATGGTGTGGCTGGTGATCGTCACGACCACCGCGAGTCTCACCAAGATCTTCGCCGCCGACCCGCGCGTCGGATTCCTCTCGCACGCCCAGTGGGTGCGGGACCTGCTCGCGGCCGGCGAGCTGCCGCCGGGCGTTCGCGACGTCATTGGCGCCCAACGGTTGATCCTGAACGATCAAGTGAATGCGCTGGTCGCGGCCTTCTTCCTCACGGCAGTGGCCGTCATCCTCGCCGATTCGATCCGTGTGTGGTGGCGCGTGCTCAGCGGCCGGGCGCCGATGGCGACCGCCGAAGCCCCGTACGTGGCCACGGCCCGGGCGGGCGCGTGAGCCAGCGTCCGCGGTTCAAGATGCGTAGCCTCAGTATTCCCTCAGCCCTCTCTGTGATGACCAGACTCCGCCTGCTCCTGCTCGCCCTGCTGCTCAGCGCGCCCGCCGGCGTGGCCCACGCCCAGCAGCCGACTTTCGACCTCAGCGTGCGCAACATCATGCGCGGACCAGAGCTCTACGGCCGCGAGCCCTCGCAGGTCCGGTGGACCATTGATGGGCAGTGGATCTACTTCCGCTGGCTCGAACCCGGCGCGGCCTGGAACGAGACGCTCAAGCCGTACCGGGTCTCCACCCGCGCTGGCGCGTCGCCGGAACGGATCACCGAGGCCCAAGCGGACTCGGCCGCCGCCTGGTTTCCCATCGGGATGCGCTCGCTCGATTGGAACCGGCGCGTCGTGACGGTGAATGGCGACCTCTGGCTGCAGCAACTGGATGGGCGGCGCATGACCGTGCGCCGGCTGACACAGACGGCGGCGATCGAATCGAACGCGCGATTCTCCTTCGATGCCACCGCCGTGTACTTCATCCGCGACAACAACGCCTGGGCGCTCGACGTGCGCAACGGCGCCTTCCGCCAACTGACCGACATCCGCAGTGGCACGGCGCCGCGCGGCCCGGAGACGCTCCGTGGTCAACGAGGCGCGGTGGCCGACCAACAGCGCGTGCTCCTCGAGTACGTGCGTGACGAGATCCGTGCTGATTCGATCCGTCGCGCCGAGCGCGACTCCGCGGCAGCGCGCACGATTCCAACGGTGTGGATCCCGCAGACTGAGCGCATCGGTGGGCTCTCGCTCTCGCCCGATGGACTCAACGCGCTGCTCACGACCTTCACCCCGGCCACCGGCATGAAGGGCTCGGACGTGCCCGACTATGTCACCGTGGACGGTTATCCCCGGATGATTCCCGGCCGCACCAAGGTGGGAGACGCGCAGGGCTCGACGAAGCTTTCGCATCTCGACCTGCGCACCGGCAAGCTGACCCCGCTCACGCTGACCCCGGATTCGGTGTCGGCCGGACAGGTCAACGTCGGTGCTTGGTCCGATGATGGCCGATTCGTCCTCCTCTCGGTCGTCACCAGCGACTTCAAGACGCGCTACCTCTACTCGGTGAGCACCACCGGCAGCATGACCCTCCTCGACGCGTTGCGCGACGAGGCCTGGGTGAACGGTCCCTGCTTCAACTGCACGGGGTGGGTGGCAAACGACCGCGCGTACTTCGTGTCCGAAGCCACCGGGTATGCACATCTCTATGCGGTCAATGCCGACGGCAGCAACAAGCAGGCGCTCACCAGCGGCAATTGGGAGGTGCTGGACGTCGAGCTGAGCCCTGACCAACGCAACTTCCGCCTCACCACCAGCGAGCCGTCGCCGTTCACGCGACAGGCCTACCTGATGCCGATCAATGGCGGACCCCGCACCCGCGTCACGTCGGGGGACGGCGGCCACGAGGTGGTGTACTCGCCTGACGGCGCGCGCTACGCCACGGTCTACTCCGAAGCGAACCAGCCACCCGAGCTCTTCCTCGGCACGGTGGGAAACGCCAACCTCCAGCGCGTCACGACCTCGACCACCGAGGAGTTCCGTCGGCAGGCGTGGATCAAGCCGGAGATCGTGATGATCCCCGGTGAGGATGGCACGCCGGTCCCGGCACGCATCTATCGCCCGCAGCAGATGGGCGCGCAGCCCAACGGCGCCGGCGTGATCTTCGTCCACGGCGCCGGGTACCTGCACAACGTGCACAACTGGTGGTCCACGTACTCGCGCGAGTACATGTTCCACCACCTGCTCGCGTCGCGCGGCTACACGGTGCTCGACATTGACTACCGCGGCTCGGCCGGCTACGGACGCGATTGGCGCACCGCCATCTACCGCCATATGGGTGGCAAGGACCTCGACGACCACGTCTCGGGCTCCAAGTACCTCACCGCCAACTTCGGCATCAACCCGGAGCGCGTGGGCATCTACGGCGGCAGCTACGGCGGCTTCATCACGCTGATGGCGCTGTTCAACAAACCGGAGTACTTCGGCGCCGGCGCAGCCTTGCGTTCCGTCACGGACTGGGCGCACTACAACCACGGCTACACCGGACGCATCCTGAACCTCCCGCAGGACGACACCACCTCCTACCGCCGCTCGTCGCCGATCTTCTTCGCCGAGGGACTGCAAGATCCCCTGTTGATCGCCCACGGCATGGTGGACACCAACGTGCAGTTCCAGGACGTGGTGCAGCTCGCCCAACGGCTCATCGAGCTCGGCAAGGAGGGCTGGGAGATGGCGGTGTATCCGGTGGAGAACCACGGATTCGTGCGGCCGTCGAGCTGGACGGACGAGTATCGCCGCATCCTCGAACTCTTCGACCGCACCATCGGGCCGAACGGGAGCAAGGTCCAGCGGTGAGCACCACGCTCGACCGTCTCGTGGCGTTGGTTCGCCGCATCATCGGGGCTCCCGATTATGCGGCGTACCTCGCCCACGTGCGGGCGCGGCATCCGGAACGCGTGCCCGTGAGCGAGCAGGAGTTCGTGGCTGAGCGGTTGAACGCCCGATACGAGAGGCCCGGCGCGCGTTGCTGCTAGTGCGCCGCTGGCGCGGCCCCGCGGGGCGCCGTGGGCACGATGAGGCTGAACAGCACGATCGCCAGCGCCGCGATGCTGGCCCCGGTCACGAATGCGGCCTCCGTTCCCCAGCGATCCCAGATCAGGCCGAAGCCGATGGATGCGGGGAGCGCCGCGATCCCGACCGCCGCATTGAACCATCCGAACGCCGCCCCGCGACGACTCGGCGGCGCGAGATCGGCCACCAGCGCCTTCTCCGCCCCCTCGGTCATGCCGAAGTACAGGCCATACACGAGGAAGAGCGCCCACGCATGCCAGGACGCCGAGGCGAACGCGAATCCCAGGTACACCGCGGCGTAGATCCCCCAGCCGCCGAGGATCAGTGGTCGCCGTCCGAACCGATCGGAGAGCCCACCACTCACCACCGAGCTCGACGATTTCACCAAGTGCAGGGCCGACCAGAGAATCGGAATCACCGCCGTCGGCACCCCGAGCTGCGAGGCCCGCAGCAGCAGGAAGGCATCGGTGGAGCAGCTCAGCGTGAAGAGGAAGATCACGCCGAGCATGCGCCAGAAGGCACTGCCCAGCGGCGTCGCGCTGGGCGCCAAGGGTGTGGCTAACAGCGGCGCGGGGGCGTCGGTCTCCGATTTCACCGGCACCGCCGACACGAGCCGTTCGCCACCGTCTGTCGGGCGTGCCTCGCGCACGAGGACAACGAGCAACAGCACGGAGACCAGGCCCGGTACCGCCGTCCAGAGGAACAGCGTGCGCAGGTCCGTCAGGTCATAGCTCAACACCGCCCAGGCAATCAGCGGTCCGAACACGGCGCCGAAGTTGTCGGACCCGCGATGCACGCCGTACGCGTACCCGCGCTGATCGGCGGGCACCGAATCGGCGATGAGGGCATCGCGCGGCGCCGTGCGCAGTCCCTTGCCGAAGCGGTCGCTCACGCGGATGGCAAGCACCTGCCCCGCGCCCTGCGCGAGTCCGATCAACGGGCGCGCCAACGCCGCAATCGTGTAGCCGACGACGACCAGCGGCTTTCGGCGGCCGCTGCGATCGGACCACCAGCCAGCAGGAAGGCGCAGCAACGAGGACACGCTCTCCGCGAATCCCTCGATGACGCCGAGCCCCGCCGCGGAGACGCCGAGCACCCCCGCGAGGAATAGTGGCAGCAGCGGGTACACCATCTCGCTGGCCACGTCCGTCAGGAAGCTCACGCCGGCCAGCACGCGGACGTTGCGCGAGAGCGGCGCGCGTCTCGTCGTTCCCCTCAGTCGAGCCATCGCACGCCCGCCGAGGGTCGCAGGGACAGCCATTCGGCCTTTGCCGCCCGCGCCGGGAAGGCGCGCGCGTACTGGGCGCACCAACGCTCGCGGACGCCGTCCGCCGCGTCGCGCAGGCAGACGGCCCACACGGCACCACCAAATCCGGCGCCGAAGGCCGACGATGCAAGCGCGCCGCTGGCCATGGCCGCGCGGGCGAGGAACATCGTCTCGGGCACCTGGTTGCGGAGCGCCGTCTCCGCGCCCTGCTGCGACTCCACCGCCCAGCGCCCCAGCGCCCCGCCATCCGCCGCGCTCACGGCGGCCAGCGCCCCGGGCACCACCTGCTCCGTCTCGCGGCGGAACTGCGCCAGGCGCGCCAACAGCCACGGCGCATCGCCGGACCGTCCGGCCAATCGTTCCAACCGCTCGGGGGCGTCGGGAGCCGACTCCAGCGCCGACGCGAGCGATGCGTCCTGACGCCCCGTCTCATCGTTCCACGCCGACACCAGTCCCCGCACCAGATCCGCGGCGCGATTGTAGTCCGCCTGCGCCCCTCCGGTCTTGGTGGCGCGCACGCCGCTCACCGCCACCAGCAGCGCCCAGTGTGCGGGGAAGCTCGCCTCACCCATCAACGCCGCCGGGAGATAGCGATACGCGCCCACGTGTCCGGCCGTGTTGCAGAGAATCGCCACGTGGTCCTGCGCACCCCCACGCGTGCCGACGCCTCGCTCGCCTGGCCACGGCCCGAAGGGCCCGCCGGTCTCGATGGCGCCGCAGTACTCGGCCAGCGCGAGCCGGGTACCCAGATGCTCGCGCCACAGCGGGCGCTCGGTGAGGTCGTTCGCCTCCGCGACGGCCATCGTCAGCATCGTGACGAAGGCGCTGGAGCTCGATAGTCCCGCCGAACGGGGCAGCGAACTCGACGAGACCACGCGCACGCCGCGCTGCAGCGGACCGAAGTCACGCGCCAGGCGGCGGGCCACTGCCGCCACGTACGTCCCGCCGTGCGCGCCGCCTGGCCTCGCGTCGCGGCGCAGCGGGATGCGCGCCCGGCGACCGGTGCGGGCGTCCTCGAGATCAATCACGGCGGTGTCGAGCGTCTCCACCGCGGCGGTGATCCCCTCCTCGATCGCGCAGGTCATCGAGATGCCGCCGCCGTAGTCCACGTGCTTCCCGAAGAGCTCGATCCGTCCAGGGACGAAGAGCGTGCGGCTCATGGACGGGCGACGCGTCCGGCCAGGCGTTGCTCCAACGCCGCCACGTCGCGCCGATGCGTCAGATCGGGCACCGCGAGATGCTCGCGGAGCGCGGTGAAGCGCGTCCCGCGACCGATGGCGCGCCGCACGGCGTCAGCGAGTTCGAGTTCGCCACGCGGCGACGGGGCAATGGCCGCGCAGTCGTCGAATATGGCGTCGGTGAATCGCCAGAGATTCATGGAGACCCAGCGTTCGGGCGCGCTCACCAGCGGATGGTTCGCCGGCGGCTTCTCGACGATGTCGCGCAGGCTGCCATCGGCGGCAAGATCCAGCAGCGCGAACCGTCGCACGCGCTCGGGCTCCATCGCGCCGTCGGCGGTCAGGGATGCGGCGGAGAAGGCGACCAGCCCCGGGCCATCGAGTGCCACCAGCTGCCGCACCGCCGCCGCCGGATACAGGTTGTCGGCGTTGCACATCAAGAAGTGCCGAGTGCCCGTCTCGTCGGCCGTGGCGCCGAGCGCCGCGCAGACGGCTGAGCGCGCAGCGAGGAGGGCGTGGGCGGTGCCGCGCGGCGCATCCTGCACCGCGTACCGCACGCGCAGGCGCTTGGGCGCCGCATCCTCGTCGTATCGGTGCCGGATCGCTTCATCGTCCGGCGCGACCACGAACACCACATCGAGCACGCCGCCATCGGCGAGTTCGTGCAGCACGTGATCGAGGAAGGGACGCCCCGCCAGCGGCATCATCCCCTTGGATCCCGCAGCGGCCGCACGCGCCTGCGCTTCGGAGAGCGGCGTGCCATCATCGGCCGCCAGCCGCGTGCCCAGGCCACGCGCGAGGATCACCGCCAGGGTCGCACGCATCAGGCGGCCCGACGGAATCCCTGCACCACGCGCCACGCGCCCACGCCACTCAGCACGAACACCACGCTCCAGAACGCCAGCAACGTCGGGCGCCCGATCAGCAGCGATCCCACGCCGAACATCGCCGCGTACACGAAGAGAATGCCGCAGATCCAGCCGAGCAGGGCCTGGCTGATGGAGTCCGGCGAGGCCGCCAGCCCGACGGAGGCCCGCACGCGCGTCCATCCCGGGCCGGCCGGACGCACCAGCGCGTAGAAGCGCTCCAGCACGCCTTCGTCGGTCTTCGGGCCCACGAAGGCCGCGACCATCCAGATGATGGTCGTGGCGCCCACGGTGATCAACAGTGAGTGGTGGGCCGGCACCGTCGCCCCGAACCGGCGCGCCACCTCGAAGCCGATCGCGATGAGGAACGAACCCGCCATCGCCGCCACCTCGGCGCTGGCGTTCACCCGCCACCAGTACCAGCGGAGCAGGTAGAGCAGGCCCGTGCCGGCGCCGATCGAGAGCAGCAGCGTGAACCCGGCCCGCGCCGTCTCCAAGTAGAACGTGAGCCCCGCCGCGAGGAGCATCAGCGCGGCGGTGACCAAGCGGCCGACAAGCACGTAGTGCTTCTCGGTCGCGTCCGGGCGCACGAAGCGCCGGTACAGATCGTGCACCAGATAGCTCGTACCCCAATTCAGGTGCGTGACAATCGTGGACACATAGGCCGAGAGCAGCCCGGCAACCATGAGGCCCAGCCAGCCGACGGGGAGGAAGGTGAGCATCGCCGGGTACGCGATGTCGTTGCCGATCAGGCCGCGCGGAACGTCAGGGAAGGCGCGGGCGATGTCGTCGAGCGTGGGAAACACCAGCATGGACGCGAGCGCCACGATGATCCAGGGCCAGGTCCGCAACCCGTAGTGCGCCACGTTGAAGAACAGTGTGCCGAGCAGGGCGTCCTGCTCGCTCTTGGCCGCAAGCATGCGTTGGGCGATGTAGCTGCCGCCGCCGGGCTCGGCGCCGGGATACCACACCGACCACCACTGCACCGTGAGCGGCAACACCAGCACCGTGAGCGTGACGGTCCAGTCGGAGAAGTCAGGCAGGAAGGCGTAGCTCTGCGCCGGCAACTGCGCGAAGAGCCCGACCAGCCCACCGACCTCCGGGCGCTGCAACGCGAAGTAGGCGGCGGCGATGGAGCCGCTCATCGCGATGCCGAACTGGATGAGGTCGGCGACCAGCACGCCCCACAGCCCCGACACCACCGCGAACAACACGTTGAGCACGGCGCAGACGACCAGCGTCTGCCACATCGGCCAGCCGAGGAGGATGGACGCGATCTTGGCGGCGGCGAGGTTCACGGTGGCCATGATCACGCAGTTGAACACCAGGCCGAGGTACACGGCGCGGAACCCGCGCACGAAACTCGCGGCCTTCCCTGAATACCGAATCTCATAGAACTCGAGGTCGGTCAGCACGCCGGAGCGTCGCCACATCC
>JANJUF010000070.1 GCA_024710705.1 Gemmatimonadaceae bacterium | reverse complement strand
CTGCCGAACCTCATCGGTCTGTTCGCGCTGTCGGGCACGGTGGCCAAGCTCACCCACGACTACTTCTCGGGGAAGAAGGAGATGTCGGTCCGGAAGATCTGACGGACCTTCGGCCGAACGCGTGACCACGAGGAGGGGGGGGGGGAGCTGCCACGGCAGCCCCCCCCTCCTCTTTCTGACCGACCTCCACTAGCTATCAGCACTCGTCGGTGACGCGAGGTCGGCACAGGGCCGACCCCCGTGTGCCGTCCCTTCAAGGAGAACCAGTGTCCTCCAGTAGTGGCTCCCCCAATGAAGCTTGGGGCAGCCGAATCGGTTTGATCCTCGCGATGGCGGGGAATGCAGTCGGCCTCGGCAACTTCCTGCGCTTCCCGACGCAAGCCGCCGCCAATGGCGGTGGCAGTTTCATGATCAGCTACTTCATCGCCCTGCTGCTCCTGGGCATCCCGCTCATGTGGATCGAGTGGGGCATCGGCCGCAACGGCGGTCGCTATCGCAAGGGACATCTCCCGGGCATGTTCGCCGCCATCTGGCGGCACCCCGCCGCCAAGTACGTCGGCGTGGTCGGGATGATCGTCCCGCTCTGCGTGATGATCTACTACACCTACATCGAAAGCTGGACCGCGGCCTTCGCCTGGTTCTCCCTCACGAAGGATTACTGGGGCATCGAGACGCAGCAGGGGATGCTGGACTACCTGCGTTCCTTCCAGGCCAGCCCGGCGAACGGGGCGCCCGTGTACCACCAGCCCTGGACGCCGTACGCCTTCTTCCTCGGCACCTTGGCCATCAACATCTGGGTGCTCTCGAAGGGCATCTCCGGCGGCATCGAGAAACTGGCCAAGATCGGCATGCCGATCCTCTTCGGACTCGCGGTGGTGCTCGCCATCGTGGTGCTCACGCTCCCGGCGCAACCCGGCATCGACGCGACCCCGTGGCAGGGGCTGTCCTTCATCTACGATCCCGACTTCTCGCGGCTCGACGAGCCCGGCGTGTGGCTGGCGGCGGCCGGGCAGATCTTCTTCACCTTGTCCGTGGGGATGGGGTCGCTCGCGGCCTACGCCTCCTACCTGTCGAAGCGCGACGACATCGCCCTCAATGGCATCGCCACGGCGGCCACCAACGAGACCGTCGAGGTGGTGTTGGGCGGCACGATCGCCATTCCGGCCGCCGTCACCTTCTTCGGCGTGGCCGGGGCGATGGCCATCGCGCAGGGTGGTTCGTTCAACCTGGGCTTCGCCACCATGCCGGTGGTGTTCCAGCAGCTTCCCGCCGGCAACCTCCTCGGCGTGGCCTGGTTTGGACTGCTCTTCTTCGCCGGCATCACGTCCTCGGTGGCGATGCTCACCCCGATCATCGCCTTCTTCCGCGAGGAGTTCGGGTGGAAGCGCGAGCACATCGCGTGGGGCTTCGGCTTCATCTGCCTGGTGTTCGGGCTGATGCACGTGCGCTGGCTGCAGTACGGCTTCCTCGACGAGTGGGACTACTGGGCCGGGACCTTCGGCCTCGTCATCGTCGCGGTGCTCGAGGTGGTGGTGTTCGTCTGGATCTTCAAGCCTGAGAACGCCTGGAAGAGCATCCACGAGGGTGCGGACATCCGGATCCCGGCGGTGTTCAAGTTCGTGATGACGTACATCACGCCGCTCTACCTCTTCATCATCCTCGGCTGGTGGGGATGGACCGACGCACTGCCGATCCTCCTCAACGAGCGGTCTGCGGGCGGTGGCGTGGTGACGGCGGAGAACATCCCCTACATCACCGCCTCGCGCGCGGTCATCGTGCTCTTCACCGTCGTGTTCCTCGTGCTCATCCGCATCGCGTGGAAGCGGAACAAGTACGACGACCGGGCCGGATTCGTCGAGATCGACCAGACCCCGGAGGCTCCATGACCCGCGGCGCATTGATCTTCATGCTCAGCAGTTGGGCGCTGGTGCTGGGACTCACCGCATGGGCCTTCGCGCGATTGCTACGAGACGACAAGACGCACAAAGACTGACGGTTCTCACCACGAAGACACGAAGGGCTCCGATGCACGCGACTCCATCCGCACGCATCGGAGCCCTTCGTGTCTTCGTGGTGAACGCGTTCGAACCTATTTCTGCAACCAGTGTCCGAACCAATCGCGCAACCGCCCAAGCCTGTCCACCAGCAGCCAGGGCTCGCCGGTACGCGAGAGGTCGTGCGTGGAGCGCGGATAGCGCACGAACTCCACCGGCACGCCCTGCCGCGTGAGCGCCGCGAACCACTGCTCGGCGTCCGTCATCGGCGTGCGGTGGTCCTCTTCGGACTGCAGGATGAACGTCGGCGTCTTCACCGCCCGCACGTTGCGGATCGGCGAGAGTGAGTCGTACATCGCCGGGTTGTCCCAGGGACGGCCGTAGAACTCGAACTCGGTGAGCCCCTGCGCGTCGGACGTGCCCCACCACGACCACCAGTTGGAGATCATGCGGTCGGCCTGCGCCGCCTTGAAACGGTCGGTCTTGGTGGTGATCCAGGCGACCATCACGCCTCCGTACGAGCCGCCGGTAATGCCCATCTTGGTGGAGTCCACGTCGGCGCGCACCGACGCGATGTCCACCGCCTTCATGAGATCCTGGTAGTCCTCGGCGAACCAGCGGCCGCGCGTGGAGTAGGTGAAGTCCGCCCCGTAACCGCTCGAGCCGCGCGGGTTGGTGTACAGCACCATGAAGCCCGCCGCCGCGAGATTCTGCGTCTCGTCGAACCACTGCTCGCCGTACTGCGAGTGCGGGCCGCCGTGGATGTACATCACGAGGGGGTAGCGCCGGCCTTCCTGGTAGCCGAGCGGCTTCATCAGCCAGCCCTCGATCTCCACGTCGCCGACCGAGCGGTACGTGAAGCGCTCGGCGTCGGACCAGGCGACCTCGGCGTTCAGCGCATCGTTGAACGACGTGAGCTTCCGCTCGCCGCGACCGTCCACGCCGGCCACGTACAGCTCGGACGGGCGCGTGACGCTGGTGGAGACATAGGCCACCTGGCGCCCCTGCGCGTCGAAGCTGAAGCCGTTCATCTTCCGCCGGCCATCCAGCACGGCGCGCATCTGTCGCGTGCGCACATTGACCAAGTGCAACGCACTGCTGCCGCCGATCTCCGCCCACATCGCGATCTCGCCGCTGGGGAGCCATTCCAGTCCGCCCGGCTCGTACTGCCAGGTCGGCGTCAGGTTCGTGGGCTCGCCGCCGGAGGCGTCAATCACCATCAGGCGGGCGTTCGACGTGCGCGTCTCCCGATGCACGAAGGCGAGCCGTCGGCTGTCGGGTGACCACGTCAGGTTCGACTCATTCCCCGTCAGCGTCGCGAGCTTGCGCGGCGTGCCCCCGGCCACGGGGATGATATAGATGTCGGCGTCATTGCGAGGCGCCTCGTCGCGCGCCGCGTCGTACGGGAGCCGGCTCAGCGAATCGGCGATGGCCTGCACCAGCGAGTCCGGACGCAGATCCACATCCGCGACAAAGGCGATGAAGCGTCCGTCCGGCGACACGACCGGCGAGCGATGCGAATACGGCGAGCGATGCGAATACGGCGCCCGCGTCACCTGCACACGCGGCGAGCCTGGCGCCTGCGTGAAGAGCTGCTGCGGCCGAATCACCGGTGCCGAACGGGGGCCCGGCAGGAAACCCGGCCCGTTGGCCTTGTAGCGCGTGTGCGTGATGTGCCGTCCGTCGAAGCGCGCGGGGTCCAGTGGCTTGGTGATGGCGTCGAAGGGCGGCCGGGCCATCGGCTGCATCCGAGCGAATGCGTCCGGACCGCCCGGTGCGGCCGCCGCGCTATCAGCCGACACCGGCGCGCTGAACACCGCGAACTTGCCGTCGCGTGGCCACGAGCCCGTGGGCCAGTTGGTCAGCTGCATCGCCTCACCGCTGGGCGCGTCCATCCGGATCGCCCAGGTGTTCCCGGTCCCGCCGGCCCGCTGAGAGGAGAAGAACAGATACTTGCCGTCCGGCGAGAAGCGCGGGCTGCTGCTCTCGAAGGCCGGCGCGGTGTAGCGCACCGGATCGCCACCGGCGGTGGGCACCACCCACAATTCTTGGTGCCGCTTGTTCTCGCGTTCGTTCACCGTGGTGACGGTGAAGGCCACGACGCGCCCGTCGGGCGCCATCGCTGGCTGCGAGACGGTCGTCAGGCGATACCAATCGCCGGGCTGCATGGCGCGCTGGGCGTTGAGCGGCCACGGCGCACAGAGCACCACGAGCGCGAGGAGTCGGAGCATTCGCATGGGGGAACGGGCTGGAGTGGACATGCAGACCTTACGCACCCACGGCCGCGTCCGCTGTCATCCGCTGCAGGACCCGGCCGGCACGGGCGGCCGCCTCGGCGATCCGCGCCGGGCTGGTGATGAACGAGATGCGGAAGAACCCCTCACCCCCCGCCCCGAGCGACGATCCCGCGAGGACGATCACGCCCTCCTCTTCCATCAGTCGCTCGTGGAACGTCAGTGAGGGAATGCCCGCCGGCAGCGGCACCCAGAGGTACATCGAGGCCCGAGGCGCCTCCACCGCGAACCCGTTGGCCCGGAACGCCGCTACCGCCGCGTCACGCCGCTCCTTGAACACGGCGATGTTCCCCGGCACCCACTCGGCGTGGCTCTCCAGCGCGACGATGCCGGCTGCCTGCACCGCCATGAACTGGCCGGTGTCGAGGAAGCTCTTGGTCTTGGCCAGGGCGCCCACCAGCGCGGCGTTGCCGCAGGCCCAGCCGCAGCGCCAGCCGGTCATGTTGTAGGTCTTCGAGAGCGAGTGGAACTCGATGGCCACCTCGCGCGCGCCCGGCACGTCGAAGATGCTCGGCGCCACGTAGCCGTCGTAGGTCATCTCTGAATAGGCGTTGTCGAAGAGCAGGATGATGCCCAGCTCCCTGCAGCGCCGCACCACGCGCTCGAGGTACTCCATCGGCGCCACGGCGGCGGTGGGATTGTTCGGATAGTTCAGGAACAGCACCTTCGCGCGCGCGAGGATGTCGGCGGGGATGTCGTCGAGCTCCACGAGGAAGTTCGTGCGCGGCGTGATGGGATACAGGTACGGCTCGGCCTCGCTGAGCAGCGTGCCCCCGAGATAGGCGAGGTAGCCCGGGTCGGGGATGATCGCGACATCGCCCTTCTGCAGCGCAGCCAGGCAGAAGTGGGCGATGCCTTCCTTCGAGCCGATGAGCGGCACGATCTCCTTGAGCGGATCGAAGCGATGGCCGAAGCGCTGCTCCATCCACGCGCTCACGGCATCGCGGTACTTGGGGTAGCCGAGCCCGAAGCCGTAGCGGCTCATCGCCGGGTCCCGCACGGCCTGGATCAGGGCCTCGACCGCCTTGGGCGGTGCGGCGAGGTCGGCGTCGCCGGCACCGAGGTCAATGACGTCCACGCCGCGCGCGATCAGGTCGCGCTTCTTCTGCGGGATGGTGGCGAGGAGATAGACCGGGAGGGAGTCGAAGCGGGCGGTGGTGCGCACGGTGCTGGGGGCTGGCGAGGAGTGGACGAAGGGCGCGACGCCGGAAAGTTAGCGACGAAGCATCCGGCGCCACTCAAGCGAGGCGTGCTCGGCGACGATCACCTCGGGGACGGACGTGACGCTCAGGCTGACCTGGCGCGCCATCAGGAAACGACCGTCGCGGGCGACGTCCCACGGCGTGTAGTACGCCCACTCGAGTTGGAGCCGGTCCCGAGTCATCCGGAACAGCGGGACTGGCGCACCAATCACGGGGGTGGCCTGCGCCGAGAAGGGCACGGCGACCATCATCTGGTCCGCATTGACGAAGTAGATCTCACGTCCGTCCTTGGCCCAGAGTGGCGCGAATCCCCCGCTCGCCGAGACTTGCCAGCGACCGCCGTTCACGTCGGGGAATGGTCGCACATAGATCTCCGAGCGGCCGCTCTCGTCGGAGGTGTACATGAGCCAGCGGCCGTCAGGCGAGATGGCGAAGGCGTGCTCGTCCCAGCGAGTGGCCAGGAGCGCCCGGGGCGCTCCGCTGTCGGACGCGGCAAGGGCGAGGATATCGCGCCCGCCTGGCCCCACCGTCGAGCCGCCTCCACGGAAGATGCGCCACCCGGAGGGACCCATCGCGGCCTCGACGAACAAGCCCCGCACCAGCGAGGAGTCCGTGCCCGCACCGTCGGCACGGCGCGCGAAGAATCCCGCGTTCGGGCCTTGGCGCACGAAGGTGACGAGCCGACCATCGGACGACCAGCGCGGACGGAAGTTGATGGACTCGAAGGTGATGCGCGATGCCGGGGTGCCAGGGCGCCGCACATCCTTCACCCAGATGTGGTCTCCGGCCTCGGTGTTCACGCCGATGGCCACGCGGGCGCCATCGGGAGAGATCGCCAACCCATGGTTGGTGCCCGTCACGGTCGGGCGGAACTTCCACGAGGTATCCACCGGCGTCACCCGCCCCGTACGATCCACCCACACCAAGTCGTGGTCGCCGAGCCGAGGATCGAACCCGCTCGCCACGGTCAGGAGCGTGCCGTCCTTGGAAACCCGAAAGGAGAATCCGGCGGCGATGAATCGATCGGAGATGGTCGAACTCTCCCCTCGTACCGTCAGGGACTTCAGGTCAAAGTCCGCCACCAGCAGCGACCCGCCGCGTTCGTACACGAGGTGTCCGTCGGCGGTCGCCTGCCCGAAGACGCCGTTCGGAACGACCAGGTGCGGCTCGGCGGCGCCCGTCTTCAGCGCATACAGGTCGCAGACGGTGACATCCGAGCAGAAACTGAAAAGCACGCCTCCGCCACCCGGCACCGCATTCGGCAACACCGCGAAGCGCAACGAATCCGAGATGAAGACCGTCGGGGTTCCTCCGGCGACGGGGACCTGCATCAGGCGCGCCTGCACGCCGAGCGTCGGAGAAGCGGATGTCCCCACGAAGATGATGCGCCCATCCTCGAGCCAGGTCAGGCCGAGCTCGCCAATGACGTTTCCGCTGACCACCACCTCCGCCGGGCCGCCCGCCACGCGCACCCTGCGCACCTGGGGCGTGCTCGTGAAGGCCAGCCACTCCCCATCGGGGGAAAGGGCCATGCTCACCACGCCCAGCGTACCGTCGAGCGGCACGGGATCCACGCGATCCCGGAACTTGACCCAGATCTGTTGTGCGTTCTGGTTCCCCGGTGCGCGGCCGGGATACGCGATGAACGCCGCGCCCGGCCCCACCACGGGCACCATCCCGCCAGCCACCATGCCCAGTGAGTCGGGGACGGCGAGCAGATAGCGATGCACGGTGGGCGGCACGCCGGTGGGACGCAACCAGCCCCACCCCGCCAGCAGCGCCAGCGCCGCCGCCAGTGCGCCAAGCGCCAGCAGCGGACCGCGGCCACCCGATTGCGCCGACGGGCCCCCGCCCACTCGCGTCGTCCGCACGGTGAAGCTCGGATCCCCGAGCGCGTCGGCGAAGGCCTTCGCCGTCTCGAAGCGATCGGCCGGCAACTTCTCCAGCGCCCGCGCCACCGCATCGGCCACGTGCGGCGGCACCGAGCGCCGCATATCCGTCACCGGCCGTGGCGTGTCGGCGATGATCTTCATGATGATCTGCTGCGCGGTGGAGCCCGTGTGCGGCGGATCCCCCGTGAGCATCTCGTACAGCACGGAGCCGAGCGAGTACACATCGCTGCGCCCCGTGATCTCCTTCTCGGCGGTGGCCTGCTCCGGGCTCATGTAGTGCGGCGTGCCCAGCGAGAGCCCCGTCTCGGTCATGCGCCCGCCGGCCGCCGCGCTGAGCGCGAGGGCGATGCCGAAGTCGGCCACCATCGGCCGGCCGTCGTGCAGGAGGATGTTCTCCGGCTTGATGTCGCGATGGATCACGCCGTGGCGGTGCGCGTAGTCCAGCGCATCGGCCACGTCGCGCGCGATCCGCACGGCCTCCTCCACGCCGAACTGCCGCTCGCGATCCAGCTTGGCGCGCAACGTCTCCCCCTCCACGTATGGCATCACGTAGAAGAGGAAGCCGTCGGCGCTTCCCGAATCGAACAGCGGCAGGATGTGCGGATGCTGCAGCGCTGCGGTGGTCTTGATCTCCACCACGAAGCGCTCGGCGCCGAGCACGGCGGCAAGTTCGGGCTTGAGGACCTTCACCGCGACGCGCCGATCGTGCTTGATGTCGTACGCGAGATAGACAGTGGCCATCCCACCCGCGCCCAGCGGACGCTCGACGCGGTAGCGGTCGGCGAGGGCGGCGGAGAGGCGCTCGGTGGCGTGGTTCACGGCGCAGAAACTACGGCCCGCACCACCGAGCGGCCAGCGGCGCTAGTTTATACACATGGCCCCGACCCCCACCCCCACCGTCCGCCCCGCCGACGCCGTCCCCGCCGCCGAGATCGCGGCCGGCCGCGACGCCTCGGTCCGCGTCCTCGTCGGTCCGCAGCAGGGCGACACCAGTTTCGTGCTGCGCCGCTTCACATTCGGCGAGGGCGGCGGCATGCCTTACCACACGAACCTCGTCGAGCACCAGCAGTACGTGCTGCGCGGCCGCGCGCGGATCCGAATCGCCGACGCCATCCACGAGGTCGGCGCCGACGATACGCTGTTCATCCCCGCCGGCGTGCCCCACAGCTATGAAGTGCTCGAGGGCCCCTTCGAGTTCATCTGCGTGGTGCCGGACAAACCCGACCAGGTGTCCATCGTCGCCGAAGGCTGAGCGGCGGCGCGAAGGGGCTCAGCGCCCCTTCGCCCACTCCACGAGCTGCCCGAGGGCCGTGCCCCAGCCCTCCTCGAAGCCCATCGCGCGGTGCTTGTCCGTGGCCGCGGCGTCCGCGTGGAGGACCGTTGCCACGTACTTGGTGCGCGATGCGCCGAGCGCCGCCATCTCGATGATGCCCGTCATGTGAAAGCCTTCGACGGGTATCGCCGCGGGATGATATCCCGGCTCCATGGCGCTGGTCCACACCAGTCGCTCGCGCGGCACCACCTCGAGATAGCAGCCCGTGTTGGGGAAACTCGCGCCCTCCGGCGACCGCATGACCGTGTGGAAGCGACCGCCCGGCCGCAGGTCGATCTCGCAGGCGACGGTGGTCCACGGCTTCGGCGTGAACCACTGCATGAGATGCTCGGGCACCGTCCACGCCTCCCAGACCAACGCGACCGGGACGTCCACAATGCGCTCCAGCACGAGGTCTCGGCGGGCGTCGGGATGGAAGGGAAATGAACGGGTCATGACCGGCGCTCCTGTAGATCGAGTAGGTAGGTATCCAGCGCGTCGAGCCGCCGCTCCCAGAGCGCGCGCTGGTCGGCAATCCACCGCTCGGCGGCGCGGAGCGGCTTGGGGGCAAGGCGATAGGTGCGGACCCGCCCCTGCTTGCGCGAGCGGACCAGCCCGGCCGACTCCAGCGCATCGAGGTGCTGCAGGAAGGAGGGCAGAGCCATGCGACTCCCGGCGGCCAGGTCGGAGGTGGCCGCCGGGCCCCGGGCCAGCCGGGCGATGACGGCGCGCCGGGTGGGATCGGCGAGGGCCCGGAAGACGGGGTCCAGCGCCACCTGATTGTTAGGCATATGCCTAACTATTATCGCGGCGGCCCCGGCTCCGCAAGGGGAGGCTTGCCCGAGGGCAGCGACGGTGGCTCCCAATCCTCGCCGTACAGCACCGGGCCGCAGTTGTTGCAGATCGCGTGGCTGAAATTCACGTCCGAACGCGTCACCAGATATGTCTCCACCGCCTGCCAGTACCCCTGGTCGTCACGCACGTTCTTGCAGTGCGCGCAGATCGGGATGAATCCCGAGAGGGTGCGGACCTCGGCCACGGCCGCGCGCAGTTCCTCGTTCGTGCGGCTCAGCACCGCCTCGCGATCCCGGGCCTGCCGATGGTGCCGCCAGTAGGTCACGGCCAGCGCCACTGCCAGCGACAACAGACCCACCGACAACGCCAGCACCAGCCGCTGGCGGGCCAAGGCCACCCGTTGCGATGCCTCCAGCACCCGCAGCGCCGCTGTCTCCCGCCGCTGGCGTTCGGCTTCCATCTCCAGCTCCATCGCGGCGATCCGTTGCGACGAACGCAGGTCGAAGATCGAGTCGCGCAGGGCGTCGTGCGCCCGCAGGTGGCGCAGCGCGGCCACCGCGTTGCCGCGAGCCTCCTCCGCCGTGGCCAGGTCGGCCAGCACGGACAGCGCAAGCGCGCGGTTGCCAATGCTCCGTGAGAGCTCGAGCGCCCGCGTGAGCGACGCCACGGCCTCGCCCGGTCGTCCCGCCACGCGCTGTCCATACGCGAGCGCGGCCAGCGCCGTCGCCTCCCCGCGCGCCGTGCCTCCGCGTCGCGCCGACGCCAGCACCGTCTCGAAGCGCGCCATGCCCTCGCGGACGCGACCCTCGGCCACATCAATGCGCCCCAGCGGCAACGCATTGAGGGCCCACCCGCTGGCCGAGTCGCTGGGACTCAGTGGCGGCGTGTGCGACCGATACGCCGCCAGCGAGCGCTCGAACAGCACGCGCGCCTCCTGGTGGGCACCGCGCTCCATCACCACCACGCCCAAGCTGTTCAGGGCATACCCAAGCACCGCGCCCACTCCGGACCGCTCGGCGTACGCCACCGCTTCGTCGAGCGAGGACTCGGCGCGGTCCAGCTGGCCCCAGTCGTGGTACGTCTTGCCCACGTTGGAGAGCGTCACCGCCATCAGGCGATAGTCCTCGCGCGCCCGGTGGTAGGCGAGCGACTCCAGGAAGGCCGCGAGCGCGAGTTCATAGTTGCCGGCCTGGTAATGGGCCGATCCGATGCTGTTCAGCACGCGCCCGAGGCCGACGCTATCGCCCGTCGCCTCGCGGATGCGCCGCGATGCCAGCAGGTGCACCAGCGCGCTGTCGTAGCGGTCGAGCTGCCAGTGCGCGAGCCCGAGTCCATTGTGGGCGATGGCCATCCTGGCGGAGTCGCCGACCGACATCGCGGCCCGCAGCGCACGTCCGTACTTCGTCACCGAGTCCTCGCCGGCGCGCTGGGCGACCGCATCGCTTGGCCAGGCCGCGAGGAGCGACGCGACGCACGCGGCAATGGCGAGCGGCCGGCGTGTAGCCCCCATCAGCCGGTCGCCAGCAGCCGCTCCACCGTCCGCAGCAGCATCGAGAGGTCGTAGGGCTTCTGCAGGAAGGCATCCGGCCGGGCCGCGTCCAGCGCCTCGCTCGGCGCGGCGCTGCCAAAGCCGGAACTCAGGATCACCTTCACGCCCGGGTGTCGCACCCGGGCCGTGCGGATGATGTCGAGCCCGCTCGCGCCCGGCATGCTCAGGTCGGTCACGAGCAGGTCCACCCGGAACGTGGAGTCCTCCAGCAACCGCTGTGCCTCCAACCCTTCGTGGGCCACCGTCACGTGATAGCCGGCACGGGACAGGATACGCTCGTGCACCTGCACGATGAGCGGTTCGTCATCCACGACGAGCACCCGGCGCGCCGATGCGGGACCTACCGCTGCCGACAAGGGTTCGGCGCCGGAGGGCGCGCTCGCCTCCTCGTGGTGGATGGCCGGAAGAAGTATCCGGAACGTCGTCCCCGACCCGACCACCGATGTCACGGTTATCTCGCCGCCGAGCGACCGCACGATGCCGTGCACGCTGGCGAGGCCGAGCCCCGTGCCCTCGGAAGGATGCTTGGTGGTGAAGAAGGGGTCGAAGATCCGCTCCAGATGCTCGGGCGGTATGCCGACCCCCGTATCGGCGACCTCGAACATCAAGTACCGCTCCCCCTCTACCACGGTCGGCCACTCGTGCGTCGTATCAACATCGGCCAGAAGATCCATCAAGGCGAAGGAGAGGGTCCCGCCGTTCGGCATCGCCTGGGCCGCATTGGTGGCCAGGTTCATCAGGATCTGGTGGATCTCAGCCGGGTCCACCTCCGCGTAGCCGGTGGCGGTGATCGACGATTCGAACGCGATCGTCGTGGGAATGGAGGCCCGCAGCAGTGGCAGGGCCTCCTCGAGCACCTTGGCCAGTCGCACCGGCCGGCGCTTCCGCACGTCCTGCCGGCTGAAGACCATCATCTTGCGCACGATGTCACGGGCACGCTGGCAGGCGACGATGATGTGGTCCATCGCCGCGGTGTCGCTGTCCCGCGCCGCCTCCGACCGCTCCAGCTCGGCCACCGCGAGGATGGACGCGATGATGTTGTTGAAGTCATGCGAAATGCCGCCGGCCAGCGTACCCAGCGCCTCGAGCTTCTCGCCCTGGCGCAGCCGCTCCTCCATGGCGCGCTCGTGGGTGATGTCGCGCAGCACCGCCACCACGCGACGCGTGCCATCCTCGCCCCCGCTCAGGGGCGTGATGGCCACGTCAATTTCGCGGGAGGCGCCCTGCACAACATCGGCGTGCAGGGTGCCGCGCCAGGCCACGCCACGTTGCAGGGCGTCCGCGATGCGGTGCTCGCTCGTGGTGTTGATCTCACCGAGGCGCACGACCTTGGCGCCGCCCGTGAGCAGCGCGCCGGCGCGGTTGGCATACTCCACGCGGCCACGGTCGTCGCAGATCACGATGCCTTCGCTCGACTCCTCCACCGCGCGCGTGAGCCGCTCCCGCTCGGCGAGTTGGGCCTGCTCGCGCTGCAGCGAGCGCTCGAGTCGCCGCAGGAGCACGGCCACCGAGAACGTGAGCGTGGCGTCCACGAACAGGAAGTTGATGGAGATCAGCCACCACTTGATGTGGGGCGACCCTTCGTACTTCCCCATCGGCAGGTCGGCCGCCGAGTAGAATCCCACCACGCCGAGTGTGACGGAGACCAGGATGAGCGCCGCCGTGCCGGCCCGCAGCCCCAACAGCAGGGCCGCCAGGATCGGCACGGCCATGAGGTAGATCTGGCTGACGAGCCCGACGGTGACGAGGAAGAAGACCCCCACCCCGTAGCAGGCTGCGATGAGCCCGCCTGCACGCCACGCGAACGGGAGCCGCGGATGCAGGGTCAGCGTGGCGACGAGCGTGAGCGCCACGACATCCACGACGAGCGTCCAGTACAGCCCGTCGCGCCACGCCAGCCACACACTCGGCACGGCGGTGATGACGCCCAGCACCAGCGACATCGCCAAGAGCGCGAAAAGGACGCGCTCCCGCCAGCGCAGCGGATCGGCGTCCTCCTCCGCGATCGTCGGCGCAATGCGGCGACGGAGCTCGTCAATCACGCGCATGCGCGCCCTCCCCCAGCGCTAGCGCTGGCGGCGTCCCGTGAAGCTGGCCCCACCCATCCCCGCGAAGTCCACCACGCCATTGAGACTGTCCGCCGTGACGATACGCGCCGTGTAGGTCAGCACCACTCCCTCCCCCGCCCCGCTGGCCGAGAGCACGAACGAGACCGTATCGCCTCGGACCGTGCCCGAGATGGTGCGGCTCCCCATTGCGTTCGAGGTGTAGGTGCCGGAGATCCGGTTGCCGTCCTGTGTGATCTCCAGCACCGGGTATCCTGTTCCATTATCGGTCACCACGGCCAACATCCACCGTCCGGTCAGGTCGTGGAGCAGGGCGGCCGTCGCGACCGTGGCGGTGGCGGCAAGCAGGGCGAGGGCGAGGAGCGAGGAGCGAAGGCGAATCATCGAAGGACCCTGAAGGATGGAATCGAGGAACGCACCACGAGGGGCGAAGGGGGCTACCCCATGAAACATAGCCCCTCCCAGGGAACGGGTCGGTCCGCTGCGCTTGACGGGCACACGGGGCACAGTACACTAGATGCCCACGCCGAACTTCCCGGTGCCCCTCTCTCAGTGGAGTCAACGATGCCGCGTGCCCTGCATGCACTTGTCCCAATCCTGGCCCTGCTGACCGCCTGCGCCCCACGCGTGGATATCGAGGCCGAGTCCGCCCGGGTCGCCGCCCGGAGCGACGCCATCATGGCCGCCGAAAAGGCGCAGGACCTCGAGGCCGCCGTGGCGTTCTACGTTGCCGATGCCGTGGTACAGCCGTCGGGCGCCCCGCTCATCCGGGGGCGCGACGCCGTGCGACAGATGTACAGCGACATCTTCGGCAGTGGGGCCATCAAGGATTTCCAGGGCACGCGTAGCACGCTCGAGCTCGCCGCGAGCGGCGACCTCGCCGTGGAAACCGGGATCAATCGCATCACCCTCACCACGCCGGGCGGCGACATGCTCGACGTCGGCAAGTACCTCGCGATCTGGAAGCAGGTGGACGGCGAGTGGTACGTCAGTATGCTCAGCTACAGCAGCGACGCGGCGGCGCCGGTCCCGCTCACTCCGGCGAAATAGTCGGGCGACGCAGTTCGAACATGTTCTCGGGCGTGACGAAGGCCCATTCCTGACGCCCCATCCGCGCCGCCGGTTGGATCTTCCCCGTGTCGGGAAGCCCGTCGGCGGCGAGGAGGGAGTCGCGCACGTGCAGCAACAGCACTTCGCCAATCACCCAGGTGCCGTGCTGGGGGCCCTCGCCGTGCGGAACGACCTGGAACACCCGGCACTCCAATGACGCTGGCGATTCCGCCACGCGCGGAGGCTTCACGAGCTCCGACGGCACGCGCGTGAAGCCCGTGACGTCGAACTCGTCCACCGCGAACGGGTACGGCGCCGACGCCTGGTTCACCAGCTCGGCCATCTCGCGCGAGACGATGTTGACGACGAACTCCCCGGTCTCGCGCACGTTGCGTAGGGTGTCCTTCGGGCTGCCGTCGCGGTCGGCGATCGGGCAGAAGGCCACCGACTGCGGATTCTGGCCGCCCATCGCGAAGAAGCTGAAGGGAGCGAGGTTGCCGATGCCCTCAGCGCTCAGTGAACTGACGAACGCGATTGGCCGCGGGGCGATCAACGGTGTCAGCCACCGATGGCGCTCGGTGGGGGTGAGGTCGCTCATTCGCAACTGCATACTGCAAACTAACGCTGCGGCATCGAACCGGTGGCGGTGACGGTCAACCGTTCGCCGATGACGCGCTTGAGCCGGCGACCGGCGCGGAGGGGCTCCGTCGGCGTGACGCCATTGATCAGCGCGAGCTCACCGAGCGGAATGCCCGATGGGAACTCGGTATTGAACTGGGTGAGCGTCATCGCGCGCGCCAGTTGCCGGACCTCGACGGTCTGCGGACGGATGGCCAGCACCGCCCGATCGGTGAGCGCGGCGAAGCTCCCCGCCGTGCCCGCGAAGCTCGCGCGCACCGAGGCGGCGCGCGACTGCAGCGCGTACCCGACGATGCGCCAGGTGCGCCCGCCGTACGCGATGAACGTCACGGCGCCGAGGATGAGCGTGCCCTCCCCGTCCTTGGCCGAAAAGTCGGCCTGCACCGCACGGTTGCCGTGGATGCTCCCCGTGCGCGGCGTGCCACTCTCGATGCCTTCTTGGGAGAGGAAATCCGCGGCCGCCTCGGAGATGGATCCGGCCGCGAGGCGCAGTTCCAGTACGGCATCGCCGGCGGCATGGATGGCCGTCACCGCATCCGGCGCGTTGCGCTGCGTCCAGCCCTCTGGAAATCGCATCTGGAACGCCAACGCCGGATGCAGGAACTTGCCATCGCGGAAGAAGCCCTGGCGCGGGTCCTCCCCGTAGACAAGCCCGTTCACGCGCGCAAGAAACTCGGCCTCGCCGATCGCCAACGCGGTAAAGTCCTGGGGGGCGGCGCTGATGAGGCGATCAATGGCGCGGCGCCGATCGCCGGGATCGGGGTGCGTGGACTGCCAGGCCGGGAGGCGCCCGGCGCCGCTCCGCTCAGACGCGGCCGCCAGCATGCTGAAGACGCTTCGCATCTCGCGGATGTCATAGCCGCTGCCGAGCGCATATCGGAAGCCCAAGCGATCGGCCTCGGTTTCGTCGTCGCGCCCGTACTTGAGGAACATCAGGCCCACGCCGGCGCTGGCCAACGGCGCGTATCGGGCGATGGTCGGCGACACGGCGGAGCCGATGCCGAGCCCGACCGACGCAACCTGCCGGCGGCTGAGCTGCTGCACGGCGTGGCGCGCCGTGACGTGACCGGCTTCGTGGCCGAGCACCGAGGCGAGCGCGGACTCATTCCGGAGATGCGTGAGCAGGCCGCGCGTGATGAACACATAGCCGCCGGGCAATGCGAAGGCATTTAGCGCAGCGTCGTCCACCACCTGGAAGGACCACGCCAACCGCGGCCGCTCGCCGCGCGCGGCAATGGCCTGCCCCACGCGGTTCACATAGGCCTGGAGCGCGGCGTCGGGGTGCAATCCGACCACTTGCGCCACCTCGGTGGCACCGGCGCGCCCCATCTCGATCTCTTGGGCCTCCGAGATCAGGGCCAGCTCTCGATCCCCGGTTACCGGGTTGATCGCGCAGCCGAGTCCGAACAAGACCAACAGCACCATCCGGCGGCGATGGATCATCGCCACCGGATGGAACCGGTCGGTACGGACGGTGTGCATCGAACGTCAGTTCATGTAGCGGAACAGACCCATCAATCCGATCACGCCACCGGTGACAGCCACCACCGTGCCGGCGTCACCGCCGATCAGCAGGCCGACCATCAATGCGGCTGCGCCCACCGCCATCCACGCCACGTTGTTGCGGTCGGACTGCTGGGCGACGGCCGCATTCACCTGCTCGCCGGGCAGCTCGACGACGATGGGGCGCCACGTCGCCGACGGCATCTGCACCGGACCCACCGGCGCAGTCGGGGCGACTACGTGCACCCCACGTACCGGCGCCGCCGAGCCGAGGCCGATGATGCCGCGGTCCACTGCCGGCGACTGCTGCGCGCCAACCAGCGACGGCTGGAGCATGACCACGCCGGCGAGCAGCCAGCTCATCGCGATGGCGAGGGAGGTACTGCTGGACTTTGACACGAGAGCCTCCGAGGGGGGAAGGGAAAGACTGGCGACCGAGGTGAGTCGGATCATTGGGCTGGCTCGGCGACGTAGATCGCGACTTCGATCCGGCGATTGGTCGCCCGACCGGCCTCGGTCTCGTTCGTCTGCACCGGCTCCATCTCGCCACGCCCAGTGACGCGGAGACGCGTGCCGGCGATGCCGTAGCTGGAGAGGTAGCGCGACGCCGATGCGGCGCGGCGCGTGCTCAGGTCCTGGTTATAGGAGCTGCTGCCCAGCGCATCGGTATGGCCGACGATGAGCAATGTGGTGTTCGGGTACTTCTTCAGGCTGGTCGCAAGGTTCTGGAGGTTGCCGCCGGCCGACGATTGGATCTCATCCGAATCGAAGCCGAAGAGCAGGCCGGAGGCGAAGGTCACCTGGATGCCTTCCCCCACGCGCTCGACGGTCGCGCCCGGGATCTGCATCTCGAGCTCCTTGGCCTGCTGGTCCATCTGGTGGCCGATGATGGCACCGGCGGCGCCGCCGATCACGGCACCAATGATGGCCCCGCGCGCGGTGGAACCGGTCTGGTTGCCGACCACGCCGCCGACCGTCGCGCCGGCAGCGGCGCCGATCAGGCCGCCCTTCTCGCGGGCGCCGAACGCGGCGCAGGCCGAGAGGACCACCAGGATGCCGCTGGCGAGGATGGCGCGCGGGAGCGTGCGACGGATGCTGCTACGAAAGGCGGGAATCACGAAAACCTCTGGAGAAGGAATCGGGGAGCTGCGCATCACAGGATGCGACGGCCGCCGACCAGGCGAAGGATCAGGATGACCAGAGCGACGACGAGCAACAGGTGCACGAGCTGGCTGGAGACAAACCCCCCGATGAAGCCGAGGGCCCACAGCACTACCAGGATGACGATGATCGTTTCGAGCATTGGAGGGTCTCGGTGTGTTGGGGGGACCTATTTCCTGCGGATGGCGCCGGCGACCACGAGGGCCCCGCCGATGGCGAGGGCGACCCCCGCCATCCACGGTTCCACCGAACGCCGTTGCTCCGTGCTGATCTTGAGGCCACCGACATCCACGACATCACGGCGGCCTGTGAGCAAACTTCCCGTCACCAAGGCGTACGACCCGATTGCGATCAGGACAATTCCGACGACAGCGAGCGCACGCATTGGTGGGGGAGTTGGAAGTGAGGGTGTTACGGGCGCACGAGGTACGGATCGGCGACGAGCAGACGGAACTGGCCGCGACGGTTGGCCGCGTTGGCCACGTCACCCGGGCCTTCCACGAGCAGGTCGGACTCTCCGCGCGTCGCGATCTCGATGCGGTTCGCGTTGACACCCTGCGACACGAGGTAGGCCTTGGCGGCCGTCGCGCGGCGCATGCCGAGTGCCGAGTTGTACGCGACCGTGCCGGGCGAGCTGGCATAGCCGGTGATGACGATCTTCATGTCCGGGTTGGCGTTGAAGATGGCCACCTTGTCGCGCAGGATCGCCCGCGACACGTCGTCGAGGTCGGCTTCGTCACGCTGGAAGTTGATCATCTCGAGCATCGTGGCGAGCGCGGCCACGGACGACGGGGTCAGCGCCGTCGGCTGGTTACGGGCCAGCGAATCCCGGAGCGCGGCGTACTGCGCGGCCGCCAGGCGGAGGCGACGCGTCTCGGCGGCGCTCACCGAGTCCGGACGCTGCGGCATGGGGGCCGCGGTGGTGGTGCGGTACACCGTGGTCTCCTTCCCGTGCGGATGGCGATAGAACGACACGCCAGCACGGAGGGCGCGGTGCGATGCGCCACCATTGAAGTACTGCACGCCATCGAGACGCAGCGTGGCACTTTCCCGGATAGCAATCTTGCCACCCAGCAGGAGGTGGTAGCCGTAGGACTGGTCGGTGAAGTCATTGTTCACGTTCGCGTCCACGTGACCGGCACCGGCACCGAGCAGCAGGGCCAGGGGACCGACCTTCGTCGGCACGAAAAGCAGGCGTGCGTCAATGAAGCGGTATGTGCGGTCGGCGAGGCCGGACGGACGTTCGGCGGTGCCGCCGACGCCTTCGAACTCGAAGGCCCAGCGCGGGGAGAGGTAGGCGCCGATGCGGCCGCCGAACCCAATCGCGTTCTTCATCTGGAAATCGGGATCGAAGGCGTTCAGGCTGATGAGGCCGCCGAACTCCATCGTGCCACGTTCCTGGGCCGCGAGCGGCACGGCGGCGATCATCATCGCCGCGCCGAGGGTCAATGTGCGAAACAACATGTGAAGCTCCTGTGTGTGATGCGGCCGATTACGGCAGCGTGATGGTGTTGTTCGATCCAAGAGTGACCGCGCCGTTGCGGGCGAGGGCGCGGCCGAACAGCGTGGCCGTGTCCACGAGCGTGATGCTCTCGAGCGCCAGGATGTTCCCCTGCCACTGCGACGCCGTGCCGAGCGTGGCCGAGCTGCCGACCTGCCAGTACACGTTCTGGGCCTGCGCGCTATTGATGAGCACGATGTCGCCAGCGGTGGTGAGTGTCGAACCCGCTTGGAAGACGAAGACCGCATTCGGATCGCCGCCACCATCCAGCGTGAGCGTGCCGGTGACGCCGATGCCGATCGCGGTGCAGTGCACACCGGACGCGAGCGTCGTGCCGCCGAGGTCAGCCACAATGGAATTCGCCGGCGGGCACGGGAGGCCAGCCAGGGTGTTGTAGGCGGTCGTCAGATCAAGCTGCGCCTGTGCCGCGACGGCGTTGGCGAGATTGGCGACGCCGGAGTAGGTGCAGGGTCCGAAACCGGACAGCGAGCTCCCGGGGCTGACGCCGACGTCGGCATCAATGAAACCGCCCGTGATGCAGGTGATTTCCGTACCGGCCAGGATTCCGTGGGATTCCGCCGCGCCAAGGGGCACGAACGGGGGCACCACGGGAACGGCCGTGACCACAACCGTCGCCGTGCCGAAAATGGCACCGCTGGTCGCCCGTACGGTGTTCGTGAAGGTGCCGTCCACGCCGCCGGCCGTGAACTGGCCGCTCGCGTTGATCGTGCCGCCACCATTGGTGACCGACCACACCGGCGTGATGGGCACCACGTTGTTGCCGGCATCACGACCGACCGCCGTGAACGTCGAAGCGGTATTGACCTCGAGCGTGTCGGGGTTTGGCGTGACCGTGATGGTCGCCAGCGCGCCGGCGATCACAATCACGTTGGCCGTGGCGGTGAGCCCCGCCGCTGTCGCCTGCACGGTGGCCGTGAACGTCCCGACCGTCGTGCCCGCGGTGAACAGACCAGTCGGGCTGATCGTGCCGCCGCCGGCGACAATGGACCAGATGGGGATGACCGGGACCGGGACGCCTTCCGCGTCCGTCGCGACGGCGACAAACTGCTGCGTGCCGTTGATCTGCAGCGTCGGGTTGGGGGTCACCACCAGGCCGAGGGCGGACCCTGGACCGGTGGGGCTGTGCACGTCGCAGGCCACCGCCGTGATGGCAACCAGCGCGAGTGCAGCCAAAAGGCGGAACGGCCGGCCGGAAAGGCGCGGCGTTCGCGCCGAGTGAACGTTCGGGCGGAACAGCATGTGAGCTCCTGTATGCATCGAGGTGAATGGACCTGCTTCCCTACATCAGGGAGTGTAGGACTCATCGCTCGGCCTCCCCATCGCCTGTTGGGAGGGATTTGGTATTACTCCCGATGGGGGAGTCGGCGTCTCATCCCGGAGCACCGCTCCACGGGAGGCGCCTTACGACCGCCTACTGCCCGTTGTCGTCGGGCTCGGCCGGCGGCGACGGCGCGACCGGCACGACGGCCAGGGGCACCGTTACGGAAAATCGGGCGTCCAGTGAGCGCAGCTCGGACTCGATCC
>JANJUF010000089.1 GCA_024710705.1 Gemmatimonadaceae bacterium | reverse complement strand
TCGTCGGCCAGACCTGGACCACCTTCATCGATCTCGCCTCCCTGGCCGACACGCTCGATTTCGGCGGGCCGTCCGGCGCGACCACGGTGCGCCAGCCGATGATCCGCTACACCCTGCCAATCGGCACCTCGAGCAGTCTGGCGATGGCGGTCGAGAACGCCAACACGGACTTCCTCAACGCCTCGGGGCACAGCGCCGTGTCGCTCGACGAACGTCCGGATCTGGTCGCCAAGTTCAAGACGGTGCAGCCTTGGGGACAGTTCTACGTGTCGGGCGTGCAGCGCCAACTGCGCCTGCACGACGACGTCACCCGGAAGGACGTCACCAAGGACGGCTGGGGCTACAGCCTGGGTGGAATCCTGAATGTCGGGCAAAGCGGCGACTACCTCCATGGCCAGATCAACGGCGGCCGCGGAGTTGGGCGCTACATGGCCGAGCTCTTCAACTTCACCGACTCCGGCACCTACGACGGCAAGGACCTCAAGCTGAGCGAATCGCGCGGCTTCCTCGTCGGCTACGCCCACTACTGGACCCCGGCGCTGCGCTCGAACCTGGCCTACGGTCGCCTGAATCTCGACGACCATCCGGCCAACAGCTACGACGGCGTGCCCGACGAGTACTACCAGACGGTGCATGCCAACCTGATGTGGAGCCCGGTGCCCCAGGCCGACGTCGGGATCGAATGGATCTCCGGCGAACGCAAGGCCGAAACCGGCGAGAAGGGGCGTGCCAACCGCCTCATGGTGGGCGGACGCTTCCGCTTCTGATCTGCGCTGCGGGCGGGGCCCCCGGGTCCCGCCCGCGTGGCGCCCCGCACTCCTTACGGCATACCGAAATGGCACAACCGGACCACGCCCCGCGCACCCACTCCGCCCCCCCGACCGAGGGCATCAGCCTGATGGCCAAGCCCACCGGCTCCGCCTGCAACATCCGGTGCGACTACTGCTTCTACCTGGAGAAGGCTGGGCTCTACCCCGAAGCGCGCCACCCGCGCATGTCCGACCGGGTGCTCGAGGCCTACGTGCGCGCCTGTGTCGCGCTCGCCGGACGAAATCCCCTGGGCGTGAGCTTCACCTGGCAAGGGGGTGAGCCGACCTTGATGGGGCTCGATTTCTACCGCCGAGCGCTCGCGCTGGAAAAGGCGCACGCGGGCAGCCGGCCGGTACACAATGCGATCCAGACCAACGGGCTGCTGCTCGACGACGCGTGGTGCGAGTTCCTCGCCGAGCAGGGTTTTCTCGTCGGGCTGAGTCTCGACGGCGCCAAGTCCGTGCACGATCGCTTCCGCCATGACGCGCGCGGCGAGGGCACCCACAAGCTGGTGATGCGTGCGCTGCGGCTGCTGCAGAAGCATGGCGTCCAGTACAACGTGCTCGCCGGCGTCGCCGCCGACCACGGCCGCCACCTGCTCGCGAGCTACCGTTTCCTGCGCAACGAGGGCGTGAAGTACCTCCAGTTCATCCCCCTCGTCGAACGTGTCGTCGGTGGCGGCATGGCGCCGTGGTCGGTCGATCCCGAGGCGCTCGGCGACGGCTGGGTGGCGGCGTTCGACGAATGGGTGCGCCACGACGTGGGCGACATGTTCGTCATGAACTTCGAATGGCTCATGCACGCTGCGCTGGGCGGCCAGGGCCCCGTGTGCACCATGCAGAAGCGCTGCGGCCGGGCGCTGGTGGTCGAGCACAACGGCGACGTCTACGCCTGCGACCATTACGTCTATCCCGAATACCGCCTCGGCAACCTCCTCACCGACGAGATCACCGCCCTGGCCGGCTCCGAGCGACAACGCGCCTTCGGCGCCGACAAGGAAGTGACGCTCGCCGACGAATGCTGGCACTGCGACGTGCTCCAGATTTGCCGCGGCGGCTGCCCGAAGCAGCGCTACGGCCGGGTCGAGGGCGAGGCCGCGCGCCACTACCTGTGCGCGGCCTATCGCAAGCTCTTCCGCCACGCCCGCAAGTACGCGCAGGGGATGGGCGCGCTGCTGCGCTTCGGTTATCCGCCGCGGGCGATCATGCACGCGATCGATCGGCCGCTCACCTTGCCCGGCAACGCCGCCACCGGCGGCCAGGCGATGGTCCTGTGGGTGAAATGAGCGCGGTGAAGGCCCTATTCCCGCGGCTGCTGCCCTTCCTGCGCTGGCCACGGCCCACTGCGGGCATGCTGCGCCGCGATGCCTGGGCGGGGCTGAGCGTCGCCCTCGTGCTGATCCCGCAATCGCTCGCCTACGCCACGCTGGCGGGCATGCCGCCGGTGACGGGCCTCTACGCGGCGCTGCTCCCCGCCGTGGTGGGCATACTCTGGGGCGCCTCGCCGCTCCTGGCAGTCGGTCCCGTCGCCCTCACGAGCCTCCTGAGCTTCGCGACCCTGCAGTCACTGGCCACACCGGGAAGCAGCGAGTGGGTGGGCCTGGCCATCTGGCTCGCCCTCTACGCCGGGGCGATGCAGTTCCTGCTCGGCGCGCTGCGTCTGGGCGTGATCGCGAACTTCGTCTCCTATCCGGTGATCGCCGGCTTCGTCAATGCGGCCGCGCTCTCGATCATGCTGTCGCAGTTGCCGGCGCTCTTCGGCATGCCGGGCGCGGTCGACGCCGACGCGCCACA
>JANJUF010000041.1 GCA_024710705.1 Gemmatimonadaceae bacterium | reverse complement strand
TCCAGGAGGGCGGCGGCCACGGGTACGTGCAGGTGCGCGTCCAGCGTCACGACAGGCGTTGCTCCACGACGTTCAGGCGGTCGCCGACATCCCGGAACTGGATGTCTACGGCGAAGACACGCTCGTAGTACTTCTTGGCTTCGGCGAACTGCTGCAGCTCCTCGGAGATCGCCCCGAGGAGATAAAGCACGCCGACCAGCGCCTCGTCGCGCACACCGGGTTCGGCCAGGCCGCGCTGGAGGATCGTCGCCGCCACCGGGAGCTGCCCCTTCTCCACGAAGCAGTGCCCCAGCGATTCGAATGTGCGCACGCGCTCCTTGGTGCCCCGCAGCGCCTTCTGGAACTCGGCGATGGCTTCGTCCAGCAATCCCATCTCCTTGTAGGCGACGCCGAGGTCGTAGTGCGCCTCGTGATCCTCCTCGTCCACGTTGTCGGAGACGCCCTGCTTGAACTTGCGCAGCATGTCGGCGAAGTCGGCCTGCTCGTCGCCGGTGGGCTCCTGCTCCTCCACCACCATGCGTGTGCTCTTGGGCTCGTCATCCTCGCGCAGCCAATCACCGAGGGAGACGTAGTCGTCGTCCTCGGCGTCGGCGGCCGGCGCCGGCGCGGCCGCCTTCGGCGCTGACTTCGGAGCCGCCTTCGGGGACGGCGGCCGAACCGGTGCGGCCGCCGTCGAGCGACGGGGCGGCGGGGGCGGCGCCGAGGGCTCTTCCTCGGGAATCGACTCGATGGCCGCCTGCGCACGGAGGTCGTCTGGATTGATGTCGAGCACGCGCTGGTACACGGCCCGCGCCTGTCCGGCCTGCCCATCGGCCAACAGCGCATCGGCCAGTTCCACGTAGGCCTCGGCCAAGCGGTTCCGGTCGTTGGCCCGGAAGGCGAACTCGACGCGCTTCTTGTGGTAGCGAATGCTCTTCGGCTCGAGGCGCACGATCTCCTCGGCAATCGATCCCGCCGTCTCGAGATCGCCGTTCTGCTCGAAGCCCGTCATCGCGTGCTCCAACTCCAGCATCGCCTCGGCGCGCTCCCCGGCCTCGAGCAACGCTTCCGCCAGCTGGCGATGCGCGGCCCAATCGTCGGGCGCATCGGCCACCTTGGAGCGCAAGGCGTCCACGGCCATCGGCGCCGAGTCGGGTACCGCCACTTCGAGCACCGGCAGCTCCGACACGTCAATGAGCTCCACTTCTTCCTCGACGAGCGGGAGTTCGGCCAGCTCCTCCTCGGGCTCGGCGGGCTCGTCGCTGAAGCGCGGGACCCCTTCCCCCACCGAGGGCTCGACTTCCAGCAGGTCGAGTCCATCGCTCGAGGAAAACGTCGTGTCCATCAGCGGAATCGCGAGATCGTTCGCGTTCGTCGGCTCAAGCGTTTGTTCGGGCGTCGGCTCGGGCGTCGGCTCGACGTCATCGAAGTCGAGCAGTTCGGGCTCGGGCTTGGCCGGCTTCTTGGCGGGCGCCTTGGCGGGCGCCTTGGGCGGGGCCTTGGCCTCGGCCCCCATCGCGGGTTCCGGCGTCGGTTCGAGCAAGGGCAGGTCGTCGCCGATGCTCGGCGTGGTCTCGAGCAAGCCGAGGTCGTCGCCCGCAGCGGTCGCGGCAGCCGAGGCCTCAGCGCCGCCAAGCGAGGGCTCCACATCGATGAGCGGGAGGTCATCGGCCGGCGCCTCGGCCGCGGCCTCTGCGCCGAGATTCGTGGCCTCGAGCCCCATCAGCGACGCCCGCGGGGGCGGCGGGGCATCGGCGCCGACGTTCGTGGGCTCGATCAGGAGGTCCGCGGCGGGCTCGGGCTCCACGGCCGGGGCGGCCGGGGCCTTGGCCGCCGGAGCCTTCGCGGCTGGGGCCTTTGCGGCCGGGGCGGCCGGGGCGGCCTTGGGTGCCGGCGTCGGCGCCGACGGCATCTCGATGAGATCGAGGCCAGCGACCGCCTTCGTAATTCGCTTGGACTCGGCCTTGGCGCGGGCCTTCGGGGCCGGCGCGGCGCCATCGTCCACGTCGAGGAACACGAGGCCTCCCCCACCCGACGACGCCGTGCGCCCTTCGGCCTTCGGCTCCACGGAGGGGTCGATCTCCTTCATCTTCGCGGCGATCTGTTCGGCCGCATCGTCGTTGCCGTCGGACGTGGCCTGCGCGTAGCCAAGCTGCAGCTGGGCAATGGCCTCGTCCTTCCGCGACGCCTTCACCAGTTGGTCGGCGAGCATCAGGCGGACGTCGTGCTGGTCCGGCACGAGGTCGGCGAACTCCTTCAGCGCCCGGAAGGCCTCGTCGAGGTTCCCCGACTTCTGCTGGCGGCTCGCGTACTCGAGGAAGTTCTGGCGGGCGTCGCCACGGAAGCCCTTCTCGGCGTGGATCTTGCCGAGCTTGTAGTAGATCACCGTGCGGCCAGGCGAGGCCCGCAGGATCTTGTTGCAGAGCGCGATGGCCGGATTGTAGAACCCACCCTCGGCGTAACGATCCACGGCCTTCTCCCACACCGTCACGGCGTCGGAGAGCTTGCCGGCCTTCTGGAAGAGGTCGCCGACACGATTGTAGAACGGGATGTCAATCGTGTCTTCGTCACCGGCCTCGTAGGCGTCCACGATGTCGCGATAGACGTCGAGCGCCTTGTCGTTCTGCTTCTTGGCCTCGAGGTCGGCCGCCTTCTTCTTCAGCTTGAGGATGTCGGCCATGCGGGAGGCGGTCGGGCGAGAGGGCTATACTAGAGCGCCGGAACGGAGCGACCCGAAAGGTACCCGCCGAACCCTCGGAGTGACAAGCGTTTGGACCCTGTCTCAGGGGGCGTGCGCAGGGCGCCCACCGACCCAGGTGGCCAGACAGCGGCGATCCCCGTACCAGTAGGGGATTTCACGATGGTCCGCGACGTCAAACAGGGCGACGTCGGCGAAGTAGCCGGGGGCGAGCTGCCCCACCTGGTCGGCCATCCCCACCGCCGCGGCCCCGTTCACGGTGGCCGCCACGAAGGCCTCGGCGACGCTCAGCCGGAGCTGGCTCACCCCGAGCGTGAGCACGAGGGGGAAGTTCACCGTCGGACTGGTCCCCGGATTGAAATCGGACGCGAGGGCGACGGCGCATCCGGCGCTGATCAGCGCGCGCGCGGGGGCCTGCTTGGGTCGGCCGAGGAAGAGCATCGTCCCGGGCAGCAGCGTGGCGACGGTGCCCGAGCGCGCGAGCGCGGCGATGCCCTGCTCCGAGATGGCCGCCAGATGGTCGGCGCTGGTGGCGTGGAGTTCGGCCGCCAGTTCGGCGGCGGCTCCGTTCTCGAGCTCGTCGGCGTGGAGCTTGAGGGCGAGCCCATGGCCGCGCGCCGCGGTGAGGATCGTCCGCGCCTCGTCGGCGCTGTACACGCCGGGCTCGCAGAAGATGTCGCAGAAGCGGGCCAGCCCATCCTTGGCGACGGCCGGCAGCATCTCGTGCACGAGCAGCGCGATGTACTCGGCGCGCGTACGTGGGGCCTCGCGATATTCCAGCGGCACCTCGTGCGCGCCCAGGAAGGTGGGCACCAGCCGCAGGGGCAGCTCGGCGGCGAGGCGGCGGATCACGCGCAGCGTGCGCAGCTCGGCCTCGAGCGAGAGGCCGTAGCCGGACTTCACCTCGATGGTGGTGCTGCCGTGCGCGGCGAGCCGACGCAGCCGCGCGGCGGCGAGGGCCACCAGCTCGTCCTCGCTGCGTGCGCGGAGGTCGCGCACGGAGCTGTGGATCCCGCCGCCGCGCTTGGCGATCTCGAGGTAGCCGACGCCGGCCGCCCGCAGCTCCTGCTCTTCGTGTCGCGGGCGGCCGAAGATGGCGTGGGTGTGCGAATCCACGAAGCCCGGCGTCAGCACGCCGCCGGCACAATCCACGACCGATGCGCGCGGGTGGGCGCTGCGCACCTCCGCGTCGGGCGCGACGGCGATTATGCGGCCGTCGGCCGACACCGCCACGCCGACCCGCTCGCGCACGCCAGCGTCGGACATCTCGGCGCCGCGGCGTCCGCGCGCGGGGCCGGCGCAGGTGACCACCTGCGCCGCGTTCACGAAGAGGGTTGCGGCGTCACTCACGGCGAGGCCACCAGGTCGAGGAAGCGATTGGTTCGCAGCGGCGCCTGGGCCTCGCCGCGGCAGGCGTAGTAGCACAGGTCGCACTCGATGGGCTCGTAGCCCTGGTAGGTGGACCAGTGGCCGTCGGCGGGAAAGTCGGGACAGCGCCGCACGTGCCCGTAGGGATCGATGTGGATCGTGTCCTGCCCCGACAGGCAGGGCTCGGTCATCTCGCCGCGCAGGTAGCGCGGAATGTTGGCGAGATAGTGGTCGGAGTTGGAGATGGTGCCGCGGCGGCGGCGTTTGAAGGCGAGGAGCTCGCGCACGAGCTCGGCCACGCGCGCCTCGTGCGCCCCCTGCAGCCGATGCGCCCGATTCCCGTTCTTGGCGTCGGTGTACACGCTGAGGTTCATCCCCACGCGCATGCGCTCGGCTTCGTGCACGAGGGGCATGATGGCGTCGAGGTTGTCGTCCTTGATGACGGTGTTGAAGCGCAGCGTCATGCCCTCGGCGCGGATGGCCGCGGCGTTGGCGAGGATCTTCTGCGCCAGGCCGGGGATGCCGCGGGCGTCGTCGTGGCGCGCGTCGGGATAGTCGAGCGAGACGCTGAACTGCCCGACGCCGGCGGCCCAGAGCGACCGGGCCCGCTCGAGCGTGAGCATGGCCCCGTGCGTGATGAGCGTGGTGTACTTGGTGCGCACGGCGCGGTCCACGGCCGAGACCAGCTCCTCGAGGTCCTGCCGCAGCAGCGGTTCGCCGCCGGTCCACGTGATGAGCATCGGATCGAAATGCCTCGCCGCATCCACGAAGCTCTTCAGTTCGTGCGCCTTGCGATCGGCGGGCGTCTTCCAGTAGTCGCAGAAGTCACAGCGCGCATTGCAGCGCATGGTGACTTCGAAGTGCACGAGCACCGGCCGCTTGGTGAGGCGCAGCTTGGCGTACTTGTAGCTGAATGGGATCAGGTCCCAAGGCTTGAAGCGCGTGCTCAGCATTGCGTACTGCTTCCAGGAACTTCTTGCCACAGAGGCACAGGGACACCGAGGGTCCTCTGTGCCTCTGTGCCTCTGTGGCAACGGCCGTTCACTCGGCCCCCAACATCGGAATCTTGACGCCCGCGCGCCGTGCCGTCTCGATGGCGATCTCGTAGCCGGCGTCGGCATGGCGCGCGACGCCCATGCCCGGGTCGTTGGTGAGCACGCGTTCGAGCCGCTCGCGCATCTCGGGCGTGCCGTCGGCGACGATGACCTGCCCCGCATGCAGCGAGTTGCCGATGCCCACGCCGCCGCCGTGGTGGAAGCTCACCCAACTGGCACCGCTGGCCACGTTCACGAGCGCATTGAGGATCGCCCAATCGGCCACGGCATCGGTGCCGTCGCGCATGCCTTCCGTCTCGCGGAAGGGCGAGGCCACGCTACCGGTGTCGAGGTGGTCGCGGCCGATGACGATGGGGGCCTTGAGCTCGCCCTTGGCGACGAGGTCGTTGAGCGCCACGCCGAATCGCGCGCGATCGCCCTGCCCCAGCCAGCAGATGCGCGCCGGCAGGCCTTGGAAGTGGATGCGCTCGCGGGCCATGGTGATCCAGCGCTTGAGATGCCGGTCGTGCGGGAACATCTCGAGCACGAGGTCGTCGGTGCGGGCGATGTCGGCCGGATCGCCGGAGAGCGCGGCCCAGCGGAACGGGCCTTTGCCTTCGCAGAAGAGCGGGCGGATGTACTCGGGGACGAAACCGGGGATCTTGAACGCGTCGCTGAGCCCGGCGTCGAGCGCGACGGTGCGGATGTTGTTGCCGTAATCGAAGGCGATGGCGCCGGCGTCCTGCATCTGCCGCATGGCGCGGACGTGCGCGACCACGCTAGCGGTGGAGCGGCGCACGTACTCCTTGGGGTCGCTGGCACGCAGGGCGGTCGCCTGCTCCAACGACATCCCGTGCGGCACGTAGCCGGTGAGCATGTCGTGGGCCGAGGTCTGGTCGGTGACGACGTCGGGGATGATGCCGCGCTCCACCATCAGGGGCAGCACGTCGGCGGCGTTGCCGACAAGCCCCACCGACAGCCCGCGCTTGGCCTCCTGCGCCTCGCGGATCCAGCGCAGGGCCTCGTCGAGGTCGCGGGTCATGCGATCGCAGTAGCCGGTGGCCAGGCGCTTCTCGATGCGCGTGGGATCCACCTCGACGCCAAGGATGGCCGCGTCGTTCATCGTGGCGGCCAGCGGCTGCGCACCACCCATGCCGCCCAAGCCCGCGGTGAGCACGAAGCGCCCGGCGAGTGTGCCGCCGAAATGCTTGGTCGCCACCGCGCCGAAGGTCTCGTACGTGCCCTGCACGATGCCCTGCGAGCCGATGTAGATCCACGAGCCCGCGGTCATCTGGCCGTACATCATCAGGCCGCGGCGCTCGGGCTCGCGGACGTGGTCCCAGGTGGCGAAGCGCCCCACGAGGTTGCTGTTGGCGATGAGCACGCGCGGACTGCTGCGATGCGTGCGGAAGACGGCGACCGGCTTGCCGCTCTGCACGATCAGGGTTTCGTCATCCTCGAGGGCGCGCAACGAGCGCACGATGGCGTCGAAGCTTTCCCAGTTGCGTGCGGCCTTGCCGGTGCCGCCGTATACGACGAGGTCGTCGGGGCGTTCGGCGACGTCGGGGTCGAGGTTGTTCATGAGCATGCGGAGGGCAGCTTCTTGCTGCCAGCCCTTGCAGCTCATCTCAGTACCATGCGGACTGCGGATCGGGGGGCGGGGCGTCATGGCTCACAATCTAGAGGCAACGGCGATGCGGGGTGCCCGGCGTCGGCGGGGAGCGGGACCCGGATGCGGGACGATGCGGGGGGCGGGAGTGCCAGGGCGGTGCGGGGGGCGCGGCGTGCACGACAGCGTGTGGGGAGGGAGGAGCGCAACACGCCCCCGAGCCGACCTGTCCCACCACGGAGGCTCGGGGGCGTGTTGTGCTCCGACCGACCGCGCACAACACCCACGACTACGCAAACTCGCCGTGCAGCACTCCAACGGCCAGCGACTCGATGTCGGGCCCGACCACGCGGTCGGCCGCAAGCGCCGACACTCGCGCGCGCACGGCAGCGTGGGCGCGCTCCACGCCGACGCCCGCGCGCAGCGGCCGACGCGACTCGAGGCCCTGGGCGCCGCACATCAACTCCACCGCCAGCACGTGCCGCACGTTGTGCAGCACGCGACGCAGCTTCAGCGCCGCGCCCATCGCCATGGGGACCACGTCCTCCTTGCTCCCGTCCGTCGGGATGGTGTCCACGCTGGCCGGGTGCGCGAGGATCTTGCATTCGCTCGTCAGCGCCGCCGCCGTGACCTGCGCCATCATGAAGCCCGAGCTCACGCCGGCCGTGGGCGTCAGGAACGGGGGCAGTCCCTCGTTCAGGTCCGGGTGCACGAGGCGATCGGTGCGGCGCTCGCTCATCACGGCGAGGTTGGTCATCGCGATGGCCAGCACATCCAGCGCCATCGCCGCCGCCTGGCCGTGGAAGTTGCCGCCGCTGAGCATGGTACCGTCGTCGAACACCAGCGGATTGTCGGTGGCGGCGTTCAGTTCCGGCGCCAACAGCGACTCGGCGAAGTCAATCGCCTGGAGCACCGGGCCGTGCACCTGCGGGATGCAGCGCAGGGCGTAGGCATCCTGCACGCGCGGGTCGTTGCGGCGATGCGACTCGCGGATCTCGCTGTCGGCGAGGAGTTCGAGCAGGTGTGCCGCGGAGCGCTGCTGGCCGGGCTGGCCGCGGGCGGCGTGGATGCGGGCATCGAAGGCGTCCGGGGTGCCCAGCAAGGCCTCGAGCGCCATCGCGCCGGCAGCCTGGGCGGCGGCCCAGCAACGGCGCGCCTCGAGGAGGGCGAGCGCAGCGATGGCGGTGTGGGCCTGCGTGCCGTTGATCAGCGCGAGGCCTTCCTTGGGGCCCAGCGTGACGGGGGCGAGTCCGTGGGCCGCGAGTACCTCCGCCGCCGGCCCTTCGCCGCCCGGATGTCGCAGCGTGCCCTCGCCGATCAGCGCCAGCGCGAGGTGCGCCAGCGGCGCGAGGTCGCCGCTGGCGCCCACCGACCCCTGCTCCGGCACGGGCGGATGCAGGCGCGCCTGCAACATGCCGCACAACAGCTCCACCAGCTCGGGGCGCGCGCCGCTGAATCCCTTGGCCAGCACATTCGCCCGCAGGAGCATCATCCCACGCACCTCGCGCTCGGGCAGCCGCGCCCCGACGCCCGCGGCGTGCGAGCGCACGAGGTTCACCTGCAGCTGCGCCAGTTGGTCCGCCGGGATGGCGATGTCGCTCAGCTTGCCGAAGCCGGTGGTGACGCCGTACACGGCGGCCCCCTCGCGGGCGAGTCCCTCGACGATGGCCCGCGTGCCCCGCATGCGCTCCCGCGCCGCCGGGGCGAGCTGGACGGGACGATAGGCGTCGGCGACGTCGGCGACATCGGCGATGGTCAGCGACGAACCGTCGAGCAGAAGGGGGGCTGCCACGAGGGGGGAGGGGCTGAGGTCAGGAAGTGCCGTAAGCTAACACCCCCCCGCCCGACCCTCACGCCTCAGCGCGAGAGCGCGCCGGTCCCGGGTTGCCGGTACGACTGCCGATCGTAGTCGAGCTTGATCTCCGGCTGCGCCTTCAGCGAGATGAAGAAGGTGAAGGCGAAGTTGCCGTTGGGCGAGCGCACGAATCCGAAGATCGCCTTCCAGTCGTGCAACTCGCGCTGCAGCGTCACCACCTGGCTGGCGAACTCGCTGCGTTCCACGTCGTAGGTGGTGTTCCACGACGCCGACCACTTGGGCGTGAGGCTGAACGAGCTGCGCATGCCCACCGAGGTGGTGGGCGGCACGCGATAGAACGTCCCGCCCGCCGTCCCGCCGTCGTTGGTGAGATCCGTCGGGCGGCTCTGTTCGGCCTGCAGCAGGCAGAAGTTGTAGGTCGGGAGGCCGATCAACGACTGGCACTCGATGCGCGGATCGTAGGTGATGACGCGCCCGCCCACCGGCGGCCGCTGCCGCTGCTGGCTCACCGAGAAGGCCATCGTGAAGCCCTGCCCGGTGGGAATCTCCTGCACCGCCCCGCGGCCGCGCGTGCCGGTGATGGAGCCCATCCCCATCTGGTTGGGATCGGCCGAGGAGACGAGCCCGCCGCCCATGACATCGTTCGATGGCGGCGGCGTGCCTGGCGCGCTCGACGTGGCCGCGGCCGGCTGGAAGCCGAACAGCCGTCCCACCCCACGCACGATCACCGAATTCTTGTCGAGCTGGAATCCGAAGCGCACGGCCTCACGATAGGGCTTGAACACGGCCGTATCGCTCAGCACGCTGCCCTGGAACAACGAGTAGTCCACGCCGAGGTCGAAGCCCGGGAGCAGGTCCGAGCGGAAGGTGTAGCCGAAGCGTTCGGTGGCGAAGCCCGAGCGTCCGGTTTGCCTTTTCCGTTCGAAGTCGTAGGCGAGCGACGTGAACTGCAGCGAGGCCAGGCGCACCTTGCGCGCGCCCTGCTCCGAGGTGTCGCCAGGGGTGCGCAGCTTGGCCTCGATGCTGGTGGCGAACGAGAGGTTGAGGCGGTTCTGCGCCAGCCCGCCGAGGTAGCCCACGGGGCTCTTGCCGAGGGCCTCGAGGTACTCCGCGCTGACGCTGGCCGCCGGCGCGTAACTCCAGCCCAGGGTCGGGGAGATGGAGTGGCGGATGCGCTCCACGCGTCCCACCCCCGGAAACAGCGCGAAGAAGGTCGGGGCGATGCCGGCGCCGTAGCTGACGCGCTTCGACTGCGCGACCCAGGCCCCGTTGGTGCGCTCGGAGCGCACCAAGAGGCCGGCCGGATCCACGTTCGACAGCGACACCGTGGGCGCGAAGTTCCACGTGCCCTTGAAGAACTGGGGCAAGCCCATCGAGAAGTTCACATCGGCGGTGGACTTGAAGGTCCGCGCATACACGCGGTCGATCGTCTGGCCGGGGTTGTTCGGGTCCGGGACGGTCTTGATCTCCGGGAAGTCGTTGGCGACGTCGTTGTAGCGGACGTCGGCCTGCACCTGGAAGTCGAAGATCTTGAACGGCGTGCCGAGCGTGAAGGAGGTGTTGCGCGAGTCGCGGCGCAGCCGTGTGGAGTCCAAGCCGCCGGCGCCCTGGACGTACCGCCACTGGAAATCGCCGACGGCGTCGAGGTTCAGCTGTTCCGAGCGGTTCATCGCCAACGACGGGGTGATCACGAACCACTCGCCGATGGTCAGGGGCTTTGAGGCCACGTTCAGCGACGGGAACGTGCGGTCCACCTGGTCACGTCCCGGGTACTGCCGGTTCGTCCCGCCGAGGTTGATGGAGAACGGGCCCTGTTGGCGCGCCAGGTTCGCCTGCGAGGCGATGGTGGCCAGCGCGAGCATGGGGTTGATGGTCGTCTGGCGCTGGACCGCCGTGTTGGTGACGTAGTTGACGTTGGTCGAGAAGCGCGTGCGCGACGAGAACTCCTGGTTGTGCGACCAACTGATGCCGGAGACCCGGTTGCCGTTGGAGAGCCGGTTGTGCGAGAGGGCCACGCCGCCGCTCATGAAGCGATCGAGCCAGCGATATCGGAAATCGCCCTGCACGCGTGTCCACCCCGGGTCCTGCACCGTCTCCCGCGCGCTGGAGCGCCAATCCATCTTCACCTGCGCGTCCACGAAATCGTTGATGGCGAAATAGTAGCCGAGGTCCTCGATGGTGCGGCGGTAGGTCGGCGAGTTGCGGACCACCTCGGAGAAGCCCAGGCGCGGCGCGATGATGCCCGAGCGGCGTCCGGTGCGGATGTCCTGGAAGATGAACGGCAGCCAGAGCACCGGGACGTCCTGCACGTAGAGGACGGCCGGCCGCGCCACGATCACGCTGTTGCTCACCCGCTTGAGTTCGCGGGCGAGGAAGTGATAGTGCGGGACCGAATCGAGGCAGGACGTGATGATGCCGTCGCGGCCGTACACGGTGGTGCGGTCGCTGGCGCTGTCGGAGGCGAAGGCGGCGCGATGGGCCATCACCCGCCAGTCCTCGCCGGAGTTGGCGATGGTGGAGAAGTCGCGGGTGCGCCCCTCACGCGCCTCCACGTCGTAGGTCATCTCCTCGAGCCCGATCACGTCCTCGCCCCGCTGGGGGTCGCGCATGATGATCGTGTCACCGCGGGCGGCGATGCGCTTGGTGCTGTCGTTGTACTCGATGCGGCGGGCCACGAGCAGCGTGGCATCGCGCTGCACGCCGGCGCGGGTGCTGTCGCCGGTGCGTAGGGTCATCGTGCGCGTGCCGGCGGCGAACCCGACGGTGTCGGCCTGGTAGCGCACGACGCGATAGCCGGCCCGCTTCAGCAGCGCCTGCATCACGGAGTCGTCGGGCACCCACTTGATGAGCTCGGGGCCGCGCACGGAGTCGCGGACGCTGGAGTCCCGTTGCGGCCGCGGGACGCGTCCGGCGTCGGCCCGCACCGGGCCGACCTGGGCGTCGAGCCACCCCGCCGTGAGCAGCAGGGCCGTCACGGCCGCGGCGATGCGCCACGGCCACCGCCTCACGCCGCCGCCTTGCCGATGGTCCCGGCCGCAGCCCGCTTCACCCGCGCCCGATGCACGAACCAGCTCAGCACGATGCTCACCTCGTACAGGCCATAGAGCGGCACGCCCAGCATCAGCGTCATCAGCAGCAGGTCGCCCGGCGTGATGATCGAGGCCACGAGGAAGCTGCCCACCGCCGCGTGGCGTCGGTACTTCCCAAGGCCCGTCGGCGTCACCAGCCCCAGCGCCGTCAGCGCGAGGATCACGATCGGCAACTGGAAGGTCCCGCCGAAGGCCAGACACATCGTCACCGTGAACGAGAAGTAGTCCGACGCCGTGATCATCTGCTGCAGCGACTCGCTCTGGAAGGAGAGCAGCACCCCGAACATGGCGGGGAGCACGAACTCGATGCAGAGGTATACCCCGGCGGCGAAGAGGAAGACCGCTCCGCCGAGCACGGGGATCAGGACCCGCTTCTCGTGCCGATGCAGGGCCGGCGAGAGGAAGGCCCAGATCTGGTACACGATGACCGGCGAGGCGGCCACCAGCCCGAGGCCGAAGGACACCTTCAGCACGATCGAGACGGCATCGGCCGGGTGGGTGTAGACGAGCTTGCCACCGTTCAGGAAGGGTTCGATGGGCGCGGCCAGCACGCCGATCACGTCCAGGTTCCACACGATGGCGAAGGCCACGAGCATGCACACCACGAGCGTGCCGAGGGCCCAGAAGAGCCGCATGCGCAGCTCCTCCAGGTGGTCCAGGAAGGGCATTTCCCCCTGTGGCGGCTTCTTGCTCATCGCTCGCTCCGGAGCCGGCCGGGCCGGCCCCTCAGGCTACGGCCGGCCGCGCAGGAACTCCTGCGCCAGCAACGCGGCGTCCGACCGCGGATACTGCTCCACGATCTGCCGATAGATGCTCATCGCCTGCTCCGTCTGCCCGATGCTCCGGAACGACGACGCCCGCTTGTAGAGCGCGTTGGGCGCCTGCTCCGAGCGCGGATAGCGCTGCACCACCAGCGCATACACGGAATCGGCCGCGACGCCGTTCCCCTCGTCGGCCCAGGTCTCGGCCACGCCGTAGAGTGCCTGCGGTGCGAGGTCCGAGGTCGGGTGCTGCGTGAGGAGCTGGAGATAGGCGGCCCGCGCCGAACTCACGCTGCCGCGCCGCAACTGGTCCTGCCCCATCTGGTAGAGCTGGGCCGGTCCCGGGGACGCCGCCGCCGTCGGGCGCGACGTATCGCCGGTGATCGGCACCGCCAGTTCGGCGGCGCGGGCCTCCATCTCGGCGCGCAACTCCTGGATGCGCCGCTGGCTCTGGCCCGTGAGTTCCTGGATCATGATCAACTGCTGCCCGATGGACTGGAGATCCGAGCGCACGTCACCTCGGAGCCGCATCATCGTGGCGCTTGAGGCGCGGGCGGTGTCGGCGAGGTCCGCCAACGCCGCGCTGACGCGCGTGAGGTCCGCCGTCACGGCGTCAATGGCGCGCAGCAAGGCCGAATCGGCCGCCACGCGCTCGGCGCGCACGACCTGCAGATCCTCCTGGAGGATCCGCACGTCGCTGCGCGTCGCGAAGCACGCGCCGGTCGTCAGGATGACGACCGGCGCGAGCCCCAGACGGAAAAACCGTCGCCCGATCACGGGAGGCGGAGGGTCTCCCCGCCGACGATGATCTCGAACTCGGCGCGGCGGTTCCGGCTCCAGGCGGACTCGTCCGAGCCCATGGCCGCCGGGCGGTCCTCGCCGAAGCTCACCACGTCAATCCGGTCGGCGGCGATGCCCTGATCCACCAGATAACGCTTGGCGGCGGCGGCACGGCGCTGACCGAGCGCGATGTTGTAGGCGTCCGAGCCCCGCTCGTCGGTGTGGCCGGCGATGCGGATGCGGACATTCGCGTTGGCGCGCAGCAGCGGGAGCTTGGCGTCCAGCGTGGCACGCGCTTCCGGCTTCAGGTCCGACTTGTCGTAGTCGTAGTAGATCGCCTGGGCGAAGGCGGCGCGGGCGGCGGCCAGGGCCTCGGCGGCGCGGCGGGCGGCCGCTTCGGCCTCGGCGCGACGGCGGGCTTCTGCCTCAGCCTCGGCGCGGCGGCGGGCTTCCGCCTCGGCGGCCAGGCGCTCCTGCTCGGCGCGGGCACGCGCCGCGGCGTCAATCGAATCCTGGTTGACCACAGGCTCCGGCGGCGGAGGCGGGGTCGGAGCGGGGCAGGCGGACACGACCAACACGGTCGCCGCGAGAGCCGCGAGCATCGGAAGACGAGCGTTCATAAGTGCCTCGTGGGGGTGTATAGGGTGAACATCACGTGATACTCCGAAAGACGACCTGCGGTCCTGCTATGGCACGACGAGCCGAGGGGACCAGGCCCCCATGCGCGCGAGCACTCCGTGGGTCAGTTGCCGCATCCGACCCGATTCGCTGTCGAGCACCCAGAGTTGCCGGGATCCCGACCGATTCGAGGTGAACACGAGATGCCGCGCGTCGGGGGCCCACGACGGCTGCTCGTTCGCTCCTTCAATGGTCAACTGCTTGACGCTCCGGTCCCGCAAGTTGATGATCGCGATCTGGAAACGCCCTTCGATCTGCGTCTGGAATGCGACGTGACGGCCATCCGGTGCCCAGGAGGGGTCGGACCGATACGATTGGTCCCCGAATCCCGTGGTGGTGAGCCACTGCGGATTGGCCCCGTCTGAATCAGTAATATATATCTCCGGACGCCCGAGCCGACCAGACACGAAGGCGATTCGTCGTCCATCGGGGGAGTAGCTCGGACTCGCGTTCTCGGACCCGCGGCCCACCGTCACGCGCACCGGCCCTTCCCCGCCCTCGAGCCGCACCGCCCAGAGGTCCGTCCCGTCGACGCCGGACGAGAACACCAGCGTCTTGCCGTCCGGCGAGAAGGTCGGCGTGAAGTTCGCACCCAGGGCGAAGGACACGCGGCGCGCCGTTCCTTCCGCGAGATCGCGCACCACGACGTGCGAACCATCATCGGCGAACTCGGTGTGGGCGATGATGCGGCCGTTCGGGTGCCACGCCGGATGCAGTCCGCTCCCCACGCCGGGCACGCGCTGCACGTTCGCCCCGTCCGAATCCACCATCCACAGCGTCCCGCCGCGATTGAACATGATCCGCGTCGCCGCGATGCCGCGCACCCCGGTGACCCATTCCTCGATATCGTCGCTGATCCGGTGGATGGCCATCCGCCAGGCCGGCGTGTCGGGGTCGGCGGTGATCGGATACGTCTTCTCCTGCAGGACCCGGGAGGCGCCCACCTCGTGCAGCGTGATGGACACGGCGCCGTTCACCTGCTGCACCACCTGCAGCACCGCCGCCGCGCCCAGTCGCCCGTACAGCGCGTAGTTCAGCGGACCGGTGGGCGGCGTGCCCGAGTCAGGGGCGATGACACTGATGCGATCGCCGAAGTCGAGGTCCCGCACCAGGATCGCCCGGATGGAATCGGCGTGGGCGCCACGCATCGGGAGCACGTAGAGTCCCGGACGCGTGCCGGCGGTGTACGTGAGGCCGATGCGCACGCCCTCCTGGGCGAGGAGCGAGGAGGCGAGGGGGAGGCCGAGCAAGGCCAGGGCGACGAGCAAGGGGCGAACGAGAGAGCGGCTCATCGCAGGCGGGCGGGATCGAAGGAGAAGGACACGGGGAGGATGTCGTCGGAGAATCCGGCGGGCAGCGGGCCGAAATTGCGCGACGCGGCCTCGACGGCGCCTTGTGCCTCGAGGTCGAACGCGAAGTTGCCGCTGCTGGTCACGAACCGGAAACCGGTCACCGATCCATCACGGCGGATGAAGAAGAAGACCTCGGCCTTGAGGGCACCGGGGTTGCGGGGATGGAAGTTGAGCGCCACCTGCCGCACGATGTTTTGCAGGTACCCCGGAAAGGGGAACTCGATCCCCTCCGTGCGGACGGTCGCGACGTCGGTGCCGGCGCCGCCGACGTCGCCGCCGCCGGCGGTGGGCGCCTTCGAGGCATCCACGCGCTCGGTGGACTTGGCCGTGATGTTCGGCGTGGCGCGCGTGGGCTCGCGTCGGCGCGAGGGGGCGTTGATCGGCGCCGTCTTCACGGGGTCCGGTGCGATGGCCTTGGGCGGCGCCTTGGCCGTGGGCTCGGCAACCGGTGGCGTCTCGCGCACCACGCCGGCCGCGCGATCGCCCGGCGGCGCCGCCACGAGGTCCACGCGGTACATCGGCGGCAGGGTCGCTTCCGGTGCGGCTTTGTAGATCACGAAGGGCAGGATTGCCCCCGCGTGCAACAGGATCGACAGCGCGAAGGCTCCGCCGAGTCCCTGCGCGGGACGCGCGGCGGCCTTCACCGCGCCACGTCCTCCGGCTCCGCCACCAGGCCGATGTTGCCCACGCCCGCCCCGCGCATGATCGCCAGCACCTCCACCACGCGCCCGTACGGCACGCCTTGGTCGGCGCGCAGGTACACGCCCTCGCGGCCCTGCTGCTGCGCCAGCGTGCGGAAGGTGCCGCGGAACTCGCTCAGCGAGAGCTGCACGTCGTCGGCGAAGATGCGGCCATCGCGCGTCACCGAGACCACGAGGGCGCTCTTGGCGTTGAGCGGACGGGCCGCGGCCCGCGGCAGCTCGACGTCCACGCCGCCCTGCATCATCGGCGCCGTGATCATGAAGATGATCATCAACAGCATCATCACGTCAATCAGCGAGACGACGTTGATCTCGGCCATCAGCGGCGTGCGCTCGCCGCGCCGGCGTCCCATCCTACAGCCGTCCCTCGCGCGCCATCAGCGCGATCACTTCGGAGCCGAAGCCCTCGAGCTCGGCGTCGAAGCGGTTGAGCCGCGCGGCGAAGATGTTGTAGCCGAAGTAGGCCGGGATGGCGACCGCCAGGGCGATGGCGGTGGCGATCAGCGCCTCGGCCACGCCGGGCGCGATGGCGGCGAGATTGCCGGAGCCACCGCGGGCCACGCCCAGGAAGGCCTCGATGATGCCGAGCACCGTGCCGAGCAGCCCGAGGAGCGGGCTCACCGAACCGATCATCGCCAGCGTCGGGATGTACGTGCCCAGCCGATCGCGCTCGGTGGTGGTCTCGGAGTCGAGCACGAGGCGCAACGCCTGCACCTGCGACGCCGAGAGCGTGGCGGGCTGGCCGTCCTGCCCCTTCACCATGCCGGTCTCGGTCAGGAACTGGAGGGCACGCTGCATCACGCGCGAATGCGCACTCGGACGCGAGCGCTTGGCCAGCGAGGCCACCGCCTCGAGCCGGCCCGTCTTGTGGAACTCCGACATGAAGTCGCGCCCCGACGACTCGGCGCGCCGGAACGCCAGCCACTTGGCCAGCATCACCGACCACGAGAGCAGGGAGAGCAGCATCAGGACGACGAGGACGACTTTCGTCTCGTCGGAGGCGTTCTGGACGAGCTCGAGGCGCGTCGAGGGGATGGCGGAACCGATCTGGAAGAACATCAACGGTCGCGGAACCAGGCGAAGGTGCGGGCGAGCCCATCATCGAGGGAGACCTGCGGCATCCAGCCGAGGCCGGAGTGTGCCTTGGCGATACTCACGACGGAGCGCCGTTGTTCCCCGGCGCGCGGCGGCGCATGCTGCAGCGGCACGTCCGTTCCGGCAGCGCGCATCAACGCGGCCGCGAGCTCGGTGACGGACGTCTCGCGGGCCGTGCCGAGATTGAAGGCGCGGTCGTCCACGCGGCCGGCGGGGATGGGCGCGAGCCCGGCGGCGAGGACGTGCGCACGGGCCACGTCGCCCACATACACATAATCGCGCGTCTGCCCGCCGTCGCCGAACACGGTGAGCGGCGCGCCGTCGAGGATGCGCTGGCAGAAGATGGCCACCACCCCGGCCTCCCCGTGCGGATCCTGGCGCGGCCCGAACACGTTCGCGAACCGCAGCGCGACGTAGTCGAGGCCGTGCACGCGCGCGTAGTACGCGAGATAGAGCTCGACCGCGAACTTGGCGATGCCGTACGGACTCTCGGGATCCTTCGGGTAGGTCTCGACGTTCGGCGGCTCGACGAAGTCGCCGTACACCGCCCCGCCCGTGGAGGCGAAGACGACGCGCGTGGCGCGACCGCTCTGCCGCACCGCTTCCACCAGGTTGAGCGCACCGCAGATGTTCACGTCGGCGTCGTAGCTCGGATCGCTCACCGATTTGCGCACGTCAATCTGCGCCGCGAGATGGCAGAGGAGGTCGAACCTGCCGTCGCGGACGGTGGCCGCCGCCTCGGGCGAGCGGATGTCGGCGTGCACGAAGGTCGCAGCGGCCGGGACCTGGTCGCGCTTCCCGCTCGAGAGGTCGTCGAGCACGGTCACCGACCAGCCCTCCGCGAGGAGGGCGTCCGTTACGTGGGAACCGATGAAGCCTGCGCCGCCAGTGACGAGTGCGTTCTTCGTAGTCATCCGAGGAAGATAGCCGAGGTGCGGTTGGACTCCACCCGCATCAGGGCATCTTCCCCGTCACCCGCGCCGCCATGCCGGTGCGCAACCCGCCGTCGCTCTGCGCGATGATGATCGCGCTCGCGCCCCAGGGCGTGACGCGCGTGACCTGCGCCACCGCGACGTCCTGCGGCGGCAGTTCGCGCCCATCGCTCCCGCGCCCCATCGGCAACTGCAGCGTGAGCTGGTCGCCCGGCACGAGGCCATCGCTGGCCCCGGCCGCGAAGATGATCTGGTGCCCGACGGGCGGCAGCACCGGCTCACCGTACATGTAGGAGACCTTCGTCTCGAGCCCGAACTCGACCAGCGTCGGGAAGACCCCGGGCTGCACGTCGAGCGTATCCAGCGGCATCAGCATGTGGCCGATCGAGACATCCTCGAACTTGGCCACCAGCACCGCCTCGGCGCGTCCACCCACCGACGCCGCCGAGAGCTTCACCACGCCAGTGGGAATCACCACCTTCCCTTGGCCCCGCACCTCCGGACCATAGCGGAAGACCAGGTAGCGCTCATCCGGCGCGCCCTGTGCCCCGTCCGGCAGTTGCACGAAGACGGTCTCGAAGTACTGGATCGGGCGGTTCGCGATCGTGAAGCCCACGCCATCGGCCTGCGTGGTCTCGGTGATGCGTCCGGCACCGGCGACGCCCGAGTTCTCCCACATGAACGGGGCCTGGATGTGATCCCCCGCCCGCACGGCCGAGGCCGGGGCGCGCACCAGCAACGAGGTCCGCTCGCCGCGCACCACGCGGAAGCGGTCCGGATTGAAGATCGTCATCTCGGGCGGCGGGCCGGCCGGCACCAGCTGCGGCTCTTGCATCGCCATCGAGTCCACCGGCGGCACCGCCATCGTGTCGCTCGGCACCATCACGCCCGGATCGGCCGGTGTGCCCGGCGTCTCCATCACCTCGCCCGAGATGATGAGCACCTGCTCCGGGTAGATGAGGTTCGGGTCTTGCACCGTCGCCGTATTGCGCCGATAGATCTCGGGCCATTTGAAGGGGTCGCCGAGGTACTGCTGGGCGAGGTCCCACAGGGTGTCGCCACGACGGACAGTATGTGTCCGGGTCTCGCCCTGGGCCGCGCCGAGGGCGGGCGTGAGCGCGAGGCCGAAGAGAACGGTCGCGAGAATCAGTCGGAGGCGGGGCATCGGACGGAGCTCGGGTGCGGGACAGGGAACGGCAGGGCCACCGGGGGAACCAGCGCCCCGGGGCGGTCTCAGTGGTGGACGAATGGGATGCCAAAAGTGCAACAGCGAGGGCCCGAAGGCGAGCAGGGGGGCGACCCCAGCCCGGAGCCGCCCCCCTGTTCCCTGCCGGGTGTCACCAACCCTCAGAATGGCAGGTCGTCGTCGCCATCCATGGCCTCGGGGAAGTCGGAGAAACCGGTGTCCCCCGCCTTCCCGCCCGCCGCCGCCTTGGCCGGGCGCGAGGACTCGAAGCTCCCGTCGCCACCGCCACGGCCGCCCAGCAGCAGAATCTCCCGCACGTTGATCTCGGTCACGTACCGCGTCTGCTTGTCCTTGTCCTCGTACTGGCGGTACTCGATCCGCCCTTCGACGAAGAGCTTGTCGCCCTTCTTCACGTACTTCTCGATGATGTCGGCGAGGCCGGTGCCGCGACCGCCGGCGTTCCACGCCACGCACTTGTGCCACTCCGTCTTCTCCTGCTTCTCGCCGGAGGCGGAGGTCCACGAGCGGCTGGTGGCGAGGGAGAACTGGGCGACCTTGCTGCCGGTCGGGGTGGTCCGGATCTCCGGATCGGCGCCAAGGTTGCCGATCAGGGTCACTTTGTTCAGGCTGCGGCTCACAAGGCCTCCTGGTATGGGTCAGTCCGCAGGGGCAGGATACGCATCCGTGCGGCAGGCGTGGCGATCGTTCGATTGCACCACAAAGCTAAACCGCTCGCGGCACCCGGACCATCACCACCGCGTCTTCGATGGGTTGGGAGTAGTACCCCTTCCGCCGTTGGATCGCCTCGAATCCACGCCGCAGGTACAGCTCCTGCGCACCCACATTGCTGGCCCGCACCTCGAGGAAGACCGTCGTGCGCTGGTGGGCGCCGACGTGTTGCAGGAAGTGGTCGAGCAACTGTCCGCCGACGCCGCCACGGCGTCGCGAGGGATCCACGGCGAGATTCGCCAGCTCGGCCTCGTCGTCGATGCGACTCCCGATCCAGTAGCCCACCACCACGCCATCCTGCTCGGCCACGCGGATGTGCTCACGCTGCACCGTCACCAGGCGGGTGAAGTTCTCGTCGTGCCAGGGATCGGCGAAGCTGGCACGCTCGATGGCGATGCAGGCGGCCTCGTCCTGCGGACGCGCCTCGCGGATCACCAGACCGGGCACGCTCATCGCAGCGCGCGCCCCTGCGCCGCTTCCCACTTCACCTGGGCCTCGGCGAGGCGGCCGTACACGGGCTCCCACGCGGCGAGGTCCACGGGGCCGGCACTGCGGAGCAACGCGCCAAGGCGGCCGACGCCGCGGGCATGCGGCGCGGCGCGGTGCGCCTCCTGCGGTCCGATGGCGATGGCGCCTGCCTCCGCCGCCCGCGCCGGCACGTCGGCAGTGGGGGCCAGTCCGCGCGACTCGTAGCGCTCCACCGAGCCGTCCGCGCCGATCGTCACCAGCGCCAGATAGCGTTCGTCGCGCATGGCGTCGAGCGTGGCGAGCCAGCGTGCGCCCGGCACGCGCGTGCGCTCCTCCGCGGCGACGATCAGCGCCAGCGAGGGCACGGCGAAGAGCGGGAGGCCGAGCCCCTGCGCCAAGCCCTTGGCTACCGCACCGACGACCCGCAGCGACGTGAAGCTGCCCGGGCCGCCCCCACAGACGATGCGGGCGAGCTCGGCGCGAGACACCGACGCCGCATCGATCGTGGCGATGACGGCCGGCAAGAAGCGCTCGTCGGCGCTGCTCCGCATCTCCACCGTCCGCTCGGCGATGCACTCGCCGGCGCGGAAGATGGCGATGGTGCCCTCGCCTGCCGCCGCGTCGAGTGCCAGCGTCAGGCCGTCCACGTGAGCCTCCGTCGGTCCGGCTGCGCGGCGAGATGCGCGAGGGAGAGTTCGCGCCGTTCCGCCGGGAGCGCACCCTCGGCGCGCTCGGGCCATTCCACCAGCACGATGGTCCCGCCCCGCAACAAGTCCTCCCACCCGAGCTGCGCCAACTGCGACGCATCGCGCAGCCGATACAGGTCGAGGTGATGCACGGTGCCGCGCGGCGACCCGTACTCGTGCACCAGCGCATAGGTGGGACTCGTCACCTCGCCCGTGACCCCGAGCCCGTCGCAGATGGCCTGCACCAGCGTGGTCTTGCCGGCCCCGAGCTCGCCGCGGATGGCGATGAAGGCGGGGGCCGTGAGCGCGGCGCCAAAGGCGCGACCCCAGGCGACGAGCTCGGCCAACGGGAGCTCAGCGCTGGGCACGCGCACCCTTCCGCGCGCCGTCGCCCATGGCCGCCTTGAGGTCGAAGAGTTCGTCACGGAGCCGCGCCGCGGTCTCGAAGTCGAGGTTCTTGGCGGCGGCACGCATCTCCTCTTCCAGCCGCAGGACCAGGCCCGGCAGATCGTCGGTCCCGTAGGCGCGCTGCGCCTCGGCCACCTTCTTCTGCTTCTTGCCGCGGCTGCGGTCGGCCTCGCGTTCGTTGCTGCCGTCGCGTGCGTCGGCCACCCGGGTGCTGAAGCGCACCTGGTCCAGGCTCTTCCGCACGCCGGCCGGCACGATGCCGTGCTCGAGGTTGTAGGCCTCTTGCGTCCGGCGGCGGCGCGCCGTCTCGTCGAGGCAGCGCTGCATCGAGCCGGTGATGCGGTCGGCATAGAAGATCGCCTTCCCCTCCACGTGGCGCGCCGCCCGGCCCACCGTCTGGATCAGCGAACGATCGGAGCGGAGGAAGCCCTCCTGGTCGGCATCGAGGATGGCCACCAGCGAGACCTCGGGGAGGTCGAGGCCCTCACGGAGCAAGTTGATGCCGATCAGCACGTCGAACTCGCCGAGCCGGAGCCCGCGGACGATCTCCATGCGCTCGATGGCATCGTTGTCGGCGTGCATGTAGCGCACCCGCACGCCCACCTGCGCCAGATAATCGCTCAGGTCCTCGGCCATGCGCTTGGTGAGCGTCGTGACGAGCACGCGTTCCCCCTTCCGCTCGCGGAGGCGGATCTCGTGCAGGAGGTCGTCCACCTGCCCCTTCACCGGGCGAATCTCGATCACCGGATCCACCAGCCCGGTGGGACGGATCACCTGCTCGACGACGACCCCCTCGCTGAGCTTGAGTTCCAGCTCCCCCGGCGTGGCCGACACGTTCACCGCCCGCGGCGTGAGCGCGAGGAACTCGTCGAACATCAGCGGGCGGTTGTCGAGCGCGCTGGGCAGCCGGAACCCGTACTCCACCAGCGTCGTCTTGCGGGCCCGGTCGCCGTTGAACATCCCGCCGATCTGCGGGAGCGTCACGTGCGACTCGTCCACCACCACGAGGAAGTCGTCGGGGAAGTAATCGAAGAGCGTGGCCGGCCGGTCGCCCGGCTTCCGCCCGGCGAGGATGCGCGAGTAGTTCTCGATGCCAGGGCAGGTCCCGATCTCGAGCATCATCTCGAGGTCGAAGTTGGTGCGACTCTCGAGGCGTTGGGCCTCGAGCAGCTTGCCGGCACTCTTGAGCTGGGCGAGGCGCTCCACCAGCTCGGCCCTGATCTCCTTCGAGGCGCGCTCGAGCGAGGGCCGGGTGGTGACAAAATGCTTGGCGGGGTAGATGGCCGTGCGCGGCAGCGAGGCAATCGTCTGCCCGGTGAGCGGATCGATCTTGCTGATGCGTTCGATCTCGTCGCCGAACATCTCGATGCGCACCGCCTGCTCCTCGTAGGCGGGGAGGATTTCCACCGTGTCGCCGCGCACGCGGAAGGTGCCGCGGTCGAAGGCCACGTCGTTGCGCCCGTACTGGATGGCCACCAGCGCCTTGAGGATCGCGTCGCGGGCGATCTGCGGCCCCACGTGGAGCTGCACCATCGAGGCCTTGTAGGTCTCGGGGTCGCCGAGGCCGTAGATGGCCGACACCGTGGCGACGATGATGACGTCGTCGCGCTCCATCAGGCTCGACGTGGCGCGCAGGCGCAGGCGGTCGATGTCCTCGTTGATGGAGGCGTCCTTCTCGATGTAGGTGTCCGACGACGGGACGTAGGCCTCGGGCTGGTAATAGTCGTAGTACGAGATGAAGTACTCGACGGCATTGTTGGGGAAGAAGCCCTTGAGTTCGCCATACAACTGCGCCGCCAGCGTCTTGTTGTGCGAGAGCACCAGCGCCGGCTTCCCCCACTGCTGGATGACGTTGGCCATCGTCATCGTCTTGCCCGAGCCGGTCACGCCGAGGAGGGTCTGGAAGCGGTCGCCACGCCGGAGGCCGGCGATCAACTCCGCGATGGCGCGGGGCTGGTCGCCGGCGGGCTGAAACGGTGCCTGGAGATCGAAGCCGGACATGTGCTAGGACCTGGGACGGAAGACGGAAGACGGAAGGGCACCGCCGCCCCCGTCTTCCGCATCGCTTCGCCGTTCGCTTCCGTCGTCCGTCTTCCGTCTCAAGTCATCCCCGGGAACAGTGGTCGGCTCCACGGAATCCCATAGAGCACGATCGCCATCGTGATGCCGGCGAAGATCAGCGCCTTGCGGTGCTTGGCCGCGTCGTTGGCCGCGTTCTTGGCGATGATGGCGCCGACCGTCATCACGATCGCCGCCACCACCATCAACACCGGGTGCTCGGCCACGATGAAGCGCAGGGCGGAGTCGGCCATCGTCGCTTCCATGTCGCGCATCGCGGCCTTCACCGCCGGGCTGTTCATGTAGAGCAGCAGGCCAAGCAGGAGCTGCAGGTGCAGCGAGCCCATGAACATCGCGGTGAATCGGCGGGTCGTGGCGTAGGGCCGCGCGCCGGAGAGGCCCTGGACGGCCTTGATGATGGTGAGGACGCCCAAGATCAGGACGACCCAGCGGAGCAGGTTGTGCGTGTGGAGCAGCGCGGCGTGCATGGGAGTCGGGCTGGGGACGGAGGCGGGCTGCGGACCACTCCAAGATAGCGGCCTGACCGCGATCGCGACCGTGCTCGGGCGCGGCGCGCGGCCAGGCCCTGCGGCCCTACTCCTCGTCGGCCGTCAGGCGCTCGCGGCGGGCGATTTCGCTCACGCCCTTGACGCGGCGCGCGGCCTTGATGATGCGATCGAGGTGGGCCAGGTTCTCGACCTCCACCAACGCCGAGCCCGAGACCCGCTCGTCGGTGGTCTTGAGCTCCAGCGAGCGGATGTCCGTGCCTGTGCCGCTCACCGCGGCGGCCAGGTCGGCGTAGAGCCCGCGCCGGTCGCTGCCCTCGATCGCGAGGCGCACCACGAAGCGCTCGCCTGCCGTCTCCTGCCAGTCGATCTCCAACCGGCGCTCCGGCTCGTGCACCAGGTGCAGAAGGTTGGGGCAGTCCTGGCGGTGGATGCTGACGCCGCGGCCGCGCGTGACATAGCCCACCACGCGGTCGCCCGGGACCGGCTGGCAGCACTGCGCATACCGCACCAGCAGGCCGTCGGCGCCCTGGATCTTGAGCCCCTTCGACGTGCGCGGCCCACGCATGCGGTCGATGAGCCGTTCCAGCGGGCTCGGGCGGAGCGCCGTCGCCTCCTGCTCGTCGAGCTCTGGATAGATCGCCTTCAGGAGGTGGGTGACGGTGATGTCGCCCTGGCCGATGCTGGCGAAGACGTGCTCCAGCGACGTGAGCTTGAGCGCCTCCGCCCCCCGCAGCAGCTCCGCATCCGTGAGCTTGGCGTGCTTGCGGCGCCGCAGCTCGCGCTCGAGGATCTCCTGGCCCACGGTCACGTGGGTCTTCTGCTCCTCGTTGCGCAGCCACTGGCGGATGCGGTGCCGCGCCCGCCCGGTGTGCACGTGGGCCAGCCAGTCGCGGCTCGGCCGCGCATTGGGCGAGCGCATGATCTCCACCGTCTCCGAGTTCCGCAGCTCGCGCGAGAGCGGCACGATGCGCCCATTCACCCGCGCCCCCTGCGTGTGCAGGCCGAGTTGGGTGTGCACCGCGAAGGCGAAGTCGATCGGCGTCGCGCCCTTGGGCAGCTGGATGACGTCGCCGTTCGGCGTGAAGACGAAGATCTCGTCCTGGTAGAGGTCGAGCTTGAGGAACTCGAGGAACTGGTCCGGCGTCTCGGCGTCGAGCTGCAGCTCCAGCACCTGGCGGAACCAGGTCAGGTGACGGTCGAGGTCCTTCCCGCCCTTCTCCCCTCCCTTGTAGAGCCAGTGGGCCGCGATGCCGTACTCGGCGGTGCGGTGCATGTCGCGCGTGCGGATCTGGATCTCGAAGAGCGTGCCGCGCGGCCCGAACACCGTGGTGTGCAACGACTGGTAGCCATTGCTCTTCGGCGAGGCGATGTAGTCCTTGATGCGCTCCTGCAGCGGCGTCCACGAGCCGTGGATGACGCCGAGGGCGTGGTAGCACTCGGGGACGTTCTCCACCAGCACGCGGATGGCGTAGAGGTCGTAGATCTCGTCGTAGGGCTTGGCCCGCTTCTCCATCTTCTTGTGGATGGACCAGAGGTGCTTGGGACGCCCGCTCACCTCGTGCACCACCACCCCGGCCTCGCGCAGCCGCCGCTCGAGCGGCCCCGCCATTTCGGACGTGAGCGCATCGCGATCGGCACGCGTCTGGGCGATCATCTTGGCGAGCGTGCGGTACTCCTCGGGCTCCAGCCACTTGAAGGCGAGGTCCTCGAGCTCGGCCTTCACCGACGCCAGGCCGAAGCGGTGCGCCATCGGCGCGTAGAGGTCCCGCGTCTCCAGCGCGATGCGCGTCCGCTTCTCCTCGGCCAGCCACTCCAGCGTGCGCATGTTGTGGAGCCGGTCGGCCAGCTTCACGAGGATGACGCGGACATCCTTGGCGACCGAGAGGAGGAGCTTGCGGTAGCTCTCCACCTGCCGCTCCTCCCGCGAGGCCATCGGCAGGTGCCCGATCTTCGTGAGGCCGTCCACGATCTGCGCCACCTCGCGCCCGAACTCGCGCTCGACGTCCTCCACCGAGAACGCGGTGTCCTCCACCACGTCGTGGATCAATCCGCTGGCCACGGTGATGGAATCGAGCTGCAACTCAGCGAGGATCTTGGCGACCTCGACGCAGTGCGTCACATACGGATCGCCATTGCGCCGCGTCTGGCCGAGGTGGGCCTTCTCGGAAAACCGGTAGGCGCGCGCGAGCAGGTCCACGTCGAGCCGTCCGCTGACGGACTCGGCGCTGAGATCCCAACCGGGGATGATGTCAGTAAGGACGGGCGCGGACACGGCTACCTTGGGCGAGGGCTACCCTCGGTATATCGCCGGATGCGGGTGGGTTGGTCAAGCTGTTCAGGCTGCGCGGTCGGTTCCGTGCGCGGTCGGTTCCGTGCGCGGTCGGTCGGAGCACAACACGCCCCCGAGCCTCCGTGGTGAGACAGGTCGGCTCGGGGGCGTGTTGAGCTCCTCCCTCCTCCCCGCATCGTCCCGCATCCGGGTCCCGCTCCCCGAGCCGCAGGGCACCGCGCATCGCAGTTGACGTTGACCCCGCATCGCCGTGCATCTCTCCGCACCCCCCACGTGGCAGTCCGCGGGCCACATCGCGCCGCTCACCGTCGTCATCGACGTGCTCCGATGGTCCACGTCCGTGCTCACCGCGCTCCACC
>JANJUF010000040.1 GCA_024710705.1 Gemmatimonadaceae bacterium | reverse complement strand
GCGTCCGCATCCACCGCCGGACGCACGAGTGCGCGAAGTGTCGTCACGGCGTCAAGATGTGCGCGCAGCGTCTCGCGCGCGGCGGCCGGTGGCGCTGCACCGACACCGCTGAGCAGCAGCGGCATGGCCAACTGGGTGGCGTCGTCGCCCACGATCCACTGCCGGAGCGTCGAGCGATCAGGCCAGCGTCCCGCCGCCAGGAGGTCGGCCAGCGATTCCCCGCGCTGGATGCGACGCCGCAAGGCGGCGTCGAGCGCAGAAAGCGACGAGGCCCAAGCCATCGCCAGCGAGAGACGCACGAGCGCGAGTGCCTCCCTGCCATCCGACGCAGGCAATGGCGGCGGGAGTCCTCGCAGGTGGTCGGCGATTGGCAGTGTCGGTGTCGCAATCCGGAGCGGCGGCAGGTGGTACAGTTGCGGTCGCGGCGCGGCCTGCGTCTCGCGGCGAATCACCACGCGGGTGAGCTCGCTCGGTGTCAGCGCGCCCGAGCGCTCACCAAGGAAGAGGGCGAGCAGCGCATCGCGGTCTGCCAGTCGGTTCACCACCGGCGTGGCCGTAAGCAGCAAGACGTGGGCGCCCGCGCTGCACTCGGCAAGCCGACGGTACCTCACGGTGCCTGGCGTGCGCGCGTGATGGGCTTCGTCCACGATGACGAAAGGCGCAATGGTGGGAACAGTGCCGCGGCTCAACGACTCGAGCGAGACGAAGCGGAAGCCCACCTCCGCCTCGCGTGCCGTGCGCTCCCACTGCTGCCGGAGCGTAGCCGGCGCCACGACCAGCGCGCTGCCGTAGCGCGCGGCGACCGCGAGGGCGACCAGTGTCTTCCCCGTGCCAGGCGGATCGGCCAACAGCGCACCACCGAACTCGGTGATGGCGCGTCGGAGGAGCCGCACCGCGTCGCACTGCTCGTTGCGCAGGGTGAAGCGTCCGAGGCGCTGCGCCGGTGCAGGCGGACCGAGCAGCGCCGCCGCGATACGCGCCTTCACGCGTGCGCTCAGAGCCCGTGCCACGAAAGGAGCGGCGCGGCCTGCGCGTGCGACACGCCGTAGGCGCTGAGGACTGCCGAGCAGAGCGTCCACGCATCCGGTACGGCTCCCGCCGCTGCCGCACGACCGAACGGCGCAAGCGACGCGCGCGCGCTGGGCCAGTCGGCGGGAATGGGAAATCGTGCGCAGGTCCAGCCAAGGAAGCGGCGATACCCCCCACGCGCCGGCTCGGCGAGCGCGCAGAGCCAAGCCGCGCCCACCGCCGAGTTGAGGATCGCGGCGAAGGCGAGGGCGTCGTCCTCGCTCGGCGTGCGTACGACGTAGCAAGTGTTGAGCGGCACGGCGGGATCGCCGGCCCGCAGCACGAGTGCGCGGGGTGCGCGACCGATGTCGGCCCACACCACCCGTGCGCGGTCGCTGCGCGCCGCCTCGGTGCGAAACAGGGCCCACCAGCGGGAGTGGCGCGCGTCGCTGCGCTGCTCGAGCTGACGGCGGAACTGCTGGAGGTGGCGTCGTGCCCGGGGTGGCAGCGCCGCGATCGGCGCGCCGTGCGTCTCGTGCGTCCAGAGAATCCGCAGGTCCTCGGCGAGCACGTCGCGACGCCACGCGCGGATATCCTCGCCGCGCAACAGCGGGCGGAGCAGGTACTCCTCGATGGCCTGCGCCTCGCCAGCCTTGAGGAGGAAGGCCTCGTTGCATCCGCTTTTCACGCCGAGGAGGGGGCGCCCTAGGTGGGAATCAGCGAGCGCTGGGCCCGCGGCTGAGAGGCGGTCGAAGGCCGCGCGCACCTCGGGCGGCAGCAACATCCACGGGGCGCCAGGGCTGGCGTCGAGCGCCAACGCCCGCTGCGGCAGGTCCCAGGTCAGGGGTTGGTCGTGGCGGTGCACGGTCGTGCGCACCGTGGGCGGCGCGTCCGATGGCGCGCGTCGAGTCGCCACGATCGCCGACGGATAGACCACGGCATCGAAGCCGGCGCTCGAGCCGCTCCAATCCTCGAGGTGCGTCGGCGGCGCTTCTCGCGCGAGCAGGGCACGGACGCCTCCGCCCGCCAGCGAGCGCCAGAGCTTCGACGGCAACAGCAGGGCCATGGCGCCACCGGGGCGGGTGAGGCGCAGGGCGCGCTCCGTGAAGAGTGCGGCGAGATCCACTTGGGAGGCGAATCCCCGGCCGGCCGCGGCGGCAGCGGCACCCGATTCCCAGGCCGCGTGTCGGAACACCTCGAACCGCTCACGCAGGGATTCGCGCTGCTCGAGTGGAATCTCGTGCGTGCGTACCCACGGAGGATTGCCGAGCACCAGCGAGAATCCGCCGGTGGATGCCACGTCGGGAAAGTGCGTCGCGAAGGAGAAGGGCAGTGCGCCCCCGCTGCGGAGCGCCGCCAGTTCGACGCGGGCGCGGCGCACGGCACTGCGCAGGGCGTCCAGCGTGGCACGCGTGTGGCGGTCCACGTGCCGCGTGCGCCGGAAGAGGTCGGGCGATCGCGCCGCAGCGAGCAGTTCGCGCCGCTGGGCCGTCAACTGCAGGATGCGCGCCCGCATGGCGGCTTCAGCGCGCGCTCGCTCCGCGCGGTCGAGGGCCTTCGCGAGCGCACGCTTGCGCGCGCCACTCGTGCGCCCGTATCGCAGGCGCAGGCGCTCCGTCGCGACATCGAACCCGATGCGGGTGTCGGCGAATCCGCGCCCGGCGAGCGCGTCCCCTTCGCGGACGTTCCAATCGATGTTCGGCAGGGGCGCCACGGCGGCATCGCCCTCTTCCTCCACGATCACCGAAAGCCAGAGGCGAAGCTGGCAGAGCCAGACTGCCAGCGGGTCCACGTCCACGCCGAAGATGTTCTGCGTGAGCACGTGCCTCCGCCGCTGCGCGATGGGCCGCACATCGCCCGCGCGCTGGCGTCGCTCGGCGAGCTCTTCGAGCGCGAACACGAGAAAGGCGCCTGAGCCGCAGGCGGGATCAAGGATGCGCAGGGCATCGAGGGCAGCGAGGGCGTCCGGTCCGGGCGCGGCGTCGAGCGCCGCGGTGAGCCCGTCGCGTGTCAGTTGCGCGACCAGCGGCGGCGGCGTGTAGAAGGCGCCTCGGGCGCGGCGCGTCTCCTCCTGCATCAGCGACTCGAAGGCCCGGCCCAGCATCTCGGGATCCACGGCGGCGTCGGACCAGGCGTCGCTCGACTCGCGGGCCGTGAGCCGATATCGCGCCAGCAACCCGCCGACGATCGTGGCGATGGCGTCGTCGGTGAAACGCAGGTCGCGCCACTGCCGTTCGATTGGCGCACGGGTGAAGAGGCCACCATTCAGGAAGGGCACGCGTCCGAACGCCCGGGCCGAGGCTGCCCGGTGGGCGTACGGCGTGTTCAGCGTGCCGAACCACAGCGGCTCGAGGAACCGGCGCTGGGCGCCACGCCCCCCGCTACGCTCCGCGAAATGTCGGCGCAGGAACTCCCGCTCGGCGTTAAGCCATCCGCGGGCCTCGAGGAAGGCGACAAAGAGCAGCCGCGACGTGTGCAGTAACGCGATAGTGCGGCGGGCCCCGGCGGGTGCGTTCCCCACCGCGCTGTCCGCCATCGCCTGCACGCCCGATTCCAACTCGCGGTAGAAGCGATCTGTGAGCGCGGTCCGTCCGAGCGTCTCGCGCCAGCGGAGGTGCACCATGAGGTCGCTCCCGCCCACGATGCCGGCCAATGCCGCGAAAGTCTCGGCGTCGCTTTCCCGGACTGCCTGCGGATCGACGAGGAGCACTGGGATAGGGCCGCGGGCGTCCGGCGGTGCGGCGGCAAGGCAGAGATGTCCGGACCCGTGCCGCGCCACCAGCAGCCAGAGTCGGTCAGGCGCTTCGCGGGCGAGCGTGCGGCAGAGCGCCGGGACGCGATCGCGCACGTCGTCCGGGTGTGGCACCTGCACGATCAGCGCGCGGAGGTTGCCGAGGCCGACGCACACGCGGCCGGGGCGCTCGCCGGGCGCGAGAGCAAGGCGGCGGGCCGTCGCGCGGTCGAGTGTGAGCGGCGGCTCGAAGCCCAGCGTGCGGGTCAGCTCGGCGAGCTGTCGCGGATCGGTGCTCGCGCGGAGCAGGCGGGCGGCGTCGCGGGTGGTGAGCACGGCGAATGCTCGGCCACCGCGCGGCCCGGAGCGCTACCCATTCCTTGCCGGCGGGGGCAATACGCTCGGCGACCTCCTCCCCCCTACCACTTCATCCTGCTTTGTGCCACCTTGAGACCATGCGGTCTCAAGTCCCTCGGGAAGTTGCCCATCGAGCGCGACTGGTTCTTGGCGGCGTGTTGTGCCTCGCGCTGGCTTGCGCCGACGAGTCTGGAGTAACGCCTCCGCCGGATCCGGGCCCCACCATCGGATTCGCTGGCGGTATGGTCGCATCTACCTCCGGCACGGCGAGCATTGTGATTCCGGTCGGCGCGCTGGCCGATGAAGTGCCGGTCGCGGTGGAGCCCTACGCCCCGCCGTTCACGGACGACAACGTCCTGCTTCCAACCGCGCACATGGTTGCGCCTTCGGCGGTGGTGCTTGCCGTCCCGGCCACCATCACCCTCGACTACGCCGCCGACGACCTGCAGGGTCGCCCCCAGCGCGCCCTGCGCATCGAGCGGTGGGAGGGGTCGTACTGGGCGCCGTTATCGAGCAACGCAATCCTCGATTCGGCGACGCGGCGCCTCTCGGCTTCGACGATGAAGTTTGGCTTGTTCGCCATCCGCCGCGATCCGTGCATTCCGTGGGACGTTGGACTTTCTGAGCCGATCGTCGGAGTGACGTCGCTCACGGATTGTACGCTCCTTGAGGCGCCGGTCGTGTTCCCGCGTTTCGTGGACATGTATGAGTTCACGCTGCCGGAACAGGCAGCGTTCACGTTGGCCGCCGTGGGGCCAGCTTACGCCAGTCTCCGCTTCTCCACCCCTGACGCCGTCGGCGCTCCCCCGATTATCAACTGGGCAGAGAATGGCTGGAAAGAGCCGGCCCTTCGGGCAATTCTTTCGTCCGGCAGATACCAACTTCGCGCGGACGGCCTGTCCAATCTTCGCATGGGATCGCAACACACCTTCACTCCGGCCGTGGTCTCGGAAGCGCAGGCGATCGCGAATGTCGAGTGCGACGTCGGCGGGGTGGTCCTGGTCGCTGGCGTGACGATCAACCAGAGCGTCACGGAGGACGACTGCGAGTTCCGCCTCTGGCCCCGCCTGACCGTGGACACTGCCGCCGTCGATGCGACCACATTCGCGCACCCGTTCTTCGTGGCGCTCCGGGGCGGGGATAGCGCGACCGTCGCCGTCACTGGCAGCAGCGCCAACGCGAATGTGGGGTTGGTCGTCCAGCTCGGCGTGGACACGCTCTATCTGGACCATCCCGATAGCACGAGCCAACGCATCACCCTCAGCTCGCCCACGCCCGCACGATTCCGCTTCAGCGTCCGCGTGCACGGACGCGCGGCCAACGACTACGCGTTCCCCGGCCCCACGCCGTACACGCTCACCATCACGCCGTAAGGCGCGCCACCAGCGGCACCACTTCGTCCATCGCGGCGAGCCAGTGGTCCGGCCGGGTTGGCTCGAGCTCGGCCCGCGAGTACGGCCCCCACAACGCCGCCGCGGTGATCACCCCCGCGGCCTGGCCGGCGCGCATGTCGTGCGTGGAATCGCCGATGAAGATCGCGCGCTCGGGCGGGACGCCGACGCGCGACAGCGCGAAGTGCACCGGCTCGGGGTCAGGTTTGTGCTTCGCGGTGTGGTCAATCCCGACCACGGCGGTGAAGCAGTCCTCCACGCCGATGAACTTGAGCGAGCGGCGCGCGCCCACCTCGAGCTTCGACGTCACCACGGCCAAGGGATGTCCCGCCGCGTGCAGCGTGTGGATCGCCTCCACCGTGCCGGGATACGCCGCGGTCATCGCGTCGTGCTTGGCGATCTGGTGCTCGCGGTAGCGGGCCCGCAGGAGCTCCACGTCCTCCGCGTCGTCGGCCCAGCGCCCGAGCATGTCGTCGAGCGGCGTGCCGATCAGTTGGATCCATTCCGCCACCTGCGGTCGGCGCGTCCGTCCTTCGTACGCATACTCCATGCTCTGCACCAGCAGCCCGATGGAATCCACCAGCGTGCCGTCGAGGTCGAACAGCACCGCGAAGCGCGCGCTCATGCGGGCCTCGACAGGTAGTCGCGACCCTTCCACTCCACGCGGCTGCCGCGCCAAGCTGCCTCGGCGCAGATCCCGCTGAACACCAGCGCGGCGAGCGGGAAGCTGAGTCCCCACAGCGGATTGAGGCGGGCGTAGCCATAGGCCCCCATCCAGAAGAGGGCGTTGGCAGCCGTGACGATGGCGCCGAAGAGCAACGCCCCGGTGCCGAGGACTCCACAGAGGCCGAGGACCAACAACACCAGAGGGAGCACGGGGAGCAAGGTGGGAAGCGGGAAAATGACGGGAAACACCCGACGCGCGATCGGACCTAGGTGCATGGTGTCGCGACCGGCCGCGAACACGTTCTTGCCCCAACCCTTTCGGATCTCGGCGAAGGACGTGTACATGCGCGTGCGCAGGTGATCGCGCCCCAACACCATGTGCGCACCGAGGCCGAGTTCGGCGACACGCTGCGCCAGCCGCAGGTCCTCCGCCACGTGGTCCTTCACCGCCTCGTGCCCGCCGATGGCCGTATACGCGGCGCGCGTCATCATCAGGAACTGGCCGTTGGCGATCTTGTCCTTCGGGTGCGTGGAGCGGCTCATGGCCTCGACTCCGCCGTACCGCGACAGCAACAGCACGAACACGAAGGGCTGGACGACCTTCTCCCAGAACGTCACCGCCTCCTGGTGGCCGGCCACGGTAAAGAGCGCGCACTGCCGATGGCGCATGGCGTTCACGCTGCGGGCCAGCAGTTCTGGACCGTGCCGCGTGTCGGCATCGGTGAAGCAGAGGATCTCGCCGTGGGCCACGCCGGCTCCGCTGTGGCAGGCCCACTGCTTGCCAAACCATTCCGGCGGCAGGGCGCCCGCCTGCACAACCTGCACGCGGGCCACGCCGTGCGCGGCGCGGTCCTCGTTGGCGATGCGCTGCGCGATCTGGGCCGTGCCATCGCTCGAGTGGTCGTCCACGACGATCACCTCCAGCCGCGGATACGTGCTCGCGAGCACACTGCGCAGGCAGGCCTCGATGTGGCGCGCCTCGTCGCGCGCCGGGATGATCACGCTGAGGCGTGGCGCATCCGCCGGCGCCAGCGCCGGGTACTCGTCGAGGTGCTTGGAGTCGAGAAAGCGTACGACCACCACGGCGATGAACAAGACCCAAAGACCGGCCGCAGTGAGTGCCAGCCAGTGCTCAGCCATCGGCAGCGGTCCGTTCGCCGCGGGCGAGGATCACAGCCGCCGACATGTGGCCCGTCACGTTCGTGGTGGTGCGGAACATGTCGGGAATGGTGTCCACGCCGAGGAGGATGCCGATGCCTTCCACCGGGATCCCCGCCGACATCAGTACCGGGATCATCACGAGGATCGACCCCCCTGGCACCCCGGGCACCGAGAACGACGTGATCACGCTGGTCACGGCGATGGTGAGCAGCTGCGCGGAATCGAGGTCCACGCCGTAGAGCCTTGCGATGAACAGCACGCCGACGGTCTGGCCGATGCCGGCACCGGCACGAAACATCGATGCCGCCAGCGGAATGAAGAAGCTCCCGATGGTCGGCGGGAGCTTGAGGGTGTCGCGGACGCTCTCGAGCATGGCCGGCAGCGCGGCCAGCGACGAGCGCGAGCTGAACGCGATGCCCTGCGCCGGCAACGCGGCCAGCGCGAACTCGCGCAGCGAGACCCGCCCGAGCAGGACGGCCGCCGGGTAGAGCACCACCGCCATGAAGAACAGGCAGATGCCGCTGACGATGATGATGTACCCGAGAAGCGCACCCGCCGCCGCGATGCCCATCCGCGCCGCCAGCGGCACGGCCAAGGCGAAGACGCCGATCGGGGCCAGCACGAGGATGGCGCGCACCAGCACCAGTGAGGCGTCTTGGATCCCCTCGAACACCTTCACCACCGCCGCGCGCCGATCGGGCGCGACGCGCATCAGCGCCGCGGCGAAGAGCACCGAGAACAGGATCAACGGCAACATCGCACCGTCGGCGGCAGCCTTGATGGGATTGATCGGCACCAGGTCGATCACCCACTGGGTGAGCGTCGGAACGCGGGTACTGGCGATCTCACTGTCAACGGCGCTGGCACGCAGTGCGTCCACCGCCGACGCCTCGATGGGAAAGTTCGCGAGCAGCGGGGCCCCCAGTACCACACCAAGGCCCGAAGCCGCCGCCAGTACGACCACGAACAGCAGCAGGGCCCGTGCGCCGATGCGGCCCACCGCACGGGGATCTGGTGCCGCGCTGACGCCGACGATCAGCGTCGCCACCACCAAGGGAATCACCGTCATGCGGATGGCGTTGATGAAGAGCGTGCCGACGGGACCGAGGACGGCCAACGCGGCCTGGGCGACGGCGGAATCGGATCCGGAGAGGCCGAGCCCGAGGGCGAGTCCGCCCAGGAGGCCGAGCAACACCTGCATCGTGAGTGGCATGGGGGAAAGATGTCACGCGCGGGGCTGGGGCGCCTCCATTGGTATATTCTTCGGAGCCTCACGTGCTGCCCATACCCTCACCGCGCCCGATGACCTACAAGACCGCGTCCGACCTGATCGCCGAAGCCAAGTCGCGCATCCGCGAAGTCTCCGCCGCCGACGTGGCCAAGCACCTCGACGAGGCCGATGCCCCGGTGCTCCTCGACGTGCGCGAACCGCAGGAGACGAACCTCGGCCGCATCAAGGGCGCGATGGTGATTCCGCGGGGTACGCTCGAGACCAAGGTCGAGGCGCTGATCCCGCGCAACGCCAAGGTCGTGATCTACTGCGCCAGCGGGAATCGCTCGGCCTTCGCCGCCGACACTCTCCAGCAGATGGGCTACACCGACGTCGCGAGCATGGCCGGCGGCTGGAACGCCTGGGTCGGGCTCGGCGGTCCGGTCGAGGGCTGAGCTGGTGCACGCGGGGGAGCTGCCGTCCTCCTTCGCGCGCATCCAACGCGCACTCGCGGCGCGCCCCGCGGCGCTCGCCGAGCGCGACGAGCCGTACCATGAGGCCGCCGTGGCGCTGGTGCTCAAGCCGGGCGATGCGCCCGACGACCTCGAGCTGTTGCTGATTCGCCGTGCCACACGCGAGGGCGATCCGTGGAGCGGACAGATCGGATTGCCGGGCGGACGGCACGAGCGCGGCGATGCATCGCTGGAGCACACGGCCCTGCGGGAGACGATGGAAGAGTTGGGGCTCGACCTCCGCGTGCACGGCGCGGTCCTCGGGTCGCTCGACGAGCTGCGCCCGCGCACGCCGGTCCTTCCGCCGATCATCGTCCGGCCGTTTGTGTGTGCGCTGCGCGAGTTGCCATCGCTGGTACCGAGCGACGAGGTCGCCGAGTACCGGTGGGTCCGTGTGGCCGCGCTGTTCCACAAGGATGCCCGTGTGCGCGCCAGCGTCCGCGTCCGCGATTTCCAGATGCAGGTCGAGGCGTACCAGTTGGACGATTTCACCGTGTGGGGCATGACCGAGCGCATCCTGGCGACCTTTGCGGAGGTGTGGGCGTGACCGAGGAATTGCAGACCGACGCAACCATGAGCGCACGCGCTGGTTGGACGGCGCTCGGTATCACGCTCACGGCCACTGCGCTCACGCTGCTGGTGGACAAGGCGGTGTTCGACGTGCTGCACGCCCCGGACGTGTACGCCAGCGATCTGGGCAAGCTCTTCCGCATCATGGGATTCGCCGGCACCTGGGTGGCGCTGGCCACGGCGCTGCGGCTGCAGCAGGGCGCGGCCGCGACGCGTCGGGCCTGGCTGCTGTTCTGGTCGCCGATGCTGGCTGGCGCGCTGGCGGAGCTCATCAAGCTCGTGGTGCGGCGCGAGCGTCCGGCGATCCACGACGGGCTCTACGGCTTCCGCCCGTGGGACGAACGGACGTGGAGCGGCGCTGGGCTTGCCTTCCCGAGCTCGCACGCGGCCGTGGCCTTCGGCGGCGCGGCGATGCTGGCGCGGCTCTTTCCGCGCGCGCGGTGGGTGGGCTACGTACTCGCCGCCGGTTGCGCCGCCACGCGCGTGGCGGCGCGGGCGCACTTCGTCAGTGACGTCGTCTTCGCCGCCGGACTCGGCTGGCTGGTGAGTTGGGTGCTGTGGCGGAAATGGCCGCCGCGGAGCTAGGGCGCGCGAGACGCGGCGACGGCCGTCTTGCTCAGGATCTGCAGCAACCGATAGCGAGCCGAGGAACCATCCGCCGGCGGATTTGCGATCGTCGTCCGCTCCACGCGGATGCGGTATTCGTATCCCGCCTCCCAGGCGAAGCCTTCGATCTCGTCGGAAAAATTCTGCCAGGGCTCGGACGTGCTCTCCCGCACGCGGAGGCACTCGGTTTCCACCCAGGTGTAGCAGCTCACCTTCTGCGAGTCCACGTACCACCGGAGTTCGACCCGGCCCGGGCCGAAGGCGTCGAAGCAGGCGGTGCTGGCCAGGAGGGCGCCGGCGAGGAGGAGGAGGCGTCGCATATCGGAGATACCCCAGCCGCTCAGCCGTATGTCACGCCTGGGTAGATCAGGTTGATGGCCGCCGAAAACACCGGGCCGAAGATCATCGGGAACAGCTGCCAGGCGGCGAAGAGCCCGATGAAGCCCAGCATCGGCGTGCCCCACACGAACTGTTGGTACCGCGCGGTCACGCCTGGCGACATCAACAGCGTGATGGCGGCGCTCCCGTCCAGCGGAGGGAAAGGCAGGAGATTGAAGACGCAGAGCAGGAGATTGAGCGAGAAGACGATGCTCAGGATCCGACCCGCCGCGTCCCAGGCGGGCCCGAGGTCGGTGGCGGTGAGCGTGCCGAAGTTGGCGGTTGGCGGCGGCGTGAACACCTCGAAGAAGGCCCCGGCGCGCAGGGCCATCAACGCCAGCAGCACCAGCGCCAGGTTCGCGGCCGGCCCCGCCAGGGCCATGAAGGCCGCTCGGCGCGGGAACCGCATCGCCCAGTTCGGATCGTAGGGCGCGCTCGCGTAGCCGAAGGGCCATCCGAGCGTCACCGACGAGAGCAGCGGCAGGATGACCATGCCGAAGGGTTCGCGTCGGATGTGCGGCATGGGGTCGAGCGACACCTGCCCGCCGTGATATGCCGTGGGGTCGCCGCCGCGCAGCGCCGCCCAGGCGTGCGCGGCCTCGTGCAGGGTGGTGGAGAAGAGAAAGACCGCGAAGTAGGCGAGTGCCGTCGGGAGGTCGGGCGTCACGCCTTGGGCTCGCGGAGGCGGATGAGTCCTTCCTGTGCGGCGCTGGCCACAAGCAAGCCGTTGCGCGTGAAGACCTGTCCGCGCACGAAGCCGCGTGCGCCGAATGCCGTGGGCGAGTCGCTCGTGTACAGCAGCCACTCGTCGGCACGAAAGGGGCGATGCAGCCAGAGCGTGTGGTCGAGCGAGGCGATGATGAGACGCGGATCGCGGAAGCTCACCCCGTGCGGCAGCAGCGCCGTGGGGAGAAATCCGTAGTCGGAGGCGTAGGCCAGCACCGCGTGATGGTACATCAGGTCATCAGGCATGCGCTCGCGCATGCGGAACCAGACCTGACGCTTGGCGTCGGCCGCCGGCACCGCCTCGCGCTTGCGGAAGGGATCGTTCGGCGTGATCAGGCGAATCTCGAGCGGCCGGTCCTGCGTGAGGATCCCGCGCAGCGGTTCGGGGATCTTCTGGGCGTTGGCGCGCACCAGCTCGAGTTCCTCGGGGCAGTCCTCGGGCGCCGGCACCTCGGGCATGGCCGTCTGGTGGTCCATCCCGCCTTCGTGCAGGTGGAAGGACGCCGAGAGATGGAAAATCGCCTCGCCATGCTGGATGGCGGTCACGCGCCGACTGGTGAAGCTCCGGCCGTCGCGGGGGCGATCCACGAAGAAGACGATCGGGGCGCGGGTGTCGCCCTCGCGCAGGAAGTAGCCGTGGACCGAGTGGGCTTCGCGCGCATCGGGCACCGTGCGCCGGGCCGCCACCAGCGCCTGGGCAAAGACCTGGCCGCCAAACACGCGGCCGGTGCCGACATCGCGGTTGGTGCCACGGTAGATGTTGTGCTCGAGGGGTTCGAGTTCGAGCAGGTGGATCAGGTCTTGGACCACGGACATCGGGGACTCGGCGCGAGGGTCGAACGCGGAATCTAATCCGCGACCGCGCCCCCGCCCGCGGTATCAGAACTCCGTCGTCACCCGCAGCACCAGCGCCCGCCCCGGCCCATCGGCGAACTCCTTGTAGCGGCTCATGAAGCTGCGGAACGGCGTGTCCGCCAGGTTGCGCACGGCAACGTCCACCAGCAGCACGCGCGGACCGGCCATGACGGTGGCCCCGGCGCCGAGATGCACGAGCGAGTACCCCGGCGGCGCCACGTCACGCGGGTCGACGCGCGTCTGCCGCCAGTTGCGCTCGCCCTGCACGCTCAGCCACGGCCGGAGCAGCAGGGTGCCCAGCATCGGACGCTCGAACCGAGCGCCCAGCACGACGCGCGGCGGCGGCACGAAGGTCAGCGGGACGTCCACCGCGGTGTTGGTCCCGTGCACGAGATCGCCCGCCGCCTGCAGCGTGACCCATGGCCGCGCCCGCCACGCCAACCGCCCCTCGAGGCCCCGGAGCACGGCGTTGCCCTGCACGACTTCCAGTGAATCGAAGGCCGCCCCGCCCGTGCCGAAGGGGCGCAGGTAGATGTAGTCCTCGATCGCATTGTTGAACACGCTGATCTCGCCATTGAGCGAGTTCGCTTCCACCCGCACGCCGACCTCGGCGTTCAGCGAGGTCTCCACACGGAGGTTCGGATTGCCACGCTCATACGCCCGTGTGCCCTCGTGGAACCCATTGGCGTAGAGGTCTGGTGCCGCCGGCGCACGGAATCCGCGTCCGACGCTCGTCACCAACGAGGCGTGCTCGCCGATCCGATACGCGAGTCCAGCGCTGCCCGTGACCGCCTGATGCTGCTGCGACTGCGCCGCCAACCCGAGCACGGCATCGTCCTCCACCGAGAGGTCGCGCACGTCCCACCGCGCGCCGACCGTGCCCCGCCAGCGTCCGCGCTCGATGTGCTCCAGCGCGTAGGCCGCGAGCCCCCGCGACTGCGAGTTGGGAATCAACGTCGCCGTGCCGCGCTTCTCGAAGCGACTGTCCATCGCGAAGACGCCGAACGTGCCGCCACTGAAGGGGCCAAGCGCCGCGTGGTGCAGGTGCACGAATCCCGTCGCGGTGTTGATCAACAGCCCCAGCGCGATGTCCTGTGCATCGGCGGCATCGTACTCACGCCGGTAGTTGCGCTCGACGCCGAGCTGTGTCTGCAGGCGCAGTCCGGCGCCCAGCTGCCGTTCCCCCTCGAAGGTGCCGCGGCCGGTGCTGAGGCGCTGGTAGCCGGTGTAGCCCGGTGCCGCCACCGGATCGTCGAAGATCTCGATGCGCTCCGAGCGCGCCGAGTAGCGGAGGGCGACGCGTCCGCGATCGCCGCTCCAGCCCAGCGCCGCCTCACCGTGTCCCGTCTCGTTCTCGGTGTTGGCGAGGACGCCGCGCGGCGCGCGCATGTCGCCCGTCATGCGCCCGGTCAGAGCGAGGCGCGCGCCGAAGCCCTCGCGGGCCGCGTCCAGGCGCAGCGTGGCGTCGGGTCCCATCACGTTCGTATTGAAGGCCGAGGTGATCCGGCCGCGCACGAAAGGCGATTCGCCGCGGGCGCTGGCGATCGCGGGCGCGACCACGTTCACCACGCCGCCCAAGGCATCACTTCCATAGAGCACGCTGGCCGGCCCCTTGATTACCTCGATCTGCTCGGCGTTGGCGGTCTCCACATTCGGTGAGTGGTCGTGCCCCCACTGCTGGGTCTCGGTGCGCTGGCCGTTGTCGAGCGTGACGATGCGGTTGTGGGTGAGCCCGCGGATCACCGGCTTGCCGATGCCGGTGGTCATGGAGAGGGAACGCACGCCCGGGAGCTGTTCGAGTGCGTCACCCACGGCTGCCCCCTGGGCCCGACGCAGTTCGGCGCCGCCGACCACGGCCATGGCCTGCGGGGCGTCGAGCACTCGGGTTGGCGCGAGAGTGGCGGTGACCTGCACAGCGCGAATGACCTGCGCGGAGTCGCGACGGGCCGCGGCACGGCGGAGCGAGTCGGCACGCACCGAGTCGGCACGCGACGGCACCGGGGGCACCGGGGGCGCCGCCTGCGCGTCGAGCGCCGTCGGGAGGAGAAGTGCGCAGAGCCGCAGGAGTAGCGCGGCGCGAAGAGTTCGTAGGAGAATTTTCATATTTTCGTAGATACTAACTTATTGACCTGAAGTTAGCTACCACTAACTTCCTGTCAATGCCCCCCCACGAATCCGAGCGCCCG
>JANJUF010000023.1 GCA_024710705.1 Gemmatimonadaceae bacterium | reverse complement strand
TGTAGTGCGTCACAGCCTCGGCGAAGGTCGCCTTGAGGGCGATTGGATCCTCGGTGCGCCGCAACCGTTCCGTGACTTCCTCGAGGTCGGCCACGAGCACGGCCTGCGGCGCCGGCGTCATGTAAGCCTGCGTCTCGCTGCCGTCCACCTCGAATACTTCCGTGAAGTAGCGGACGAAGAACTCGAAATGCTTCGCTTCCTCGTACAGCTGCGAGGTGAGGAAGAGCTCCTTGTCGAGTCCGTAGCCGCCACGCGCCACGGCCGAGCAGAGCGGGGCAAGCGTCTTCGTCACCGACTCCTCGCCCTGGTAGAACAGCGACGTCAGTTTGAGGATCTGCTCGGCGTAGCGCTCCTCAGGGTAGTCGGTCTTGATGCGCGCCCATTGCGCCTGGTCGGCGGAGAGATCGATGTCGGCCGGATCCCACGCCAGCTGCTTGGCCTTGCGCCAGAGGGCGTAGTAGGCGCTGTCGAGTTCGCGCGCGGTCATCGGCATCGGTCAGTCCTCGTCGGGGAAGGCAGTGGGCACGTTGCGGGCGCAGGCGCAGAGCGCGGCGGCAGACTTGGCGTGCAGCATCAAGGTGGCCAGCGACCCCTGCGCGGCGATCTTGCCGCGCGTCACACCGACCAGGGGATCGAGTTCGCCCCGCACGACTGCCTTCCAGATGGCATATGGCGCCGTGAGGACGAACGGAGCGGTGACGGCATCGCGTGTACGAATGGCCGCGTTGGTGCAGCGTCCGCGATCGAGCGTGAGCTCGACGGCGACCGCGTCGGGGTATCCGTATTCCGGCGTCGCCTGCAACACCAGGGCCACCGGCCAAGTCCACTTGGCGGCGGCGTCGCGGTACGAGGCATCCGCCTCGATCGCCTCCCGGAAGGCGGCGGCCCACTCCGGCGAGAAGGCACGGTGCGGCATGGTCATCGCCCGAACCACCACGCGAACTTCACGAGGAACACGTTGCGGGCCGGTTCATTGAAGAGCGAGCCGAGCTGTCCGGCGGCATCGAGATCCGCACCGGTCTCGAAGGCATCGCGGGTCTGCTGCCAGACCAGGAACACCGTGGAGCCGGGCCGCAGCTCCCAGCGGAGCACTGCGTTGCCCCGCAGTTCCCGCGCCGTGTAGTCCCGTTCGCTGAACTCGAAGGATGGAGCGGGACCGGCTCCGTCCGGATCAACGGTGACCGTGCTGCCATCGCGCACGATGCTGCCCTGGTCCACCCCGTAGGTGGCGAACTCGAAGCGCCGCGGCGTGAGGAACTCCTTGTAGCGCAGGAACTCGCCGCCCGATGCGAAAGGCTGGAGGACGAGTTGCAGGGAGACGTAGGGCGAGAAGGTCCAGTCGAGCCGGGTGTTGAGACGGGCCTCGCGCTGGCGCACGTCGGCGAAGACGTATCGCCGCCCGAAGGTCGCCGTCGCGGTCACGTCATCCGTCGCGGTGACGTATTGGTCCACGAGATCATTGAAGGCGATCTCCGGCTCGAGGCGCAGTCGAATGGCCGATTGCGGCCGCCAGTCCAATCCGACGGAGTACTCGCGGACGCGACGCCCGGCCTGATCCTGCCGGAGCTCGGCCTCGACGCTGAAAATCACGGGACGCCGCGGATCGGTGGTCACCTCAACCTCCGCGTTCGTCGAGCGCGGCCGCGCGGCCAGCGGTCCGCCGCGCAGCAGGCGGTCGTTGAACCGTCCGGTCTCGAGGTTCCCTTCCAGCGTGAGAGTCCAGAAGTTGAGGAGCTGGACTTGGTTGAAGCTCGCGATGCGGCGCTCGAGATTCTCTCCGGCCGTCGTAGCCGCGATCGTGGAGAAGAGCCCGAACGACCAGTTTTGGAAGGCTCGCGTGCGGTTGGGCTGGCGGTAGGAAATCGCCGTGCTCACCGCGCGGCGATCGGACGTGGTCTGGAATCCGAGGTCGTTGGACTCGAAGCCCGGATCGAGCTGCTCGGCCGTGATTGATCCGGTGAGCCGTCCGGCCGTCCGCGCCGCGCTCAATGCGTAATAGCCACCGCTGAGGCTCTGGCGCGTTGGATCGAAGTCGAGGTGCGAGGCATCGGGGCGCTGGAACGACCGGTAGTTCGCCCGTTGGAGGCGCGCGATGGCCGCCGGATCACCGCTCACTTGGCTGCGTGCCACGACGCCCGAAATGGTCCAGGTCCGTTCGTCCCAGGCGTGCTCGAAGTCCAAACCGGTGACGATGGCCCGATCGGGCAGCACCGCCCGGACGAGCGTGTCGGTGAGATCACGTTCGACCCAGGAGCCGAAGCCGCCCACCGAGCTGAACCCGCCGCGGAGGAGCTTCCGCACGCGGGAGACGTGCGAGTTCGTCAGCGGCTCCACCTCCTCGCGCTGGATCTCGCCGCCGGGCAGGGCGAGCCGCCCCGTACCCCGCGCCGTCGTCGTGTTGAGCGAACCGATGGCCCAGCCTCCGGGCGTGCTGCCGCTGAGCTTCAGCGCCGCGAGGATGGGTGTCTGCGACGGGACGTCAACGTAGTCGCCAGAGAGGCGGCGCTGCGGCGGCCGCCCGAGCCGGCGCGTGTAGAAAAAGTTCGGGGGATCGGCGCTGTTGAACGACCGCGTCCCCCCGAAGCGGAAATTGTCCAAGCTCTCGAGGAAGAACGGGCGGCGTTCCGGAAAGAAGACCTCGAACGCCGAGAGATTGACGACGGCGGGATCGGCCTCGACCTGTCCGAAATCCGGGTTGACGGTGGCGGTAAGGGTCAGGGACTTCGGCAGTCGCATCCGCAGGTCGAGCCCGACGGCGGTCTCGCCGGACGTTGCGGCGTGAAAAGGATTGCCGGGATCGGACGGCAGCGTGGCCACCTGCGAGCGCAGGTACGGGATGATCTCCAGCGGCACCGCGCCCTCGAGCGTGCCGAGTCCGCTCTGCACGCCGTAGCGCGAGACGTCGCCGGGCGCGTTTGCCGGACGGGGGCTCCAGAAGGCCGCCTCCCCGTTCCTCGCCAAGCTCCGCAGGAACTGCAGGCCCCAGTTCCGCGTGGAGTCGCCGGCGGCATATCGCAACTGCGACAGTGGGATGCGCATCTCCACCGTCCAGCCGAGCGAGTCGACCTGCGCGGCCGACTGCCACACCGCGTCCCACTGGAAATCGATCTCGCCGTCGTTGAAGGCGTAGGCATCGCGTTGCGCGCCGCGCGGACTGACGCCGAACGCGAAGGCGGTGCGTCGGTCGCCGTAGGTGTCGAACCCGACCCAGATCCAATCGGTATAGGTGTCGCCGGCGTCGCGCCGGGCGAGTTGCCGCCCCATCAGGTCGGGTCGGCTGTCGTACAGCCGGAAGCCGACATACACGTTGCGCTCGTCCATGAGGACTCTTGCCACCGTGCGCTCGGTCGCCGGTGCGCCGTCGAACGGTGCGCGCTGGACGAAATCGGAGGCCGTCGCCGCGCGCGCCCACGCGCCTTCGTCCAGCCGGCCGTCAATCTGGATCGGCTCCGAGATTCGGAGCACCTCCAGCGACGGCCGGGGGAGCGAGTCACCGCGCGGTGGTGTCTGGGTATCCACCAACGATGGGGCGGCGAGTCCGGCGACGCAGCCAAAGGTGTGGGCGATGCTGACGCGCAGCCAAGAACGCATCCGGGAAACTTGGCAGGTGTTGGGTCCCCGCGCGACAAACGTCGCTAGACTTCACCCCAACGGAGGGACAGTGCGTGCTCGCGCGGATCAAGTCGGAGTACCGCCGTCTGAAGGACGGCGCGCCTGGGCGACGCTTTCTCGACCACTACGTACGCACCCGGAATCGGGAGGGCGCGCGTGGTAGCGAGTGGCGGACAGCCGGATTCCTCGGCGTGGGCGTCGTCCTGCTCGTCGCCGGGTTGCTGCTCTCGGTCCCTCCCGGCGTGCCGGGATTCCTGCTCTGGGTTCCGGGCCTCTCCGTGATCGCGGCGCGCTCCAAGCGCATCGCGATCCTGCTCGACCGACTTGAAGCGGGCCTGCGGCGCGCGTGGGCGCGCCTGCGCGGCCGCCACGTCCGCACCGCCCTCATGGAACAGACCATGCCCCCGGACCTCGCTGACGCCCTGCTCGTCCTCGCGCGCACGCCGGCCACGTTGCACGCGCTGCTCGGCGGCCTCACCCCAGCCTGGCTCCACGCCGACGAAGGCCCCGACACCTTCAGCGCCTTCGAGAACCTTGCGCACCTCGTGCACGGCGAGCGCAGCGACTGGATCCCGCGCTCGCGCATCATCCTCGCCCAAGCCGGCGACCGTCGCTTCGCCCCGTTCGATCGATTCGCGCATCGTGAGGAGAGTGCAGGGAAGTCCACCGACGCGCTCCTGCAGGAGTTCGCCGACCTGCGCGCAGCGAACCTCGCCACGCTCCGGGGTTGGCAGCTCACCGATGCCGAGCTCGCGCTCACGGGCGAGCACCCCGCCCTCGGCACGGTGACGCTGCGGCAACTCCTGTCCGCCTGGGTGGCCCACGACCTCGGCCACCTGGCGCAGATCGCCCGGGTGATGGCCAAGCGATATCGCGATGCCGTGGGGCCGTGGCGTGCCTATCTTCCGATCCTCGATCGCTGACGCCCGCCGCAGACCCCGCGCACCAGATGCCCTCATTGGCAGTCCTCTTCCAGTACCTGCTTCCCAAGCGGGCGCTCACCTCACTCATCGGACGCTGCGCGTCGTCGGCATCCGGTGCGCTGACCACTGCGGCCATCCGCTGGTTCGCCGGTCGGTACGGCGTGAACATGGCCGAGGCAGCCGAGCCCGATCTCGCGCGCTACGCGACGTTCAACGATTTCTTCACGCGCGCGCTGCGCGACGGTGTGCGCCCGCTCGCGGCGAGCGAGCGCATCTGCCCGGTGGATGGTGCGGTGAGCCTGTGCGGCGCGATCGAGGGCGGGCAGATCATCCAGGCCAAGGGGCATCGCTATACCGTAACGGCGCTGGTCGGCGGTGACGCTGCCATCGCCTCGCGCTTCACGGATGGAAGCTTCGCGACGATCTACCTCAGCCCGCGCGACTATCACCGCATCCACATGCCCTGTGCGGGGCGGCTCGTGCGGATGCTGCACGTGCCGGGCGCGCTGTTCTCGGTGAACCCAACGACGGCACGCGGCGTGCCGGGACTCTTCGCGCGCAACGAGCGCGTGGTCTGCCTGTTCGAGGGAGCCAGGGGCCCGTTCGTGATGGTGCTCGTGGGGGCGACGATCGTGGGGAGCATGGCCACCGTGTGGCACGGAACGGTGAATCCGCCGCGCCCGGGGGTGATTCGCAGTTGGGAGTATGCGGCCGAGGGTGCGGACGCGGTGCATCTCGCGCAGGGCGCGGAGATGGGTCGCTTCCTGCTCGGCTCCACGGTGGTTATGCTGTTTCCCACACGCGTGCCGTTTCGGCCCGACTGGCAACCCGGGCACCCCGTGCGCATGGGCGAGCCGATGTAAGGAGGAGTGGGATGGCGAAGAAGCTGCAGACCTACGAAGCCCCAGGCATCGTCGTGACCTTCGATCCGAACATCTGCACGCACTCGGGTCGCTGCGTGCGCGGCCTGCCGGAGGTGTTCGACGTGAAGCGCACGCGCTGGGTGCGCCCCGAGTTGGCCACGCCGGAAGCGGTGGCAGCGCAGGTGGCCAAGTGCCCGTCCGGCGCCTTGCAGGCGACGCTGTTGCGTCCTGCCGATCCAGTGTAGGAGCTCCGCAACGGAGGCGGCGCGCCAGTGCTGCCCAAGTGGTGACGCGGCCGGGGGCATTCGGTCCAGTTCCCCATCACGAGCGCAGTTCCGGCCGCCCCCGACCCGTCCGATTGACTGCTGGTGCAGGACCCGTGCCAGCCCTCCCGCTCTGTGCTCCGCATCACGTCGCCCCTTCCCCCATCCAGTCTGTAATCCTCGATCTTCAATCCTCGATCTTCGCTCCTCGGTCTTCGCTCCTCGGTCTTCGCTCCTCACTGCTCTCATGCCCCGTCTCGCGCGCGACCTCGGCCTGCTCGCCCTCGCCGCCACCGGCATCTGCTCCATGGTCGGCGCGTCGATCAACATCGTGCCGATCATGCTGCAGCGGAACGTGCCGGGGATCGGTCCGTGGGTGCTGCCCGCCTTCGCCTTCGCCGCGCTGCCGGCGCTGTTGGCGGCGCTGGCCTACGCCACGCTGGCGTCGGCGATGCCGCGCGCCGGCGGGAGCTACCTCTACGCCAGCCGCGCACTGAGTCCCTGGCTCGGGTTCGTCGCCTCCTTCTCGCAGTGGTTCGGACTGTCCATCGCCATCGGCGTGGTCTCGTATGTGATTCCGCCTTTCCTGCGCGACGTTGCCGTGGCGTTGGAGTGGAGCGGCGTGGCCGCAGCGCTGGGTGAGGGACGCGTGCGCCTGGCGCTGGCGCTTGGCGTCCTCTGGACCTTCGTCGGCGTGAACCTGCGCGGGCTCGGCGCCTACCAGCGCACCGTGATCCCGCTGATGTTCCTCATGTTCGCCCTCGGCGCGATCGTGATCGTCGTCGGGTTCGCCGCCGGGCACGAGGAGTTCGGCGCCGCCTTGCTCGCTCGCGAAGGCCGCGACCTTGGTGCCGCGCCGAGCGCGCCGTTTGACCTCCGTGTATTCCTGTCGGCCTCGGCGGTGCTCTTCTCGAGCTTCATCGGCTTCGACGCCATCGCGCAGGCGGGCGGGGAGGCCCGGCATCCCGAGCGCGACCTGCCCCGGGCGATCGGCCTGGCCATGGTGGTGGTGGGTGCCTTCTACTTTCTGTTTGCCGGCGCGGTGTATCACACCGTGCCGTGGTGGTTCATCGCATCCGAGGCGGCGACGAAGGATCTCACCGCCCCCGGCCTGCTTGGCTACATCCTCGACCCGCGCCTGACCGTGCTCATCGTCGCCGGTGCGGCGGTGGCGCTGATCAACGACCTGCCGGCGATGCTGCTGTCAGTCTCGCGCCTGATGTTCGCGTGGGCAGCCGATGGCGTGTTCCCCAGGGCCGTCGCGCGCGTGCATCCGCAGCGCCATACGCCAAACACGGCCGTCGTCCTCAGCGGCATGATGGCCACGGTGGGCATCCTGGGCAGCCACCTCGCCGGCGACTTCTTCCTCGGCGTGGACCTGCTCGTGATTTCGATGCTGGTGAACTTCCTGCTGATGTGCGTCTCGGTGCTGGCCCTGCCGCGCACGAACCCGGCGCTGGCGGCCGGCATGCGGGTGCTGCGTAGCCCGGCACTGCGCAATGCGCTGGCCGCGCTCGGCGCGCTGGCGCTGGTGCTCTTCCTGACGGTCCACGTGTGGAAGGACCTCAGCTCGGATGTGAGCGCCTGGTACTTCCGCTCCACGCCAGTGTGGCTGCTCGTGATGGCCGCGGGAACGCTGATCTACCGGCGCGAGGTGAGCGCACTGCGCCGCGCCGGCGTGAACCTGAGCGAGCGCTTCGCCACCCTTCCGGCGGAGTGACGCGAATGACGCCGGCGGTGGAGCGCCTCGAGATCGCACCCGGACTGCGCATCGCCCGCGTACTCACTGGATTGTGGCAAGTGGCCGACCTTGAGCGCGACGGGCGCGGCCTCGACATCGATGCCGCCGCCGACGCGATGGCGCCCTACGCCGACGCCGGCTTCACGACATTCGACATGGCCGATCACTACGGTTCGGCCGAGGAGATCGTGGGGCGCTTTCACACGCGCGCCGGCACTCCCGCCGTGGAGCTGTTCACGAAGTGGGTCCCGGCGCCTGGCCCGCTCACGCGAGACGACGTGCGCGCAGCCGTGCAGCGTGCCTGCCAGCGCATGAAGCTGGAGCGCCTTCCGCTACTGCAGTTCCACGCGTGGAGTTACGCCGATCCGTCGTGGATTGATGCCATGCTCTGGCTCGACGAGCTCAGGCAGGAGGGAATGATTGCGCACCTCGGGCTGACCAACACCGACACCGCGCACCTGCGGTTGATGGTGGAGAGCGGGATTCCGATTGTCACGAACCAGGTGTGCTACTCGCTGTTGGACCAACGCGCCGCGGGGGCGATGGCGGAATACTGCGTGGCCGCGGGCGTGAAGTTGCTCGCGTTCGGCACGCTGGCCGGGGGGTTCCTGAGCGAGCGCTGGCTGGGCAAGCCCGAGCCCAACTGGGATGCCCTCGAGACCTGGTCGCAGATGAAGTACGGACGGTTCATCCGTGAGGCCGGCGGCTGGGCGGCGTTCCAGTCGTTGCTGCGTGTGCTCGATGGCGTGGCGACGCGGCGCGGCGCCTCGATTGCCAACGTGGCCTGCCGCGCCATTCTCGATGCGCCCGCCGTGGCTGGCGTGATCGTCGGCGCGCGCCTTGGCACCAGCGCGCACATCGAGGACAACCTTCGACTGGCCGCCCTGCGACTCGATCGCGACGACCACGCCGAGATCCGAGCGGCGCTGGCACAGCTGCGTCCGATCCCGGGAGACTGCGGCGACGAGTACCGCAGGCCGCCTTTCCTCACGGCGAGTGGAGATCTCAGCCATCACCTCGAGTCGTTCCCGGCGCCCTACCGCGTGGAAGAGCGTGCCGACGGCAGCCGCCGTGCCTTCAGCGACACGCCCTGGGAGCCGATCGCCGGCTATGCCCGCGCCGTGCGCGTGGGTGATCGCATTCTCGTGTCCGGCACGACCTCCACGCATCGCTCGCGCCTGATGGGCGGCACCGACCCCGCCGCCCAGACCCACCACGCCATCGACAAGATCGAAGGGGCGATCCGATCGCTCGGCGGCTCGCTCGAGGACGTCGTGCGAACGCGGATCTTCGTGCGGCGGGCCGAGGACTGGGAGGCGGTGTCGCGCGCGCACGGAACACGATTCGGGCGTATCCAGCCCGCCAACACGCTGGTGGCCGCCGCGCTCATCGGCGACGGGTACCTCGTGGAGATCGAGGCCGAGGCAGTCGTGCGTTAGGCCCGAATGCGGCTCAGAACGCGAGCCGCCCCCAGTGCGAGAAGACGGTGATGAACTTGCCCATCGGCGGGAGGAGCGCATCCACCTCATCGGGCCGCTCCAGCCACTGGCTCTGGCCGATCAGCGAGATGGCGTCGAGATAGGGAATGATGCTGGGCCAGTTCGCCACCACGAAGGCGACCTCGGCGTCCATCACCATCGACCGGTAGTTCTGGTTCTGCGATCCCATGATCGCATAGAACTGCAGCGTCTCCCGCTGCGCCGGACTGAGCTCGGCGTACCAATCCTCCACGTAGCCGGTGCCCACGTCGAGCAGTGCGTCGGGGAACTCCTCGAGGGTGATGGAGGCGCTGCTCTGCACTTGGGCGATGCGCTGCGTGATGAATGTCCAGAGGATCTCGCCCCATTCGGGACGTTCCATGATGCGCCAGGCCTCGCGCGAGGCAACGAAGTTGGCCTTGAGGTGGAGCCGAGTCACGGCGTCGTACTCGAACTCGGGCGTGCCCATCGGGCGGAGTCCGAGTTCCTGCAAGCGGCTCGAGATGTCGTCGAGGTCGTCGTAGGCTTGCTGCGGGAAACGAAAGAGCTCGCGCAGCCATGCATGCCGCGCGAAGGTCGAGCGGACCGCCGCGACTTTCCCGGGAATGTCAATCACGGCGACCCGTGAATCGAAGACCCCGATGTGCAGCGCGCCGCCGGACGTCGCGAGCACGGGGGCCAAGCGCTCCCGCGCCACCATCATGCGCCACAGCAGCTCACGCGTGAGCAGCTGCGTCCCGCGCACCTCCACCGAGTTGCTCGTGTGCGATGGGGCAATCACCATCACTCGCGCCCCCCGCAGTGCCGCGCCCATCAGGGCACTGCCCCAGAACTCCGCATTCCAGAACGAGTCGGGAATCATCACCACCGACCCCGATCCCGTGAGCGTGTAGAGCACGGCCTTGGCGACGTTCACCCGCTTGGCGTCGTAGCCGGACTCGTTGTGGATCGTGATGGCGCGCAGCGGCCACTGGCTCTCTTCCACCGTGCGGCTGATGAGCTGGTCGTAGTTGGCCGGCTTCGGCCGCGGCTGCAGCACGGCCGGGATCCGATCCTCCGGCACGCCGTGCAGTAGCAACACGCCGCGGGCCTCGGCCTTGAGCGAGAGCAGCGCCGGCCCGCGCACGAGCAGGGCGCGATCCTCCCACGAGAGGTTCGAGTAGTGTTCGCCCACGCCAGCGCCGGTGAAGATCGCCTCGCCGCGGTAGGGATCCTCCTCGGTGATGTCGTAGATCACCAGCTTGCGATGGTCGCGGAGGATGTTGTCGCTGATGGGCAGCCCACGCGCGAGTCGCCAGCTCCGATAGCTGGGATCGGGGCGGTTCATCACGCTCACGTGCACCTTCACCAGGTTCCGCAGCCACGCGTCGCCGAAGCGCGCCCGGTCGGACTGCAGCCGCGCTGACGCCGCGACGGCCTCCCGCAGCTCCGCCTGCGCCGCGGCGATGGTGTCCTCCCAGGCCTCGAAGCCGCGAGCCAGCTTGAGCTCATACCGGGTGGGATCCTCGAGCAGTCGCAGGAAGAGCCAGCCCTGTCGCACCGAGTAGTACCACTGGTCGTGCAGCACCATATACGTCGGGAAGCGCCCGGTGCGGTCATACGCGCGCACGCGCTCCGTCATCGCCCGCAGGTACGAGCGCACGACGTGGCGGTAGCTCATCTCGTCCGGATCATCCACGTCGTCGAGGCCGCGGAAGTCATGCGTCCAGACGATGTGATAGTCCTCGGCCGCCCGGATGGTGCGGCTGAGCTGGTACTGGAACTGCTCGTTGATCACGTACGAGGCGAAGTTCCCCTCGGAGAACTCCCGCTGGACGGCTCGGGCGATGATGCCATCCATCTCATCCTGGGAGTCGTGCTGCTCGGGCGTGAGCGCGTACTGCAGCGGCAGCCAGGCGAAGCGCGAGTCACCCCAGGCGGCCGAGATGTGCGCGCGCTCGTCCTCCACCAGGTCCAGCACTGCCGCGAACACGGCGACGGCGCGCCCTCGCGCCGCCGTATCCGTGACTACCGCTACCCGGCGCAGGTACTCCCGCATGGCGTTGGCCGCCAGCGGCCGCGTCGTGTCAGGGTCCTTCACCTGGCCGAGCAGGCGATCGTAGGGCAACAGGACCTGATCGAGAAGCAGCTCGCGGGCGATGGCGGCGTGCGCGCGCCCGCGCGCCTCGGAGTTGAGCGCACTCTGAAATGCTCGGTCCATCGCCGTGTGGAACCGGCGTGTCTCCCCTTCCACCGTGGTCGCGGCGGCGGCCTCCGCGACCGGCATGACGCGTGGATTGCGGACGGGCGTGTCGCGTCCGAGAAACGGAACCGTCCGTTCGCGGATGATGGCGGCGGCGGCCCGCATTTCGTCGAGGGCGGCCATCGCCTCCGGCGCGGGAGCAGGCAGCGTCAGCGAGGGCATCGGCTCGCTACGGAATCGCACGTGGTCCCGACGCGGCCGATCACGCCCCGCCGCCAAGGGGCGGAACACCGGGAGCTCGATCCCCACCGAGAGCGCGTCGCGCGCCGGCACGTAGTCAATCCGCAGCATCGAGCCGCGCCCCACGATGCCACCTCGCCGTCCAACGATGAGGGCGGAGAGGATCACGTTCGTCCGCCCCTCCCGCAGGTTGTGGTCGGCCCCGATGCCGAACCCGGCAATCGGTACCATCAGCCGACCCCGGATCCCGCCGCTGCTCTCCCCCTCCGGCGAGCTCCCGACATAGCCCTCCGCCGTCAGCCCCAGGCCGTCCACCACGGGGTTGCCGATGCTCGAGTAGACCCCCAATCGAGCTTGAGCCGGGTCGGACGACGCGCCGATGCCCGCCGACACTCCGGCAAGCCAGCTCAGCAAGCCCGGCTGGCCAAGCGAGATCGTCGTGCCCCCCTGCCGGGGGTCTGCTCCCTGGGCGGCTCCACTCTGCGCAAGGCAAAAAAAGAGCCCGAGCAGGGTGCCCGGGAGGTGCAGGGGAGGGCGTCGCATGTCATTGAGCTACGACCTCCGCGACGCGGTGTCAAAGCGCGGGCCTAGGTCTTGAGGCGGGAACCCCCTCCCGATGCTCCCGCCCAACCCCAAACACCCCGGAACGCTCCCGGGACGCACAGGGGACGCTCGTCTCACGGAGGCAGGACGAGGCGCCCGTAGCGTCCTCCCATCACCTCAGCGGAGATGTCCCAATGACCCGTCGCCTTCTGGTCGCCATTTCGATGATTGCCTCGCTCAATGCGACCCTCCACGCACAGCCGTCGGCCCGCCCGACCCCCTCGGCCACCAGCGAGCGCGCCGAAGGGCGGCTGATCGTCTCGCTGGACGGCGCCCAAGGCCACTTCACGGTGCGCCTCTCGCAGGCCGCCATCGTGCACGGCGTTCGGTTCGACCTCGTGGACGCCGAGGGCAACGTGGTCAGCGACCGGCCGTGGGAAGCGACGCTTTCGACGAGCGCCGCCCAGGGCGAGGCCACGCAGGTTGCCCTGCTCGACGCCGAGCAGCCCGCCCTGCGAGTGCCCCGCCCCTACGGCATCCGGATGGGCGCCAAGGATTCGATGACCATCTTCAGCAACGTGGCGACCGAAGGGACGGAGACCGCCCTCCGCGTGACGATTGACTACGAACTCGCCGAGGCCCGCACGAGCCGCTTGGCGGTGGTGGCGCTGGCGGCCCGCGCCACGGCCCAGGTGGCCGGCTCGGAGGACAGCTGGACCTGGCAGCCCGCTGTCGGAGGTCGGTTGGTGGCGGTGAGCGGCCGCGAGCTGGAAGGCGCCGAGGCGCTGGTGCTCGAGGATGCGACCACCGGTGCGGTGCTCTGGCACACCCGGGCCCAGCAGGTGGCGGGGGCGCAGGGCGACCTGATTCGTCCGAGCGTCACGCTTGAGGAGGGCCGCGCCTATCGTCTGCGCGCCATCTTCGGTGGCGAGGGCGCTCCCCGCCGGGCCCAGCGCGCCTCGGCGCCCCTGGCGGTCCTGGTGCCGGTGCGCGGCGCGCGGAACTAAGCCGGGTATAATCCAACAGCCTCCCATGTCCCGTGCCGTCCTCCTCCTCCTAGCTGCAGCGGCCCTGTCCGGCGCCTGTGCGCAAATCCCGGTGCATCCCGGAATGGCGCCGGCGCCGGTGGACACGCTCTTCTACATCTCCGCCCGTGCGCGGGACGAGGGACGGGACAGCGACCGACTCGCCGAGGCACTCGAGTACGGGCTGGTGGTCTCGCTGCGCCAGTCGCCGCACGACCCCCTCACCGATCGCGTCTCGTTCACCATCGTGGACACGGTGATGCTCCCGCGTGAGGACTTCGTGCCGCTGCTTCGGGCGCGCACGCGCCGGAGCGCGGATGCCGAGGGCTTCGCGCTCTTCTACACGCATGGGTATGGTACCTCGCTCCACGAGGCCTGGGAGCACAGCGCGACGTCGCGGACGCGCACGCGGGGCTCGCAACCCTGGGTGGTATTTGCGTGGCCGACGGTGGGTTCGGGCCTCCTCTGGCCGCGCGATGGCCACTTCCTGGCGAGCGCCTATCGGCAGGATGAGGAGATGGCCATGGCGAGCCGCGCCGCGTACGCCGAAGCACTGACCGCGGTGCATGAGGCGGTGGGCGGCCAGGGACTCGTGATGGTCGCGCACTCGATGGGGAGCCAGATGGTGAGCGGGGCGATGGCCACCGATAGCGTGCTCCGTGCGCGACTCGAGGCCGACCCGCTGCGTGCGCTGGCCTTTGTGTCCCCGGATCTCGACGCGGGCCACTTCGAGCATGCCGTCATTCCCACGACGGGTCCGCTCACGCATCGGCTCTTGCTCTACGCGTCGGCCGACGATCGTGTGCTCGCCATCTCGCGGATGATCAACGATTCCGAACGTGCCGGTCGATTTCGCGACGCGGCCCGCGGCCCGCTGGTGCTCGATGGGCTCGAGACGATTGACATGACCGATGGCCAGCGTGCGAACTCGCTGTGGGTGCACGCCTTCGGCACGCGGCACGCGTTGCGCCGCAAGAGCGCGGCGCTGTTCGATATCGTCCATCTCGTGGGTGCGCGTCGCGGGGCGGAATGCCGAGCGGCGCTCGGCACTGCCGAGCGCCTGCCCACGGGCGCGTGGCGGCTGACGCCGGCGCCGCTCCCGGCAGTGGAGGCGGTGGCGGGCTGCCGCTACTCGGTGGCGGTGGCTGCGCCTGCGTGACGGACTCCGCCGAGGGGAGTCAAGCGAGCCGCTTGATGGCTCTCATGCCCTCGTCGCCGATATCGAGGCTCCACTCGTTCACGTAGAGCGCGATATGCTGCCGGCAGACCTCGGCTGACATCTCCTGGGCGTGCGCCCGTACGTACACGGCGCTCGCTGTCGGATGGTCGAAGGCGTACTGCACCGAGGCGCGGATGGCCCGCTCGGCGGCGGCGCGCGTGGCGGCATCGAGGTCGTCGCGCGCGCAGATGCCAGCCAGCGGCACCGGCAACGCCGTCTCGCGTTCCCACCATTCGCCGAGGTCCATCGCCTTGGTGAGTCCGTGCTCGGCGTAAGTGAATCGGCTCTCGTGGATGATGAGGCCGGCGTCCACCTGGCCGTCGGCCACCGCGCGCAGGATGCGGTCGTAGCGCATCTCGACGACCTCGCCGAGCGCGGGAGCGGCGAGCCGTAGCAGGCGAAAGGCGGTCGTCTCCTTTCCCGGAATCGCGATGCGGCCGCGCACGGCCTCGTCGAACGGCACTGCGCCACGCGTGACCACGAGTGGGCCCACGCCGTGGCCAAGTGCGGCGCCGCTGCGGAGCAGGTGGTAACGACTGCCCACGCCGGCGAAGGCGCCGACACTGAGCTTGGTGAGATCGAACTCGCCGCGGTGGGCACGCCGGTTCAACTCCTCGATGTCGAGCAGCACGGGCGTGATGCGGAAGGGTGCGTCGATCAATCCGTGCGCCAGTGCGTGAAAGGCGAACGTGTCGTTGGGGCAGGGGGAATACCCGAACGTGAGTTCACGCATCGCCGGCGCTCCGGGCGCATTCGCGCACCAGCGCCGGCGTGGCTGCGACAATCGCGGCAAAGGCGCGATCGAGGTGCCATCGAGCGCGGTCCGGCTCCTCAATGGCATTGGAGATGGCGCGTACCTCGATGGCCGGCACGCCAGCCAGCTGCGCCGCGCGCAGGACGGCGAAGCCTTCCATGGCCTCGACGTCGCACTCCACACTGCCCCCGACCCGCGCGCTGGTGGCGATGACTCGCAGCGGCGCGTCGGGCAGCGCCCGGCGTGCGGCGGCAAGCAGTGCGGCGTGGCCGTCCAGGCGGCGGGGGGCGAGATCGCCGCCACCGAGGTCGCAGTAGCGCGACTCGCTGCCGATGACGAGTGCGCCGGCTTCGAGTCCGCTGGCGTGTCGTGCGCCGGCAATGCCTACGTGGAGCACGATCGCCGGGCGATGCACCGCGATGGCCGTGGCCGTCGCGGCCGCGGCCTCCACCGGACCCACGCCGCAGAGCAGCGTGCGCCATCCCTCGGCCGGCGCGAGCTCACGCGCCGTGGCGGCAACCACCAAGATCTGCGCGACGTCGGGCATGCCGGCCGGTGTGGGGGAATCCTTGATATCGGAGCAGGCAACGCCTCATACCACGCGCGGATGCCGATGGGCAATTTAGCAGTGTCACGCTCATGGAGGTGCCCGATGTACCGTAGCATCCTCGTCCCCATGGACGGGTCCAAACTTGCCGACCGCGCCCTTGGCGTCGCCATCCCCCTCGCCGAACAGCATGGCGCCCGGCTGATTCTCGTGCAGGTGTTCGAGCCGCTCTCGGTGATGACCATCCCGAGCGAAGGCGCGCTGCGCGACGCCGAGCTCGAGGCCTCGTGGCGACGCGAGCAGGAGAAGTCGCTCGAGCGCAGCCTGAAGCGCGTGCGCCGTCAGACGGCGGTGCCGGTGGAGGGCCACTTCCGCGATGGCGAAGTGGTGGCCACGCTGGCCCGCGAGGCGCGTGAGCTGGCCGTTGACCTCGTGGTGCTCTGCACGCACGGGCGCGGCGGATTCCAGCGGCTCTTCCTCGGCAGTGTCGCCGACGGCCTGATGCGCCAGCTGGCCGTCCCGCTGCTGCTGGTCCGCGGCGGGCGAGGCGGTGCTGTGCCCAAAGGGAAGTTTGAGCGGATCGTGATTCCCGTGGATGGCTCGCATCGCGCCGAGGCCGCACTGCCGGCGGTGGCTGAGTTGCTCGGCACGCGCGCGGCGACCGTCACCTTGGCGCACATCGTCCACCCGATGTTGGCGGCAGTGGCGGAGCAGGCGGGTCGGAAACCCGGCCGCACCTTCGAGGTGGAGTACCTGGAGCCACTCGCCGCGAAACTCCGGAGACCCGACCTCACGGTGGGGCAGGTGACTGCCGTGGACGGGAACGTCGCGCGGGCCTTGCTCGCGATCGCGGCGGAGCGGGACGCCGATCTCATCGCGATGACCACGCAGGGCATGAGTGGCTTCGAACGCTTCGTGGTGGGAAGCGTGGCGGACAAGGTCATCCGTACGGCCGGGCAGGCCGTGCTCATCTGCCCGATTATCGCCTAGTTTGCCCCGGCATCACCACCGCGTCAGCGCGGGCGGCCCACTCCCCGCCCGCGCGCGTGACACGTCGCGCGGCTCCGCCCAGAAGGTACCAGTGCGATCGCCCGAGCTCAGGCGGATCGCGAAGCGACTGCCTCCGGATTCCGGGTTCAGCGGCACGGCGAAATCCACGCGGTACACGCGCTTGCCAGTCGACGGCACGGATCCATAAAGCGACAGGCCTACGGACGCGCGCACGGGGGAGTCCGCGCCGTACGGCACATCGCCCGCCCAGAGTTTGCCGACATCGGCAAAGCCACCGATGGCCAGCGCCGCTCGGGTTCCGAGGAGGGGCCGCACCCAGGGCAGGAGATGTCGCTGCTCCACCCGGAGCACGGCGCGCTGTCCTCCGGCCTCACGGGAATCGGGGAAGCCGAGCAGCCCGCCGGCAGGATCGCGCATCGTGAGCTGCACGGGCAGCACCACGTTCTCCACTCCGGATACCGAGGCCGTCACGATGCGCGTACGGGTGTCCGAAGCGAGTCGGTACCAACTGAACTCCGCGCTCCCGACTACGCCGTGCCAGCCTCGAGGGTCGCCCGCCTGCCGTCCCTCGCCCCGCAGGTGCAGCGAGGCGAAGGACGTCGGCCCGCCGGTGCCAAGGTAGAGGTCGCCGGCGAACAGGAGGTCGCGCGCCGCGCCGGTGTTGCCGATGCTCGGCCCCATCAGGAGCTGCAACTCGATGCCCTCGCCGACGTCCTGCTCGGCGCGCAGCGCCTCGAAGCGACTCACGGTCCGGAACCGCAGTCGGCGCAGGCCGATGGTCCCGGCGAGACGACCGACGGCGTAATTGGGAAAGCGACCTACCAGCTCGGTGTCGGCAGTGGTGACCAGTCCGGAGTCCGTTACGAGCAGGACCTGCTCCGATGATCGCAGGTCGGTGCCCATCAAGAGCACGCCGGCGAGGCCGATCGCGCGCTGGCGGGGCGCGCCGATGCGTCGTACATAGCCGACGCTGTAACTCGTGCGGCGCACGCGCGTCGCCGCATCGGGGGCGTCGCCGCGCACGAGGCCGGCATACTCGACCTCTTGCGTGAAGTCGGCCTGCATGGCGCGGCGCTGTCCGTCGGTGAGGAAGGGCTCGGTGATGCCAGCCCGCAGCAAGCCACCGAGCGGACGCTGGTGCAGCTCGAGGTCCACGAAGGCCGGCCGCGCGAAGATGCCGTACTGCCCGACGATGAGGGAGCTGCCCGGTCGAAACGCCCCGCCGCGCTGCGCGCCGAGGATTGTCGTGAGGCCACGCCCGCGGAGGTTGATCGATCCCACGTGGGCGGCATGCATCGTGGCGCCGGCGAAGCGCACCCCGCCCACCCACGGCAGTTCGTCCACCACGTCCACCAGGATGCGAACGCGGTCCGGCCCGTCGTCGAGGGCCTGCACGGCGGCCGAGGCTACGAAGCGTTGGGCGCGCAGCATGCGCTCGGATTCGAAACGGGCGATCTCCGTGCAGGGCTCGCCGACTTTGAGCCGGACGTAGGCGCGCACCACATAGGACTGCGTGCGCCGGTGCGCGAGGCCGGAAGCGGTGGCGACGGCGTCCGTGGCACGCTCGGCGGCGCTCACCGACGACGGCTCGTGCGTTCGCACGTCAATGCGCGTCACGACCTTGCCATCGCAGGCTGTCGCCTGCGGGAGCGCTTCGACCACGTAGGGCGCGATCAGCATGCC
>JANJUF010000123.1 GCA_024710705.1 Gemmatimonadaceae bacterium | reverse complement strand
GCGGCGGTCAGGGCCTCGGCGTTGAGTCCGGCCTCGTCGAGATAGCGTACGCGCTGTCCGGCCAGCCACGGATCGGCGGGATTCACCCGGCCGAGGGAGTCGAGGGTGCGGACGAGTTGCCGGCGGGCAGCGGTGACGGCGCCTGGCTCCTCGGGGGCGTCGGATTCTTCGTCGTACCAATAGCAGAATCGCCCCACGCGCTCTTGGCACTGCCGCGAGGAGCCCCCGCGAAAAGCCGGGAGATTGGCGCGCCGGAAGGTCTCGAAGCGCGCCTGGGCGCGTTCCCCGGCGGCCCGCGGCGGCTCGGAGGAATCCGGCGCGGAGAGCACGATCTGGGCATCGGCCCAGCCCGGTGTGCCGAGCAGGAGGGCGATCGCCAGCAGCGAGAGGAACCGTACGGGGCGCACGGGGGAATGATACCCGCCAGCGCGTGCAGAGTTGTAGTTTTGGTGCCTATGACGGCGATCATTTTCGAGGCGCTTCACCCGGGCGTGGACGCTCCGCAGCGCGCGACGGCGGCCAGCGCGGGGCACGATCTGTCCGCCTGCCTTCTGGGCGATGCCGTGCCGGTGTTCGTGCAGGGCGTGCGGGATGCACGTGCGGTGGAACTGGACGCCGAGGGCCGCTCAGTCCTGCTAGCCCCAGGGGAGAAGGCCCTGATTCCGCTGGGATTCCGTGCCCGGCTGCCAGCGGGGTATGAAGCGCAGGTCCGCCCCCGTTCGGGGACCTCGCTGAAGACGGATTTGGTGATCGTGAACAGCCCGGGGACGATCGATGCCGATTTTCCCGACGAATGGATGGTGCCGGTGAAGAACGGGGGAACCACCCCGCTGCGGATCCGGCACGGCGAGCGCATCGCCCAGATGGTGCTCGCGCGGTTTGAGACCTTGGCCTTTGAGCCCGGGGCGGTGACGCGCACGACCGATCGCGCTGGCGGCTTCGGATCCACTGGGCGCTAGGCGCCCGCTCACCCAGCACCCAGAAGACAGTGACCATGCGACGCTTCCTTCGTTCGTGGCCAGACCGCATCGCGACATTCGCCTTGGTGGCGGTGGCGGTGCCGCTGATCTCGCAGCCAGCGCTGGCGCAGGAACCTGCGCCGGTGCGGATTGAATCCTTCACCCTGCTGAACGGCCTGCGCGTGCACGTGGTGGAGGACCACACGGCGCAGGTGGTGGCGGTGAACCTCTGGTACGACGTGGGCTCGCGCAACGAGCGGCCCGGTCGCACCGGCTTCGCGCATCTCTTCGAGCATATGATGTTCCAGGGCTCGACGAACGTGGGGAAGATGGAACACGGGCAGTTGATCGAGCGGGCGGGGGGATTCTTCAACGGCTCCACGCAACCCGACCGCACCGACTACTTCCAGGTGGTGCCGTCGAACCGGTTGAACCTCGCACTGTGGCTGGAGGCCGACCGCATGCGCTCGTTGGCGATCACGGCCGAGAACCTCGAGAACCAGCGCGAGGCGGTGAAGGAGGAGCGGCGCCTGCGGGTGGACAACCAGCCCTACTCGCCGACGTTCGTGGATTCGCTGCCGACGCTGTTCGACCGCGAGCGCTGCTTCGCCTACGCGCATTCGATCATCGGATCGATGGATGACCTGAACGCCGCCACGGTGGAGGACGTGCGCAATTTCTTCGCCGAGTTCTACGCGCCGAACAACGCCACGCTGGTGGTGGTGGGCGACGTGACGGTGCCGATGGTGCGGCGGTTGACGCAACAGTACTTTGGCGACATCCCCTCCGGCCCGTCGAAGGTGCCGGTAAGCTGCGAGGCCGTCCCTGGCCCGGGCGTGGAAGTGGTGAAGCGCGTGGTGGACAGCAAGGCAACGTTGCCGGCGGTGCTCACCGCGTTCCGTACCGTGCCGCCGAGCCACGCGGATTATCCCGCGCTCACGTTGCTCTCGACGATCCTCGGGGAGGGGGAGAGCAGCCGACTGAATCGGGCGTTGGTGCGCGGCACGCGCGTGGCGGTGGCGGCGCAGGCGCTGCAGGATCCCTTCGGCCCCATGCGCGGGGCCGGAACGTTCGCCGTGCTGAGCATCGGCAACAGCGGCATCACCGTGGACACGCTGCAGGCGCAGGTACTGCGGGCGGTGACGCGGGCGGGCGAGGAAGTGACGCAACAGGAACTGGAGAAGGCCAAGAACGTGTGGCGCGCGCGCACGGTGTTCGGGCGACAACAGTCGCTGGCCGTCTCGGAGGCGGTGCACTTCGCCGCGATGTTCCTCGGGAATCCCGAGGCCGTGAACACCGATGCCGCACGGTATGCCGCGGTGACGCTCCCCGAGTTGCGCCGCGTGGCGCGGACCTACCTGCGCGCCGATCGCGCCCTGACCTTGCAGATCGTTCCGGAGGAGCGCTGAGATGCGGGCATCGCTGAAGATTCTTGCGGCGCTGGCCGCCGGGCCGCTGCTCGTGGGGGCCTCCCTCGGGGCGCAGGAGCGCCCGATCGATCCGGTCATGCCGCCGCCACCGCGGCAGGCCCCGCCGCCGCCGTTGCCGCTGGAGTCGGCGCAGTTCCCGCCCTTCGTGGAGTTCGAGCTTGAGAACGGACTGCGCGTGGTGTTGGTGCAGAGCGAGAAGCAGCCGGTGCTGTCGCTGCAGCTGGCGGTGCTCGGCGGCTCGCTCCACGATCCGAGCGGCAAGAGCGGCACGGCCGACATCGTAGCGGGCCTGCTCACCAAGGGTGCTGGTGGGCGCACGGCCGAGCAGATCGCCGAGGCCATCGAGCGCGTCGGTGGCTCGATCTCGGCGAGCGCGGGTGCGGATTTCCTCTCGGTGCAGGCGGCGGTGCTGAGTAGCGATCGCGAACTGGCCTTTGAGCTGGTCTCCGACGCGCTGCTGCGGCCGACGTTCCCCACG
>JANJUF010000114.1 GCA_024710705.1 Gemmatimonadaceae bacterium | reverse complement strand
ACGCGAACGGGGGAGCCGACCCGCGGCTCCCCCGTCCCTGCGACCCGCGAGCAGCGCTTACTGCGCGGCGTTGATCATGTCGAAGATCGGCAGGTACATGGCGACCACCATGCCGCCGACGACCACGCCGAGGAACACGATCATCATCGGTTCCATGAGGGCGAGGAGGCCGCCCACCGCAGCGTCCACTTCCTCGTCGTAGAAGTCGGCGATCTTTGAGAGCATCTCGTCGAGTCCGCCCGTCTGCTCACCCACCGCGATCATCGAGATCACCATTGGCGGGAAGACGCCCGACTTGGCGAGGGGCGCGGAAATGGTGTCACCGCCGGCGATCGACGAGCGCGAGGCCATGATGGCATCGGAAATGACGCGGTTGCCGGCTGTCTTGGCCGTGATCTCGAGGCCGTCGAGGATGCTGACGCCCGAGCTGATCAGCGTGCCGAGCGTACGGGTGAAGCGCGACACGGCCGACTTGCGGAGCACGTCGCCGAGCACCGGAGCCTTGAGCAGCATGCGGTCAATGCGCAGCTGGCCATTCGGCGTGGCGTAGTACTTCTTCAGCGCGTTGAAGAGCACGACGCCGATGATGATGATGGCCCACCAGTAGGCCTGCAGGAACTCCGACAGTCCGATCACGATGCGCGTCGGCAGCGGCAGGGGCAGCCCCACCGATTCGAACATGCGTTGGAACGTCGGGATGACGAAGAGCAGCAGCACGGTGATGGCCGCGCCGGCGACGCCCATGATGACGCCCGGGTAGATCATCGCGCCCTTCACCTTGCGGACGAGGGCGTCGTTCTTCTCCATGAACGTCGCCAGGCGAAGCAGGATGGTGTCGAGAATACCACCGGCCTCGCCGGCCGCCACCATGTTCACGTACAGCTCGGTGAAGGCGTTCGGGTGCTTGGAGAGCGCGTCGGCCACGGTGTGGCCGGACTCGACATCGAACACCACCTGCCGCGTGACCGCCTGCAGGACGGGGTTCTCCGACTGTTTGGAGAGGATGTCGAGGGCCTGCACCAGCGGCAGGCCGGAGTTGATCATGGTCGAGAACTGCCGGGTGAAGATCACGATGTCGCGCATCGCGATCGAGCCCTTGGTCTTGGGAGCGGTCTTCGACTGCTCCTCGACCTTGACGACGTTCATCCGCAGCCGCTTCAGTTGGTTGACGACGTCCTCTTTGTTCGCGGCCTCGATGGTCGCGGACTTGAGTTCACCGGTGGCGGTACGGGCGGTATAGACGAAGGCTGGCATGGATTCTCCTCAGGGCCTGACGATCAACGGCGTCCGCCCGCCACAGGGGCGCCCTTGCCCCCGCTGGCGGAGGGTCCCTCGTCGCCCGGCGCCTTGCCGATCATGCGGAGGAACTCGGTGGGGTCGCTCGACACGCGCAGGCACTCGTCCTCGGTGACCTCGCGCGCGGTGTACAGCGCGTACAGCGAATCGTTCAGGGTCTGCATCCCGTGCTTCTTGCCCGACTGCATCATCGAGTAGACCTGGTGGATCTTGTCATCACGGATCAGCGCCCGGATGGCCGGCGTCACCACCAGGATCTCGGCCGCCATGGCGCGGCCCCGGCCCGTGCGCTTCGGCAACAGCGTCTGGGTGATGATGCCCTCGAGCACGAAGCTCAGCTGGGCCCGCACCTGCGACTGCTGGTGGCTGGGGAAGACGTCAATGATCCGGTTGATGGCCTCGGCCGCCGAGTTGGTGTGCAGCGTGGCGAAGGCCAGGTGGCCCGTCTCGGCGATGGTGAGGCCGGCGTGGATCGTCTCGTGGTCGCGCATTTCGCCCACCAGCACCACATCGGGGTCCTCGCGCAGCGCGTACTTGAGTGCGGACCCGAAGCTCTTGGTGTCGGAGCCCACCTCGCGCTGGTTGACGATGCAGCCCTGGTGCTTGTGGATGAACTCGATCGGGTCCTCGACCGTGAGGATATGTCCCTTCCGTTCGCGGTTGATCTTGTCGATCATCGCCGCGAGGGTGGTGGACTTGCCCGAGCCCGTGGGGCCGGTGACGAGGACCAGTCCGCGTGGCTTCTCCGCCAGCTTGGCGATCACCGGTGGCAGGCTCAGCTCGGCAAACGTCTTGATCGAGAAGGGAATCTGCCGTAGCACGATGGACACGCAGCCGCGCTGCTTGAAGCAGTTGCCGCGGAAGCGGGCCAGGTTCTGGATGCCGAACGAAAAGTCGAGCTCGTCCTCCATCTCGAAGCGCTTCTTCTGGTTCTCGGTGAGCACCGAGTAGGCCAGTTGGAGCGTGTCCTTGGGCTGCAGGACCGTGTCCGTCTTCGAGGGGACGATATCGCCGTCCAGCCGCATCATCGGCCGCGACCCGGCGGTGATGTGCAAGTCGGACGCCCCGCGCTCGATCATCTCGTCGAGGAGGATGCGGAGATTGACGGGCTGGGCGGCGGGCGCGGTCGCGGGAGCAGTCATTGCGATGGAGACGGGAGACGGAGGACGGAAGACGGGAGGGCCGGCGGCATCAGGCGCTGGTCTCGCGGACGACCTGCTCGAGCGTGGTGATGCCCTTCCACACCTTGACGAGGCCGTCCATGCGGAGCGTGAGCATGCCGCCCTCGACGGCGGCGTCCTTGATCTCGGCGGCGCCGACGTTCTGCAGGATCAGCTTGCGCAGCGCCGGGGTCATGAACATCACCTCGTAGGCACCCTGGCGGCCCTTGAGGCCGGACCCGTTGCAGGCATCGCAGCCCGCCCCCTTGAAGAAGGGCATGTCCTGTGCCTTGGTCTTCATCGTGACCTTGGCGAGGTGCGGCTGGGCGTCGGCGGGCGCGCGGGCGATCATGTCGTTGATGGCCTGCTCGGTGAAGCGGAGGTCGGCCAACGTGGTGTGGTCACCCATCTTGGCGGCGTCGAACTCCTCGGGCTCCGGCTTGTACACCACCTTGCACTTCGAGCAGATGCGGCGGAGCAGTCGCTGGGCGAGCACGAGGTTGAGCGCCGAGCTCACGTTGAAGGGCTCGAGCCCCATGTCGAGCAGGCGCGTCACCGTCTCGGCGGCCGAGTTGGTGTGCAGCGTGGAGAGCACCAGGTGCCCCGTGAGCGCGGCCTTGATGGCGATGCCGCCCGTCTCGAGGTCACGGATCTCGCCCACCATGATGATGTTCGGGTCCTGGCGCAGGAAGGCCTTCAGCGCGGCGGCGAAGGTCATCCCGATCTCGGTGCGCACCAGCACCTGGTTCACGCCGTAGAGGTTGTACTCCACGGGGTCCTCGGCGGTCATGATGTTCGTGTCCACCGAGTTCACCTTGCTGATGCAGCTGTACAGCGTGGTCGTCTTGCCCGAGCCCGTGGGGCCGGTGACCAGCACCATGCCGTAGGGATTGGAGACGGCCTCCATCAGTTCCTTCTCGGCGCGCGGCTCGATGCCGAACTTCTCGAGGTCGAGCGTCAGGTTGCCCTTGTCGAGGATTCGCAGCACCACCTTCTCGCCGAACAGCGTCGGGAGGGTCGAGACGCGATAGTCGATGACCTTCTTCCCCATCTTGAGCTTGATGCGGCCGTCCTGCGGCACGCGGCGCTCGGCGATGTTGAGCGAGCTCATGATCTTGAAGCGCGAGATCAGGGCCGGCTGCATCTTCTTGGGCGGCTTCATCACTTCCTGCAGTGCGCCGTCGATGCGGTAGCGCACCCGGAGGTCGTGCTCGAAGCACTCGAAGTGGATGTCCGAGGCCCCGCGCTTCACCGCGTCGGTGAGGATGGCGTTGATGAGCTTCACGACGGGCGCGTCGTCCACCGCAGCGGCCAGCGCCGTGGCCGACATCTCCTCTTCCTTGTCCTCCACCACCTCGACGTCGCTCTCGCTCTCCAGGTCCTCGATCTCGGAGAGCAGGGCCGACATCTGCACATCGCTCGATTCGTAATGCTTCTCGATGACGTTGCGGAGCGTGAACTCACCGGCGATGACCGGGAAGATGTCGTAGCGGGTGATGAACTTGAGGTCCTCGATGACGCCGAGGTTGGTCGGGTCGGCCATCGCCACGGTGAGCGTGCGTCCGTCGCGCTTGAGCGGGAGGACCAGGTTCTTCGTGGCGAGGTCGGCCGGGACCAGCTTGATGATCTTGGAGTCCACCTCGAACTTCGAGAGGTCCACCGCCGGCATCTTGAACTGGCGGGCGAGGGTGCGCGTGAGCTCGGTCTCCTGGATGAAGCCGAGCTTCACCAGGTTGTAGCCCACTCGCGTGCCGTTCTGGCGCTGCTCCTCGAGGGCCTTCTGGAGCTGCTCTCGGGAGATGAGCCCCTCCTTCACCAGGAGGTCGCCGATCCGCTCACTGCCTGCGCTCGCTGCTGAGGCCATCGGGGAAATACGGGAGAAGGAGGCGCGCACCCCGCCGGCCGGGCGGCCGGGAGGCTTCACGCATCGCGTGGCAGGGGTGAAGGTGGACGGCGGAGCGCACAGGTGTCAAGGATGTGGACCGACCGTCCCAGGGGGGCGCGCAGACCCCCGCGCACGAGGAGGACGATGGGGCCCCGAGAAGGTGACATGGGGGGCCAGTTTGGCGGCCAGGGCCGGCCCGATCCCACGCACGCGCTGGAGCTCGTCCAGCGAACCGAAATGGCCGTTGGATTGGCGGTCGGCGACGATCCGGGCAGCCAGCGCCGGTCCGATGCCGGGCAGTCCGTCCAGCTCCTCGGCGCTGGCCCGGTCGATGTCCACGGGCCCGAGGGGCTTGGGCGCCGCCGGGGTTCGGGCAGCCGGGCTGCGCGAGGGCGACCTCCCACCCGCCGCCACGGCCGAGTCCACGGCCGCGATCTGTGCCGCCAGCGCCTCGCGGGCGTCGGCCGGGACCTCCACGCGGGCAAGCGCGCGACAGCCGCGCACCCCGAGTCCGAGCGCAGCGACGGCCGCCACAAAGAGCAGGGCGCGGCGCTCGGCGGGAGTCGGCACGCGGCAGGATGCCGGATCCCTCCGGCGGCCGCGGCATCCCCCCTACGCGTGCGTCATCGCAAGTCGCGCAGCACCGTGATCGCGACGTCCCCGACCATCTGCAGGGTGGCCTGCGACAGCTTGTCGGCGGTGTCTTCCGGCGTGTGGTGCCAGGCGTAGTCGAGGTCAATCACGTCTATGACCTTCATCCCGGCCTCGATGAGCGGCACGTGGTCGTCGGTGATGGGAAACCCGTACTCGCGATTGGGGAACGAGGCGGCGTGTCCCAAGCGAGCCGCAGTGCTCCACACGCGCTGCACGACCTCGGGGGCCGCCCGCATGGAGTGCGTCTCGTATCGGAACCGCGCGCCCACGTGCCCGACCATGTCGAACAGCACACCGAACTCCGGCATGTAGCCCGGGCTGGGCAGGTGGGTGGCGAACCATCGCGACCCGATCAGCACGTCGGTGTTGGTGTCGAAATCGCCCCAATCCTCCCCGTCCACGAAGAGCAGGTCCACCCCGACCGCGGCCGGACGCGCGGCCAGCGCGTCGGCGACGCCGAGGAGGATGGCAACGCCGGAGGCGCCGTCGTTGGCGCCCGGGACCGGCAGCGCGCGCTGGGCCGGGTCGGTGGCCTTCTCGGAGATCGGACGCGAGTCCCAATGCGCGAGGTAGAGCACGCGACGCGTGGCCGCCGGCGCGAACCGCGCCAGCACGTTGCGCATCGGGAGACGCCGCCCATCGGCGGTCGTGTGGGTCCAGGTCTGGACGATGACGGTGTCAGCCCGCGTGCGGAGTTCGGCAACCAGCCAGTCGCCCATGGCGCGGTGGGCGGCGGTGCCGGGCACGCGGGCGCCGAAGGCGAGCTGCGCGTTCACGTACTCCATCGCCTTCGCGCCATCGAACTCGGTGGTCACGGACACTTGGGTGGCGGGGGTGCGGTCGGCGGCTTCGCTCCCGCCGCAGCCGAGGGCGAGGGCCACGAGGGCCACGAGGGCGGCGATGGGGGGCATGATGCGGGACCGGACAGGAAACATGGCATGCCTCGGAACGGGCGAACGGCTCCGCGGAGCCGCCACCGGGGTATGAGGGCGGCGCGCCACCTTGCCCGGCCGCCGACGAACAGTGGAATATACGCTGTTCGCCCGAGCGTCCCGCTCCCCGTCCGAGCCCGCGTGAAGATCGTCCATCGCTACATCCTCCGGGAGCACGCCGGTCCGCTGGTCTTCGCCCTCTCGGCGCTGACCTCGCTCCTGCTGCTCAACTTCATCGCCAAGCGCTTTCCTGACCTCGTCGGGAAAGGGCTGCCGTGGTCGGTGATCGTGGAGTTCCTGCTCCTCTCGCTTCCCTTCACCATCGCGATGACGCTGCCGATGGCGGTGCTCGTCGCCACGCTGCACGCCTTCTCGCGCTTCGCCGCCGAGAACGAGATCACGGCCTTCAAGGCGAGCGGCGTGAGCATGCAGTTGTTGGTGCGGCCGGTCATCCTGGCCTCGGCCGTGCTGGCCCTGTTCATGGTCTGGTTCAACGACCAGGTGCTGCCGCGGGCCAACCATCGGCTGGCCACCCTGCAGGCGGACATCGCGCGGGTGAAGCCGACGCTGGCGCTCAGCGAGCAGGTGATCAACGAGGTGGTGCGCGGGCAGCTCTACCTCCGCGCGGCGCGGATCGATCCGGCCACGAACGCGATGCGCGACGTGACCATCTACGATCTGGCCAACCGGTTCCAGCGTCGCACCATCCGGGCCGACAGCGGGGCGTTGGGGTTCACGGCCGGCGGCTCCGACCTGGTGCTGACGCTGTACGACGGGCATTCCACCGAGACGGCCGGGAACGCCCCGGAGCGACTCCAGCGGAGCTTCTTCAAGGAAGACCGCCTCGTGGTGCGTGGCGTGGCCACGCAGCTGGAGCGCGACGACGTGGTGGACCCGACGTACAAGTCGGACCGCGAGATGACGGTCTGCGAGCTGCAGGACAAGGTGCGCGAACGGGCCGTCGCCCGCGACAGCTCGTGGGCGCGACTGCGCGCCGCCGAGGAACGCGAGATCGCCGCCGGCCGCCTCAGCCTCGAGGATGCCTTGCTCGCCGGTCGCTCCGCGCCGAGCGAGCCCTGGGGATTGGCGAACCTGTATTGCGCACTCAAGGCCAAGTGGGCCGCGGTGAAACTCGTGGACGCAGCAGAGGCCGCCCAGGCACCGTCGCGGCGCAGCGATCCGCCTCCGCCGCGACCCCGGAACCCCGACGCGTCGCCCGAGCAGTATGAGTCGGTGGTGCTCCAAGGAATGCGCTATGAGTACACCAGCGCGCAGTCGGGGATCGATCGCTACCGCGTCGAGATCGAGAAGAAGTTCGCCATCGCGGCGGCCTGCGTGGTGTTCGTGCTGCTCGGCGCGCCCATCGCGCTGCGTTTCCCGCGCGGTGGCGTCGGGCTCACCATCGGCGTGAGCCTCGGCGTCTTTGCCGTCTACTACGTCGGGCTGCTGGCCGGCGAGGCCCTCTCCGATCGCGGGGCGGTGGACCCGGCACTGGCCATGTGGCTGGCCAACATCGTGATGGGCATCATCGGGGTGGTACTCACGGTACGACTCGGCAGCGAAGGCTCGACCTCACGCGGGAGCGAGACCAGCGAGTGGTGGGGCCGCGTCCTCGATCGCTGGCGCGCCCGCGCCCGGAAGCGCTCGGCATGAGGTCCCCCCTGCGTCCCCTGGACCGCTACGTGCTCTCCGAGTTCTGGAAGGTGCTGGTGGCCACGGCCCTTGGCTTCCCGCTGCTGGTCATCATCATCGACATCTCCGAGAAGCTCGACAACTACCTCGCCCGCGAGCTGAGTGCGCAGGAGATCGCCCTGGCGTACCTGTTCGGGATTCCCGAGACGATGTTCCAGGTGCTGCCGGCGGCGGTGTTGTTCGCGACGGTATTCACGGTGGGCGGCTTCACGCGGCACAGCGAGATCACGGCCGCCAAGGCCTCGGGGATCTCGTTCCATCGCTTCATCGCGCCGATCGCGGCGGGGGCGGTGGTGGCGACCTTCGTCGGCCTTGCCCTCGCGGAGATCATCCCGCCGCTGAACGCGCGGCGCCTCGAGCTGTTGAAGGAGAAGCAGGTGCGGGCCGCCAACCAGCGCACCAACTTCGCCTACGCGGCGGACCACGGGCGCGTGTACAAGATCGGCTACGCCGATGTCGGCAGCGGGTCCATGACCGACCTGGAGATCGAGCGCCGTGGCACCGGTCCCGATTTCCCCAGCTACCTGGTGACGGCCAAGACGGGCTCTTGGGGGAGCGAGGGCGGGTGGACGCTGAAGAACGGCTACTTCCATATCATTCCTGACTCGCTCGCCAACATCAGCATCCAGTTCGACTCGCTGCGCGACCGCTTCTTCACGGAGCGGCCTGTGAACCTCATGGCCAACCCGAGGGCCCCGGCCGAGATGGGCTTCGCCGACCTCGGCAACTTCATCAAGGCCATGGAACGATCCGGGGCCGACGTGCGCAAACTGCGGGTGGAGCGGATGCTGAAGATCGCCATCCCGGTCACCTGCGTGATCATCATGCTGATTGGCGCGCCCCTGGCCACCAGCACGCAACGCGGCGGGACGGCCTACGGCATCGCCATCAGCCTCGCGGTGACGGTTATCTTCCTCGTGTTGCTCCAACTGACCCAGGCGATCGGCGCTGGCGGCCTCGTGCAGCCGGAACTCGCCGCCTGGATGCCCGGTGCCCTCTTCACCTGCATCGGGACCTACCTGCTGATCAAGGTCAGGACCTGACGTGGGTTCCCGCCCGACCGAGAGCTTTCCCGTGGTGCAGCGCTCCAGCCTCGTGTTTTTCCGAGGCGTGGGGCGCACGGCGCTGGCCTTGTTCGGCGGCATCGGGGCGCGGGTGCTCTTCGTCCGGGAGCTGGCGCGGGCCTCGAAGGAGTGGCGGACCTGGACTCGGGAAGTCGCCCACCAGATGCGCACCATCGGCGTGGATTCCCTGCCCCTCGCCATCATGGTCGCCGCCTTCATCGGCGGTGTGATCACGATCCAGATCCGGTACCAGCTGTTTCCGGGCATCCAGCTCTCCATCGTGGGCCTCAGCTCCCGGCAGATCGTGATCCTGGAAACCGGCCCCCTGCTCACCGGCCTCGTGCTCGCCGGACGCGTCGGGGCCAAGATGACGGCGGAGATCGCGACCATGCGCGTGACCGAGCAGATCGACGCGCTGGAAACGCTGTCCTTCGACCCGGTCGCCTACCTGATCATCCCGCGGCTCATCGCGGCGGTGATCATGTTGCCCATCCTGACCGTCTTCGCCGACGTGTTCGGCGTGCTCAGCGGCCTGATGGCGGCAGTGACCATCACCGACGTGAAGTACGCGCAGTTCATGGAAGGGGTGCGGCTGGGCTACGACCAGTTCCAGGTGACGTATAGCCTCATCAAGGCCACGCTGTTTGGCGGCGCCATCGCCTTCCTCTGCACCTACGAAGGCTACACGACGCGCGGCGGGGCCGAGGGCGTGGGACAGAGCACGGCCAAGGCCGTGGTGGTGTCCTCGATCGCCATCCTGATCCTCGACGCCATCACGGCGATCCTCCTCGCCCCTTACCTTCAGGCATGAAGCGACGCGACGAAGTCCTCGTTGGCATCGTGGCGACCGTGGCCCTCATCCTCGGCGTCACCGGCTCCCTCCTGCTCGCCCGCGGCGGACTCGCGCCGGGCTATCCCGTGTACTCGGTGGTGACCTGGGGCGGCGGGCTGCGGGCCGGCCAACCGGTGCTCCTGTCGGGGGTGTCGGTGGGGTACGTGTCGGACGTCACCTTCCGACGCGAAGGGACCCTGTTGGTCACGATGCGCATCAACAAGTCCTACCGGCTCCCGGCCAACAGCACGGCGCGGGTGGTGCCCAACGGCGTGTTTGGCGACATGATGGTGACGATCTCCCCCGGCGCGATGACCGAGGAGGACTTCGCCGAGGGCGACACGATCCCGTCGGGTCCGCCGTCCATCGGCATCGGCGATGTACTCGCCCGCGTGGACTCCATCGGACGCGACGTGCAGTCGCTCACGGCCGGACTCAATCAGGAGCTGATCGCCAACGGTGGCCTGGCCGAGTTGCGGGCGACGGTGCGCAACACGAACGCCTTCATGGAACAGATCTCGCGTATCGCGGCGGTGCAGTCGGCGGAGCTCTCGCAGACGCAGGCGGCGCTGCGGAAGGTCGTCTCGGCGGTGGACTCGGCCCAGGTGGACAGCACCGTGCGGGCCCTGAGCGGTGCGGCCAGCGCGATGGCGGCGCTGGCCACGGACCTGCAGGGGACGACGACCCAGTTGAACGGCGTACTGGCGCGGCTCGAGGGGACGCAGGGGTCGGCCGGGCTGCTGATGAACGACCCTGGGCTCTATCGCGACACGCGGGCGCTGCTGACGCGGCTGGACTCGCTGACGGCCGACTTCCAGCGGAATCCGCGGAAGTACATCAAGCTGTCGATCTTCTAAGTCGCGCTCGGCGTTCTTCCACGACAGTGCGCGTGGTCGGGTGTGGACCCGGGGCTTCGGGGCCAACGCCTGAGACGCTGCGAGCCTCGCCGCGGTTTGGCGAGGCTCGCAGCGTGTAAGCGCGGGCGCGAACGACGACGCTCCCCCGCCGCCCGACCGGGCACTGTCATTGCCGTCCGACGGTGTGGCGTAGGCCGACGAGAGAAGCAACCGCAACGCACGACGCCCCGGCAGCCGAAGCTGCCGGGGCGTCGTGGCCTACAGGAGCGGTGGGCTTAGTTGAACGTGTAGCGAAGCCCGAGCTGCATGCGCCACACATCGTTCTGCGAGGCGGTCTTCTGGAACGTGCGGCTCATCAACTGCCCGCTGACCACGCGCATGGTGTAGCGCGGCTGGTTGGCGTAGGGGCCGGTGGTGAGGGGCGCCACCGGGATGAGCGGAGCGGTGCTGACTGGGACGCGGGCGAGCCCCCAGTCCGAGTTCAGCATGTTGGTGAAGTTGAGGATGTCGAAGCGGACCTGCAGGGCGTTGCGCTGCCCGGCGATGAGCCGGCTGACGTCCTGCGAGAAGCTGAGGTCCATACGGGTCACGGACGGCAGGATCAGGCCGCCACGCTGGGCGTACTTGCCGCGACGGGTGCTGAGGTAGGGATCCTGGTTGATGTAGGCATCCCAGGCCGCCCGCTGCTGCGCCTCGGTGAACGGGGTCGCACCCGTGATCGGCGCGAAGTTCATCTGGCCCTGGTTCTCGTGGACGAAGATGAGGTCGTTCGAGGTGCCACCGTCGCCGTTGATGTCGCCCGAGAAGACGTAGCTGGACGCGCCGAGGGTGAAGTTCTCGAGGAAGGTCGAGATGGTGGTTTGGCCCCAGCCGAAGAAGTCCTTCGTGTAGGACGCCACGAGCAAGCTGCGGCGGCCCTGGTAGCCAGCGGCATTGCCGAGGCCGGGGTTGTTCGGGTCGCCGGTGTGTTGGTTGTTGTTCCAGCTGCCGAAGGCGATCGAGCCCGGATCCACGGTGTTGGTGGCCGTGCCGTAGGCCGTTGCGCCCTTGACGAAGAAGCCGGTCTGGAACGCGCGCTCGAGCGAGAGCGAGGCGTTGTAGGTGCGGCCGACGTCCTGGTTCTTGAGGACGATGGCGCTGGTGATCTGGCAGTTGATGCGGTTGAACTGGTTACCGGATACCGTCGGGCACTTGTCGACGTTCCAGCGCGGACGGCTGTCGGGACCAGAGAAGTTCGCGTCCGGATCCGGCAGGTTGGCGTTGATGTAGTACACGCCGTTCACGTCCCGGCCCCAGAGGAACTCGAGGGTGGTGCGCCAGCCGCTGGCGAACTTGTGGTCCACGGCGAGGTTCGAGCGCCACACCTGCGGGAAGCGGAAATCCTTGTCGGTGAGCGCCAGTTCGTACGACGGCGCCGGCACCGGCGGGTCCTGCAGCGTGGACGGATCCGGCTTGTAGTGGTTTGGATCAGGGTGCCACGGATAATCGAAGGTGTTGTCGGCCTGGGTGAAGCCGGTCAGCACGCCGTTGTTGCCGATCTGGTTGGAGATCCAGACGTAGGCCGGGCGGCCGGTGAAGATGCCCGTGCCACCGCGCACAATCGTCTGGCCGTTGCCACGGACGTCATAGTTGAAACCGACGCGGGGCGAGACGAGTGGCTTGGCTTCCGGAAGCTGCGCGGTGTTGTACTGCACGGTGTTCCCGTTCTCGTCACGGAAGTTCATGTTCGTGACGTCGGTGTTCTCCAGCCCGGTGGTGCCGAACGAGGCGAAGTCCACGCGGAGGCCGGCGGTGACCGTCAGGTTGTTCCGGACGCGCCACTCATCCTGCACGTAGCCGCCGGAGAACATCACCTCGAGCGGCTGGATCGGCTTGTCCTGCCCGATGACGTTCGAGAACCGGACCTGGAAGCGGCGGAGGTCCACCGGCGAGGTCGCGCGCGAGCAGGTCGCCCAGTTGGCCTGGTTGGCGCCGCACTGCGTGAGGAAGTCATTGGCGTCCGTGTAGAAGTCGTTCAGCGAACGGTACACGTACGCGCTCTGGCTGCCCGGGAAGAACACGTTCTCCGACTCGTAGGCCTCGACGCTGAGGCCGAAGGTCAGGTCGTGCCGGTTGCCGTAGATCGTGAAGTTGTTCTGGAACTGGAAGCTGTTGTAGCGCAGCTCGTTGTTCGGCGTGAACGGCTCGGCGCCGAACGAGGTGTAGGTCGTGCTGCCCTCGAGGATGTCCACGAAGGGGAAGAGATTGCTGATCGCGCCGCGGCTCTCGTCGGACTTATTGAAGCCGACGATCATCTGGTTCGACATCCGGTCCGTGATCAGCGAGTTCCACTCGCCGACGTAGGAGTTGATGTTCTCCAGGATGGTGTAGTTCGAGGCGGAGAACCCCAGCCACTGGTTGTTGCGGGGGCGGCCGAAGCCGAGCGAGGACGAGGTCGAGGTGAGGACGTCCGTTTCGGACTCGAGCTGCGTCACGCGGAACGAGAACTTGTTCCGCTCGCTCATGGCGTAGTCAATCTTGGCGGTGAGGCGGGCCGAGGGGGTCGCCCCTGGATAGTCCTCGTAGGCGCCGGCGTTGTACCCGAAGTTCGTGGCCAGGAAGCTGCTCAGGCCGTCGAGATCGCTCTTGAGCACGCGGGTGACGTTCCCCGTGGCGGCCTCGCCACCGAGATTCGAGCGGAAGGTCGTGGCCGGGGAAGCCAGCTCGTCCGACTCGTAGCTCACGAAGAAGAAGAGCTTGTCCTTGAGGATCGGGCCGCCGAGCCGGAAGCCGATCTGGTCGAAGTTAAAGGTGCCGGGGTTGAACGTCCCACGCCCGGCACGCGTGCCGACGAAGCTCTCGTCGCGCACGTTGTAGTAGAGCGAGCCCTCGAACTGGTTGGTGCCGCTCTTGGTGACCGAATTCACCGCCGCGCCCACGAAGGCGCCCTGGCGCACGTCGAAGGGGGCGATGTTCACCTGCACCGCCTCGATCGCGTCGAGCGAGATCGGGGAAACGCCAGTGCGGTCGCCGGGCTGGCCGCCGAGGCCGAACGAGTTGTTGAAGTAGGACCCGTCCACCGTGATGTTGTTCAGGCGGTTGTCCTGGCCGGCGAAGGAGTTGCCGCTCGCCTGCGGGGTCAAGCGCGTGAAATCACTGAGGCGGCGCGAGATCGTCGGGAGCTGCTCGAGCTGCTGGCCCGTGATGCTCGTCGCGGCGCCGGTACGGGTCGAGCTGAGCTCGCCACCCTCGGACGTCACGGTCACCGCGCTCAGCTGCGTCGCCACGGCCGACATCGAGAACACCAGGTCGGCGGCCGCACCGAGCGCCACCATGATGTCGTCGCGGCTCTGGCGCGCGTACCCGATCATCGTCGCCGAGACCTGGTAGGGACCGCCCACGCGTAGGCCGGGGAGGTTGAAGCGACCGTCGGCGCGGGTCGCGCCGGTGTACTGGGTGCCGGACGGCAGGTGGAGCGCGATGATGCGCGCGCCCTCGATCGGTCGGTTGTCGCTGTCGGTGACGATGCCACGGATGGAGCCCGTGGTCACCTGCGCCGAGGCGACGGTGGCGGACGCTCCTGCGGCGAGAGCCGCCAGCACGAGCGTCAACCGGAAGATCCAACGCGTCATGGGTCTTTCCTCTGTGGGGTGGGAACCTGCGGGCGACCCGAGGGACGAATCCCGGAGAGCCGCTGAGCTGCGCGGGGAAAATATAGTGCCAAGACTCGCCGCCCGCCGCCTCCCCGTCAACGGCAGCGCACGGACGGCGACGGAACCGTTACCGGCGACGGCCCACGGTCAGGAAATAGATCGGCGTCCCGGCGAGACAGACGCCCAACACCGCCACGGTCGGCCACCGACTGGCCGGGTTCACCAAGGCGTTCACGAGCAGGTAGAGCACGGCCGCCATGAACAACAGCGGCACGACCGGATAGCCCGGGACGCGGAAAGCCGGCTTGTAGTCCGGCCGCCCGCGCAGGCGGAAAATGCTGGCCACGGCCAGGAAGTAGAACGGCAGGAAGGCCGTCACGAACGTGTCCGCCAGCTGCTCGAAGGTCCGCAACAGCACGAAAATCGCGCCCAGCGACGCCGTGAGCATGATCGCGATCCACGGCGTCTGCCGCGTCGGGTGGACCGCCGCCACCTGCTTGAAGAACAATCCGTCGGAAGCCATCGCGAAAAACACCCGCGGGCTCGTGAACAGGACCGCATTCAGCGTCCCAAAGGTCGAGATCATCACCGTCACCGACACGAACACGACCCCGGCCGGCCCGATCACCCGATCGGCCACGTCCGCCGCCACCAGGCGCGACGTCCGGATCTCCTCGATCGGCAACACCACCAGGTAGGCGATGTTCGCCGCCAGGTAGATCGCCATCACCAAGAGGGTTCCGCCGATCAGCGCCTTCGGCAGGTTCTTCTGCGGATCGCGGACTTCCCCGCCGTTGTACGAGATGTCCGCCCAGCCATCAAAAGCCCAGAGCGTGCTGACGAGCGCCAGCCCGAAGGCGCTGATGGAGATGCTCCCCGTGGGGATGACGGGCGTGAAGTGCGAGAACCCATTCGCCGGCAGCCCCACCGCGAAGGCCACGATCACGATGAACAGCAGGCCGCCATACTTGGCCAGCACGGTGAAGTTCGTGAACGCCGCACCGATGCGGACGCCGAGGATGTTGAAGGTGGCGGTGAGCACGATCGCGGTGGCGGCGGCGTAGCGCACCGGCATCGTCGCCGTGAGATCCCAGCCCATCACCCGGAAGAAATACTCGGCGCAGGTGATGGCGATGGCCCCGAGCGAGGCGGCGCGGATCATCACCAGCTGGCTCCAGCCGAACAGGAAGGCCGAGAGGTCGCCCCAGCCTTCCTTCAAGAAGACGTAGATGCCCCCCGTCTTCGGGAGGGCACTGGCGATCTCGGCGATGGTCAGGGCGCCGCAGAGCGCGAAGATGCCGCCAGCGATCCACGCCGAGAGCATCGGCAGCGGACCCGGGAGTTTGTCGGCGATGCCGGCCGGCGATCGGAAGATGCCGGAGCCGATGGTGGAGCCGATGACGACCGCCATCGCGCTCCAGAGGCCGATGCTGCGCTGCAGCCCTTGGGGGGCGACGGGAGTGGTCATCCGCCGAAAGTACCCTGACGGGCTCCACGTGGGGAGGGCAGTGGGCGATATTTCCCCGATGCCCTCGCCCGTCCTGACCGTGCTCTTCTGGCTCGCCGTGCTCGCCGCAGTCGTCGCCCAGGGAATGATCCTGCGCTCCACCGTGCGGGCCTGGCGCGCCGGCGGCGCGCCGGTGCCCGCCAGCGAGCGAGTCTTCGCCTTCGGACCGGCCGTGGTCCTCGTGGTGGTCCTCTGGCTCTCGTGGCGGGAGGCGACGCGCCCTCCGATCATCGAGGTGCAATTCGATCCCGCCGTGCAGGGCATCACGCTGTGAGCGGCCACGTGGCCGGCGAGGCCGTGCGCGAGGCGCCGCTGGCCCGGGACCTCATCGCGCTGACCAAGCCGCGCATCATCTCGCTGTTGCTCGTCACCACGGTGGCCCCGATGTACGTGGCGGGCGTCCCCAGGCTGGGGACGGTGCTGCTGGTGATGCTCGGCGGCTACCTGATGGCCGGCGGCGCCAACGCGGTGAACATGTATCTCGACCGCGACATCGATGATGTGATGGCACGGACGCGCCTGCGCCCGATCCCGAGCGGGCGGATGCACGCCACCGCGGTGCTCGCCTTCGGGGTGGGGCTCGCGACCGCCGCGACCTGGATGCTGGCGAGTTTCGTGAACGTCCTCGCCGCTGCGCTGGCCCTGGCCGGGTTCTACTTCTACGTCTTCATCTACACGCGCTGGCTGAAGCGCTCCTCGCCCCAGAACATCGTGATCGGCGGGGCGGCCGGCGCCTTCCCCCCGCTCGTGGGCTGGGCCGCCGTGACCGGCGCGCTGGACCTCACGGCCTGGTATCTCTTCCTCATCATCTTTTACTGGACGCCGCCCCACTTCTGGGCCCTCGCGCTGAACAAGCAGCAGGATTACGGCAATGCCGGCGTCCCGATGGCCCCGCTGGTGTGGGGCGAGCGCGAGACCATCGCCCAGATGTGGTGGTACACCGTGCTGCTGGTGGCGCTGACGCTCCTCCCGGTGGCCTTCGGCGCCTTCGGCTGGATCTACCTTGGCGCGGCGCTGCTCCTTGGCGGGCTCATGCTGTGGGGCGTGTGGAAGGTGCGCACGGCGGCACCCGATGCGCGCGCCAAGCCGTCGTGGTGGGTGTACGGCTACTCCCTGCTCTACCTCGCCCTGCTCTTCGTCGCGATGGCGGCGGATCGTCAGCTGTTCGTCGGGTGAGCGCACCGGAAGGCCCGCGCGCGTCGGGACGCGCGCCGTTGCCGAGCGCCGCCCCGCTCCGCCAGCTGCTGCCGCGGCTGCGCCCGTACGCCGGCCGACTGGCCGTCGCCGCCGTGGGCCTCGTCATCGCCGCCGGCGTCGGGCTGGCCTTCCCGGTCGTCGTACGCGAGATGCTCGACGCCGCCTTCGAGGCCCGCGACAGCACCCGCCTCGACCGCATCGCCCTGCTGCTGCTCGGCCTCTTCGCCCTCCAGGGCCTGATGAACTTCGGGCAGGTCTACCTGCTCTCCAGCACCACCGAGCGCTTCATCGCGAAGCTGCGCGACGATCTGTTCGCCCAGCTCGTGCGGCTCTCGCCTGGCTTCTACGCCGATCGGCGCGTCGGCGAGCTGATGAGCCGCCTCACCTCCGACCTCACAGTGCTGCAGCAGTTGTTCAACACGTGGGTCTCCGAGTTCTCGCGCCAGGTGCTGCTGCTCGTGGGAGGCATCATCCTCCTCACGTTGACGCATCCGCGCCTCACGCTCACCACCCTCGTCGTCACCCCCATCGTGGTGGCGGTGGCACTCGGCTTCGGCCGTCGCCTGCGCAAGGCCACCACCGGCGTGCAGGACCAAGTCGCCGATGCCATGGGCACCGCCGAGGAGACGCTCGGGCAGATCCGCACCGTGCAGGCCTTCACGCGCGAGGCGGAAGAGAGCCGCCGCTTCAGCGCGTTGCTGCAGGGCGTCGTCGCGGTGGCGATACGCCGGGCGATGATCCGGGCCCAGTTCTTCGGTGTCGTGGGGTTCGTTGCCTTCGGCGGCATCGTCGCCGTGCTCTGGCAGGGCGGCCAGCTGGTGCTCGACGGCGCGCTCAGTCCCGGCGCGCTGATCGCATTCCTGCTGTATGCCATCACCGTCGCCGCGGCGGTGGGGGCGCTGGCGGCCCTGTTCGGCAACTACCAAGAGGGCGTCGGCGCCGCCAAGCGGGTGTTCGAGCTGCTGGCCGAGCAGCCGCGCATCGCCGATCCGGCGCGCCCGGTGGCGCTGCCCCGGCCGGTGCGGGGTGCCGTGGCCTTCGAGAGCGTGGGATTCCGCTACGCGCCCGAGCTGCCGGAGGTATTGCACGAAGTGTCGTTGCACATCGCGCCCGGCGAGGTAGTGGCGCTGGTGGGACCCTCGGGCGCGGGCAAGACGACGGTGGCCTCGCTGCTGCCCCGCTTCTGGGACCGCACGAGCGGCCGCATCACGCTCGACGGCGTGGATATCCGCGACCTCGCGCTAAGCGAGCTCCGCGGGGCGATCGGCATCGTGCCGCAGGAGCCGGCGCTGTTCTCGGGCTCGGTCCGCGACAACATCGCCTTCGCCCGCGCCGCGGCGAGCGACGCCGAGATCGAGGCAGCGGCGCGCGCGGCCCACGCCCACGAGTTCATCGAGCGCCTCCCCGATGGATACGCCACGCGGGTCGGCGAGCGCGGCGTGAAGCTGTCGGGGGGCCAGCGGCAACGCATCGCGCTGGCGCGGGTGTTCCTGCGCGATCCGGCGGTGGTGATCCTCGACGAAGCGACCAGTTCGCTCGACACCGAGAGCGAACGGCTGGTGGAGGCGGCGATGGCCGAGCTGCTGCAGGGACGCTCGACGCTGATCATCGCGCATCGCATGAGCACGGTGCAGCGCGCGGACCGGGTGGTGGTGCTCTCCGGCGGGCGGGTGATCGAAGAGGGCGCTCCGGCGGCTCTCCTCGCGAACCAAGGAATGTTCGCGCGACTGAACGCGTTGTGACTTCCGTGCGCGTGGTCGGGTGTGGACCCGGGACTTCGGGGCCAACGCCTTGGACGCTCCGAGACTCACCGCAGTTGGCGAGGCTCGCAGCGTGTCAGCGCGGGCGCGAACGACGACGCTCCCCCGCCGCCCGACCGCGCACCGAAGCCCAGCCCGGCAACAATCAAAGAACGATCAGGTCGCGCTGAATGACCGACGGCGTGACGACCAGCCCGGACGCACCAACGAACGCGTTCACCTCCGTGCGCATGCCGAACTCCCCGGGCAAATACACACCAGGCTCGATCGAGAACCCCACCCCGGGGATCAGTGCGCGCTCATCCCGCGTCTCGAGGTCATCAATGTTCGGGCCCATGCCGTGCAACCCGCGCGCGTCAATCGAATGCCCGGTGCGGTGCGTGAACCATTGCCCCATCCCGCGCGCCTCGATCACGGCGCGGCTCGCTGCGTCGGCCTCGCGCCCCTGCACGGTGGCGCCAGCGGCCAGGCGCGCGGTCAGCAACGCGATTGCGGCGTCGCGCGCGTCGCGGATTGCCGTCCACACCTCGAGCTGACGCGCGCTCGGCGGGCCGATCACGGCCATCCACGTTTGGTCGGCCCACATCGCCCCTGGGCGCTGCTGCGTGGCCCAGAGATCAATGAGCACCACATCGCCCGGCTTGAAGGCGCGCGGCTGTGCGGCCGAGGGCTCGTAATGCGGATTCGCCGCGTTCTCGCTCGCCGACACGTTCGGACCGTGGTCGGTCCACAGCCCCTCGGACGCGAAGCGCTCCTGCAACCAGGCCATCACCTCGTGCTCGTGCATTGGCGTACCAGCACGCACGGCGGTGCCAATCCGGGCGAAGGCCTCATGGGCCAGCGCGCGGAGCCGCTCGGCGTGTTCCTGGTGCGACGCGATCTCCGCGTCGCTCCAGACGGCGAAGAAGCGCGTCACGAGCTCGGCGCTGGTCTCCACGGTGGCCCCTGCCGCCCGCACCATCTCGATCACGCCCGCCGGCACGCGATCCACCACCGGCACCGCATCGCCGGCCGAGTACTCCATGGCGATGCGCTTGCCCTGCACGAGCGCGGGGAGCATCGCCTCGAGCTCGCGCCAGGCGCTGTATACGCGCTTCTCCCAGGCCGGGGGCCACGCAGCCCACGGGCCGGGTTCGATGGCGTGGGTGATGGCGATGGGCCTGCCAGAGGCAGGAATCCAGGCGAAGATCCGGCGCGTGACCATCCCGTGGATGCCCAGCACCGAGGCGGCCACCGGGTTGAGTCCGCGAAAATCATAGACGAGCCAGCCGTCGAGCTGCGCCTCGCGAAGCGCGCCTTGGATGGCCGGCAGGGTGGTGGGCGACAGCATGGTCAGCGCACCGCGCGCCATTGGGCGCGCCACTCGCAGGAGCCTTCGCCACGCGAGGCGCAGCGGACGTGCTCCACGGAGCCCACGCCATCCACCAACTGCTGCATCAACTCGCGCAGGGCGGATTCGTAGAACGTGCACCCCCCTTGGCGCGGGGCGGCATCGAGCGTCACCGACCCGCGCACTTCGAGATGGATCGAAGCGCCGACGCGGCGCACCTGGCCACCGAGGTAGCGCGCCCCGATGCGGCGGATCTGGCCGAGCGCGAGGGGGCGCGCGAACAGCGATGGCAGGATGTGCAGCAGCCTCCGTAACGGCCCCGAGACGCGGTCATAGGTTCGGCGAGCGAGACTGCGACCGCCCTCGCGGAACACCGCCTCGGCGTCCGGCCGGCGTCCGATCAGGCGCGCGATCGCGGCGGCCTCCTCGGCGGACGGGCGCTGCCCCCGCTTCACCGCGTCGTGATACCGTCGGATCTGCGCGTGGACGGTATCACTGAGGCCAAAGCGCTTGGTACGGAGCTCTTCCACGAACTCCGTCTCCAACTCGCCATCCGGCAGGTCCACCGTGCGGACGGCCTCGAGGAGGGACAACGGAAGGAGGGGATCGACAGTCGGGGACATTCGCGGGGGTGGGAGACTGGCCGGGAACCGTGGACGAAGTTAATGGTTGAGTCAGTGTTCCCGGCACTCCCCGCAAGGTCAATGCAAGACACGCCTCTCCCGACAGACCCGAAATCCCCCTGCGCGGCATTCGCCGCGATGCTCGATGACGTCGTCTCGGCGGAGGCGGATGCCCTCTCGGCGGCCCGCGCCGAGGCGCACGCGGCGGAGTGCACCCCCTGCCGCCTGGCCCTCGCGGCGGCCCGCGCGTACCACCGCACGATGCTGCGGGTGGGCGGCGCGGTGCGCGCCACGGCCACGCTGCGCGACCGGGCGCTCGGCCTGCTCCGTGAGGTGCGGGGATCGCGCCCGATCTGATCCATCGCGCAGCCGTCGGCCTCGGCGCGGCGGGGTTCGTGGCGCTCGCGGCCCACCGCACGGGGTCGCTCTCGAGGCGCGGTGCCATCGCGGCGTGGGGCGTGGGCACCATGGCGGTGCTGGCAGGATGGGGTTGGGGGGCGCTGCTGATCGCCTGGTTCGTCGCCTCGGCCGCGCTGACGCGCTTCGGTGCGTCGGTGAAGCAGGCGCGGTCTGCCAGCGCCCTGCCACCGCCTGCCCCGCGCACGGCACGGCAAGTACTGGCGAACGGTGCGATCTTCGGGCTGGCCGCGGTGTCGCACACCGTCACTGGTCAGCCGTGGTGGGGCGTGGCGGCGTTGGGCGCCCTCGCGGCTGCCGCCGCCGACACGTGGGCAACGGAGCTGGGGATGCTGTGGGGCGGACAGCCCCGCGGAATCCTCAGTGGACGCCCGCTCGACGTCGGGCTCTCTGGCGGCGTGACGCCGGTGGGATTTGCGGGGAGTCTTGCCGGTGGCCTGGCGGTGGGCGTAGCCGGTGCAGGATTGGTGGGTGGCGAGCTGGCCCTGGCGCCGTGGCTGGGGCTCGCCGGCGTGGCCGGCTCGATAGGCGACAGCGTGCTCGGCGCCTCGGTGCAGGCCCAGCGCAGGTGCCCCAACTGCCAGCGAGCCACCGAACGCGTGCTCCACCACTGCGGCGCTGCCACCGAGCTCCGCGGTGGCCTCGCCTGGATGACGAATGACACCGTGAACCTCCTGTGTACGTTGGTAGGGGCGAGCGCCGCCGTTGTGCTCGCCGCACCCCGCCTCTGAGTTCCCCATGCCTGTCGATCCCTCCACCTTCCGCGCTGCCCTCGGACGCTTCGCGTCCGGCATCACGATCATCACGGCCCGCGACGCCGATGGGCGCGATGTCGGGATGACGGTGAGCGCGTTCAGCTCCCTCTCCCTCAATCCGCCGCTGATCCTCGTGTGCGTGGACCACGCCGCCTCCGTGGCGCCGGTGCTCGAATCCGCGACTGCGTTCGCGGTCAACATCCTGTCCGAAGACCAGGAGCCGCTCTCGCGGCGCTTCGCCGAGCGCGAGGTGGACCGCTTCGACGGCGTGGCCTACGACCGCGGGCAACTCGGCGTGGCACTGCTGGCGGGCACACTGGCCCACCTCGAGTGCCGCACCGCGGCCCGTCACGTGGCAGGCGACCACACCATCCTCATCGGCGAGGTCGTCGCCACCCAGGTACACGAGGGCAATCCCCTGCTCTACTACCGCAGCGGGTACGGGGCGCTCGACCGATGAGCCTCGACCTCGAGCGGGAGCGTGTGGTGCAGCAGCTTTGCACCGCCTACGCACACGACCAACTCAGCACCGGCGAACTCGAGGCGCGGCTGGAGCGCGCGTACCGCTCGACCGATCGCGCCGCATTGCTGACGGTGCTCGACGGACTCGCAGTGGTGCGCCTGCCGGTGGCACCGGCACCGGCGCCGCGGCCAAGCGCTCCCTACTACGCACCCGGCCGCGGCATCGGCCCGGACGAGAAGCGGTACGTCGCGTTCTTTGCCGAGGTGAAAAAGGAGGGAGCCTGGTCACCGGCGCGTTTCATCACCGCCAAGACGATCCTCGGCAGCCTGCACTTCGATTTGCGCGAGGCGCAGATCCCGCTCGAGGGGATTGACCTCGACCTCGATGTGATGCTCGGCGAGGCGAAGATCACCCTGCCGCCCGGCGTCGGCGTCGAGGTCGACTGCAGCTCGATGCTCGGCACGGTCGAGGACAAGTCGCGCCCCGCCATTCCAGGGGCGCCGGTGGTGCGCGTGAAGGGCGGCGCGGTGATGGGCAGCATCACCGTGGTGACGAAGGTCCCCAAGGGCGAGCGCGCCGACTCCCTGCGCGAACAGATGAAGCGCTGGCTGGGCGCGGGCGACTGACGCCGGTCCCGCCTCAGGGCCCCTGCGAGAGGTAGGCTTCGGCGTAGCGCACGATGCTCTCGGTGACGATCCGCACGGCGTCGTCGCTCTTTCCCCAGCCCAGTACCTCGACGCGCTTCCCTTCGAGGTCCTTGTAGATGGCGAAGAAGTGCTCGATCTCCTTGAGGTAATGCGTCGGGAGGTCGGCGATGTCGAAGTACTCGCCATGCATCGGGTCGTCCACCGGGACGGCAAGGATCTTGTCGTCGGGTTCGCCCCGGTCGAGCATCTTGAGCACGCCGACCGGGCGCACGTCGATCAGGCAGCCGGTGAAGGTCGGCTCCTTGATCATCACGAGGACGTCGAGCGGATCGTTGTCCTCGTGCAGCGTGCGCGGGATGAGCCCGTAGTCGCCGGGATAGTGCACCGCCGAGTAGAGCACGCGGTCGAGCCGGAAGAGGCCGGACTCCTTGTCGAGCTCGTATTTGTTGCGCGCGCCCTGGGGGATCTCGATCACGGCCGTCACGACCTCAGGCGGCATCCGCCCCGGCGGGAGATCCTTCCAGGGATGGATCACCGGGCCCGCTCGGCGTCGCGGCGCTTGCGGGCGATGGCCTGCCGGCGCAGCCGGATAGAGAAGGCGTATCCGACGAACAGCGCGATGATCGCGCCGTAGGCCACCTGATAGTAGATCGCGTTGTCAGGCATCACGGCGTGGACTCCGCGGCGGCCTGGTCGAGCAGCGCGTCACGCTCGCTGGCGAGGCGCATCCGGGCGCGCACCAGGGCGACATACAGTAACGTGAAGGCGCCCAGCGCCAGGAAGAGCGTGGTGATCATCACGCCGGGCATCTGGATGCCGGTGGGGTTGGCGACAATTGGGGTGGGATGCTGCGTGCGGAAGATGTAGACGCTGAGATGGATGAACGGGATGAGTAGCGCGCCGAGGATTCCCACCACCGCGGAGTAACGGGCGCGGGCCTCGCGGTCATCCACCGCGCTCCGGAGCACGAGGTAGCCGAGGTAGAGGAACCACAGGAAGAGCGTGAGCGTGAGCCGCGCGTCCCACACCCACCAAGCGCCCCAGATCGGTTTGCCCCAGAGGGGCCCGGAGATCAGCACGCCGGTGGTGAAGATGACGCCCACTTCCGCCGACGATTCGGCGAAGCGGTCGAGCCGCGGATCCTTGAGGAAGAGCCAGACGCCACCGGCGATGGCGGTGAGCCCGAACGCGAGGAACGCCACCCAGGCAGACGGCAGGTGCACGTAGAAGATCTTCTGGGCGAAGCCCTGCAACCGGTCCGGCGGGGTGAAGACGATGGCGCGCACGAACGCGGCGCCCATGGCGACGATGGCCACGAGGGCGAACCAGTCGATGCCGGCGCGGGCGCGGGCTGAGGGGGTTGAGGTCATCCGATCAGTCTTCGAGCGTGAAGGGGAAGGCGATGGTGCAAGCGTAAAGAAAGACGAGGTCGAACGCGAGCAGGATGCGCAGCCAGGCCATACTCTCGGCGAGTGGCCGTCCGGCGAGCAAGCGCGCCGTGGCCGTCGCCGCCGGCAGCACGATCGGCACGAAGAACGGCAGCGCCAGCACGGGCAGCAGCAGCTCGGCCATTCGCGTGTTGGCGGTGATGCCGGCGAACAGGGTGCCGACGCACACCAGGCCGATGGCCGCCAAGACCATCACGAGCGCGAGCGAACTGACGACCGTGCCGAACGGCAGGTTGTAGAACAGGGCCAACGCCGGCAGCGCCACCAGCTGGACGCCGAGCACGAAGACGAGGTTCGCGAATGCCTTGCCAAGGAAAATGGACTCGCGCGGGACCGGCGCGACGAGCAGGGCGTCCATGGCCCGCTCCTGCGCCTCCACTCCGAAGGAGCGATGGAGGCCGAGGAGACCGGAGAAGGTGAAGGTCACCCAGAGGATGCCGGGCGCGACGTCGAGTGCGGCCACCGCGGTGGGGTCCCAGGCGAAGTAGAAGATGACCAGCGAGAGCAACGAGAGCACCAGCGCTGAGAGGAAGGCGCTGCGGGTGCGGAACTCGATGGCGAGGTCCTTGCGGGCAATTAGCCAGGCGGCGGCGAGGAGTCCCGGCGGCGCGGTGTTCATGCAACCAGCTCGCGATAGGTGGCCGCGTACACGGAGGCGTCGAGGCCATCCGTGGCCTCCTGCCGGACGAAGCGACCCTGCCGCATGATGGCGGCGTGTGAGGCGACCGCCAGCCCCTCCTGCAGATGGTGCGTGACGACCACCAGCGCCGCGCCGGCCACACGGCGCTCGCGGAGCAAGGCCGTGAGTGCCGCACTGCCCTGCTCGTCGAGCCCGGTGTAGGGCTCGTCGGCGAGGATCACGTCGGGGGAGTGGACGACGGCGCGGGCGATCGCCACCCGCTGCTGGAGACCGCGTGACAGGGCTCGCACCGGCACGTCGGCTCGGTCGGCAACCCGCAACGCTTCGAGCGCGCTCTGCGTGGCGCCGGCGGCGTCGGGCAGGGCGTGCAGGCGCGCCGCGAAGCGCACGTTCTCGCGCGCCGAAAGGGCGTCATAGAGCATCGTGCGGTGCGAGATCAACCCGACGCGTGCGCGCGCCGGCACGGACGGCAGGGGCTGGCCGGCCACGTGCGCCGATCCCGCGCCGGGCTTGAGGAGGCCGGCCAGTAGCCGGAGCAGCGTCGTCTTGCCTGCGCCGTTGGGCCCGAACAGCGCCAGTGCCTCGCCGGCGGCGAGGGCGAGGCTCACCCCATCCACGGCGCGGCGAGCTCCGAACGTCCGCGTCAGCGCGGCGGCCTCGAGCAGCGGGGTCACGGAACGCAATTCGGGGGACGCAACATGCCCGAAGGCTACTGCCCCACGCGCCCCAGTGGAACGGCGGACGCGGCCAAGCGCGCGCCCGCCGTGGATTCAGGTGGCGTCGTAATCAAACAGCAGATTCAGCCGCGTGGACTCGAGCAGCGCCGTCACCAGGCCGGGCACCCGTAGCAGACGGGTTCGTAGCCCGGCTTCGCGGGCGCGCTTCTGGAGCAGGATGAGGACTCCGAGCCCCGATGCGTCAATCTCGACCAAGGCACTGAGATCCACTTCGACGACGGACGCGCCCGTCCGAACTGCCGCCTCCAACATCTCGAGCGCCTCTCGCCGGAACTCAAGGCGGTGCTCGGCGGTCAGACGCGGTGGGGCGACAAGGGGGAACATATGGGACTCCTGAGTGGTGAGCGGAACGGCCGTCATGCGATCTCCCGGGTGCAGGGAAGTGCCAGACCGACCCACCTGGAGCTGTTCCATCCGGTTGCCCGTGGGATCCCGTCCCACGCCTTCATTGCACTTCGGCAACCGGACGATCTCGGATTCCGAGACTCCTGGCTTTGCGTCCCCAACTCGCGATGGGTTTGCTCTTGTCGGTGTGGCGAACTGCACGCCTGCCCACCTCTAGGGCGAGATGTGTGCCAGCAAGGCCGCCTTCTAAGTGTTGCTATTGAACGACTTATGTTCATATCACAGGGTGATGATTTCGAAACTGCTTGCGCGCTGCGACGGTTCTGGCGAAAAGCGACGCAGTGTCGTGTTTCTGGTCATTAGCGGGCGGAACCGTCTTCCTCACCCTTTTCGCCTTCCGGTGGCGATGACCCCAAGCCCCGTCTACCATTTGGGCATGAACGAGATTCGCGATCTGCTCATTGAAACCCGCAGCTTTCCGCCCCCGCCGGCGTTCCAGAGCGCTGCCCACATCACCGACGCCTCGCTCCACGAGTCGGCCGAGCGCGACTTCATCCATTACTGGGCGGAGCGCGCGGCAGCATTGCGCTGGACCAAACCATGGGAGCGCGTGCTCGACTGGCAGCCGCCGCACGCCAAGTGGTTCGTCGGTGGCCAACTCAACGTCAGCGAGAATTGCCTCGATCGCCATCTCGAGGGGGCCCGCCGCAACAAGGCTGCCATCATCTGGGAAGGGGAGCCTGGTGACCGCCGCACGCTTACTTACTGGGAGCTGGCGCGCGAGGTGCGGGCCTTCGCCAACGTGCTCAAGTCCCTGGGTGTCCGCAGGGGCGACCGCGTGGGGATCTATCTCCCGCTGATTCCTGAGGCCGCCATCGCCATGCTGGCCTGCGCCCGCATCGGCGCGGCGCACTCGGTGGTGTTCGGCGGGTTCTCGCCCGAGTCGCTGCGCGACCGCATGAACGACGCCCAGGCAAAGGTCGTCATCACCGCCGACGGCGGCTACCGCCGCGGCCAGATCGTCCCGCTCAAACGCAACACGGACAAGGCGCTCGAGGAGTGCCCCAGCGTGCAGCACGTGGTCGTGGTGCAGCGACGCACGTCAGGGCCCATCAGCGAAGCGCACGTGGACATGGTCGAGGGGCGCGACCACTGGTACCACCGCCTGATGCAGCACGCGCACGACCAGTGCCCGCCCGAGCCGATGGACGCCGAGGACGTGCTGTTCATCCTCTACACTTCCGGCACCACCGGCAAGCCGAAGGGGATCGTGCACACGACGGGGGGCTACCTCACCGGCGCCACGAGCTCCATGCACGACGTCTTCGACCTCAAGGAAGCGGATGTCTTCTGGTGCACCGCCGACGTCGGCTGGATCACCGGGCACACCTACCTCGTGTACGGCCCGCTCTCGAACGGGGCCACCTGCGTGATGTACGAGGGCGCACCCGACTGGCCCGAACGCGATCGTTTCTGGTCGCTCATCGCGCGCCACGGCGTGACGATCCTCTACACCGCTCCCACGGCGATCCGCGCCTTCATGAAGTGGGGCGACGAACATCCCAAGCAGCACGATCTCTCATCGCTGCGCCTGCTCGGATCGGTGGGTGAGCCGATCAATCCCGAGGCCTGGATGTGGTACCACGAGCACATCGGCGGCTCGCGCTGCCCGATCGTGGACACCTGGTGGCAGACGGAGACGGGGTCGATCGTGATCTCGCCGCTTCCCGGGCTCACGGCGACCAAGCCGGGAAGCGCCACGCGGCCGCTGCCGGGCTACTTCCCCGCCCTGCTCGACGCCGACGCCAAGGAGATTCCCGCCGGCGGCGGACTGCTTTCCCTCACCAAGCCCTGGCCCTCGATGCTCCGTACGATCTGGGGCGACGACGCGCGCTACGTCGAGACGTACTTCTCCAAGTGGCCCGGTCGCCCCGACCTCTACTTCGCCGGCGATGGGGCGAAGCGTGATACCGACGGCTTCTTCTGGATCCTCGGCCGGGTGGACGACGTACTCAACGTGGCCGGCCACCGCATCGGCACGATGGAAGTGGAGTCGGCGCTGGTGGAGCATCCGGCGGTCGCCGAAGCGGCAGTGGTCGGTAAGACGCATGAGCTGAAGGGCCAGTCGGTGTGCGCCTTCGTCACCCTGCGCGACGGCTTCCGGAAGTCGGCCGAGCTGCGCGACGAGCTGCGGGAGTTCGTGGCCACCAAGATCGGCGCGCTGGCGCGTCCCGACGACGTGCTCTTCTCGGCCGACCTCCCCAAGACGCGCTCCGGGAAGATCATGCGACGGCTGTTGCGGGACATCGCCGAGGGCCGCGCGCTGGGCGACACCACGACGCTGGCCGACCCGAATGTCGTGGCGTCGCTCAAGGCGCAGTATGAGGACCAGGAGGGGTAGCCGCCCCCCGACTGTTGCGGAACGACCCGCCCACCGCCAGCGTGAAGGGTGACCCTGCTCAGCCGATTCCACGTTCCCACTGCCCGACGAGGCCTGGCGCTGGCCCTCGCCGCGCTCGTCGGGTGCCTTGACGCCACGGCGCCCCGGGTGCCCGTTGGAAAGGTGAGTGTGTCCTCGCAGAGCGCCACCGTGACCGTGGATGCCACGCTCCAACTCTCGGCGGCGGTCCTGAGCACGTCGGGCGCACTGCTAGAGGATCGGAGCGTCACCTGGCAGAGCTCGGACCCGACCACCGCCACCGTCTCGGCGAGCGGCATCGTGCGCGGCCTGCGCACCGGATCGGTGCGCATCACGGCGACGAGTGGCGGCGAATCCGGGTTCCTCGACCTCGAAGTCGTGCTCCCCTTCTGTTTCAACCACAGCGTGCCCACCGGTGGCGCGATTGCGGTGGCACAGCAGCGCCTCGGCAATCTCACCGCCGCGTCCTGTGTGTTCTACGGCTACGTCTCCGCCGTGGGCCATCCGCTCACCGTCACCAGCGAAACGTCGCTGCAGATCGACCTGGTGACCCAGGGATACACGCCGGCGCTGTTCGTCACGTCGCCGACGCGGGGCATCCTGAAGGAAGGGTTCACGTGGAATCCCACGACGGCCACCGTGCGCATCACGCTGGCGCCAGGCGACTACGTGGTTTGGGCGGCAACGCCCGGCAAGGTCGCGTCACCGGGCCCCTACTCGCTGCGCACGACGCTGGCGGCTGGGGCCTGCGGTGCGCCCACCGGCGGCACGCTGCTGCCGGGAGATGAGGCGCACCCAGTGATCACGCTGGACTCCTGCGTGCTCCTCGACGGTCCGGTCGCGGCCGGTTACACGCTCAACCTCGCGGCCCCGACGCGACTCTCGATCATCGGCTCGGCGGCGACCTTCCCGCCGATGCTCGCCTTGATCAACGACCAACAGGACATCTTCGAGTTCACGTTGGGGACCACGGGGTCCGCAGCTGAGCTCTCGTTGATCGTTCCGGCCGGATCGCACGAACTGTGGATCGGCACCTACTCCGGCGGCAATGGGACGATGTCATTGTCCTTGGGCGAGCTGCCCCCCTGTCCAGCCCCGACCCCGCTCGCGGTCGGGGACACCGTCCATGGCACGCTCGACGTCCTCGACTGCGGGTATCGGGGCGGGGGCGGTCCCCGAAACGAAGCGTGGCGCGTCACACTCGGTGCGCCGGCACGCCTGCGCGTGGACCTGATCTCGACGGCGTTCGATCCCTTCGTCGTGCTGACGGATACCCTTGGCGCCATCTACGGCTTCAACGACGACGGGGGGGTGGGGCTCAACTCGCTCCTCGTGCTGAACCTGCCGGCCGGCACCTTCGACATCTGGGCCGGCGGGTACGGGATCACCGATCTCGGCGCGTATCAGCTCTCGACGCGCGAACTCTTGACGGACGTGGCGAACGCGGATGCGTCGTCCAGCGCCGTCAGCGCCCTGCAGGGGCCGCCGAAGAGTCCTGCCGTGCCTTGGCCGCCAGCACGTACTGCCGGAACTCGTCGTAGGGAATGGCCCCCGACACCATCGTACCGCCGATGATGAACGTCGGCGTCGAGGTCACGCGCAACCGCGTGGCCTCCTCGCGGTTGGCGAGGATCTGCGGCAGCATGCGCTCGGAGTCGTAGCAGTCGTTCCACTGCGCCTTGTCGAGCCCGACCCGCGTGGCGTAGCCCTCAAAGACCTTCTTCGGATTTCGCGTGGCCTGGGTGTTCCACTCGAACTGGCCGGCAAAGATGAGCTCGGCCATCTCCCAGAACTTGCCCTGCTCGTTGGCGCAATGCGCGGCGTTGTGCGCCGGCACCGCGTTCAGGTGCATATCGAGCGGCAGGTCGTAGAACCGGAAGGCGATCTCGCCGGTCGCCACCAAGCGAGACATCACATCCGGACCGGTGATGGCGGCGAAATGGCCGCAGCCGGGGCACTCAAAGTCGGCGAACTCGATCACCTGCACCGGCGCGTCGGGATTCCCCTTGAGGATTCCCGACGCGGCTACGCGCGGAAGGGTCGCGGGATCGAGCACAATCGTCTTGGCGGGACGCGACGTCACGAACGTGATGGCGGCGACACCGACCACGCCGACCACGGCGAGGATGGCACCGAAGGACTTATTGGAAGCAGCGGACTTCTTGGCCACGAGCGACTCTCCAGGGGACGTGCAACAGTGTGACGGACCCCGCAAACTACCCACAAATGGTGGGGTAGGAGAATGGCTGCGAACCGATTAGGTTCCGGAATGGGCGGAACCGACCGCCCATCAGAACCTTTGATCGGACGAGATGAGCAGACAGCAGAAGCCCCGCGGCCGGCCGACGGCCGCCGCGCCGTCGCCCTTCGACCAAGCGCGCGACGAACTCTTCCAGCACGTGATGCGGTGTGGCGTGATTGGATCGGCCCCGGAGCACCAGGCCGAATGGTTCGACGAGACGATGACCTTCCTCGCCGAGCGGTACCACGAACTGAACAAGAAGCAGATCGCGGATCTTCGGGTGCTCGGTGAGCGTTTTGCCGCCCCGACCACGAAGCCGGCGCAGCAGCCGGCCGCGACCCTCGAAGTCGACGCGGACGATGCCCCCGAAGGGGAGCTCGACGCGGTGAATGCCGCCTGATGCATCCCGAAGCCCCGGCCACGCGCCGGGGCTTCGTCGTTCAGGGGAGCGTGGCGGCGCTACCGGGTATCGGGACGCACGCGTCGCAGCACGACGCCGAGTCGGACGCCGCCGCCGACGCCCAGCTCGATCGCCGGGCGCATCCCACGCCGCGCCTGTCCCTCGACGCCGGCCAGCAAGAGCAGCGCGCCACGACTGCGTCCGGCCACCTGCTGCACGCTCACGCCGGCACCGCCGTACCACCCGCGCCGGCGTTCGCCGAAGGGATCCAGCAGGACGCGCAGCACCAGGTCACCGCGCTGGCTGCCGCGCCACACGGCGTCATCGCCGCGCACGGCGCCGGCCGCCAGCGTGAGGCTGGGGCGCGCATACCAGCCGCTCCGCACGCCGATTCCGACACCGAGATGCGCGCCGGGCGCTTCGGCCGCCGACGCCTCGAGGCGGCCCTCCCAGCGCGGGGCTAGCGGTTGGCGCTGGCCCAACTGCGCCGCCGACTGCACCGCGCCGACCGACAGAAGGCCGAACGCCGCGAGACTGCGGCCCGTCAGTGCAACGACCAATCTGGGCATGTGAAGAAGGTATCCCTGTCGCACATCACACCACCACGGCTTGCGACCCCCACTCCCTCCGGGGTAGCTTCGCTCAGTACCCCCAGAGATCCTCGCACTCTCGAGAGGCCCCGATGCAGGACACGGTCGCGCTGCTGCGCAGCGTCGCCATCTTCCAGGATCTCGACGACGGCGAGTTGGCCCGCGTCGCCGAGGTCTGCCGGACCAAGGAGTTCGTCTCCGGCGAGTACATCTTCAAGGAAGGCGAGGCGGGGAGCCGGCTCTACCTCATCGTCGAGGGCGACGTGCGCATCTCGCGCGTCGTGCCGGGCTCGGGAGAGGAAGCACTGGCGGTGCTCAAGCCGGGCGCGCTTTTCGGCGAGATGTCGGTGTTCGATCGCAGTGAGCGGTCCACCGATGCCATCTCCAATGGCGGCACCAAGGTGCTGACCATCTCGCGCAGCGACTTCGAGCTCCTGCTCGATTTCAACCGTGAGATCGCCTACAAGGTACTCTGGAGCTGCGTGCGCCTCCTCAGCGGGCGCCTCCGTGCCACAAACGACTCGCTGCGGTCGTTCCTGGCGATGTCGATGTTTTGAAGCTGGATGATCGGCGAACGGGAAGGTTGGGCGGGACGGAAGACGGATGACGGAAGGGAACTGCGGCTTCCTCCCTGCCTTTTTCCATCTGACGGGCCCGCTTCTTCGTTCCTGCCCTCCTCCGTCTTGAGTCTTCAGTCTTCGCTCCTCGCTCCTCGCTCCTCCGTCTTCGCTCCCATGCGCCCCCACCTGATTCTCGCCGCCCTCCTCGTTCCTGCCCTTCTCTCCTCCCAGGCGCCCTCCACGCTGGGGTTGCAGCGCGATGCCCGCATCGCCGCAGCGATGGCCGAGGTGGATCCGGCGCGGCTCCGGGCGATGGATTCGGTGCTCGTGTCCTTCGGGACCCGGCACACGATGAGCGACACGCTCTCGGCCACGCGCGGCGTGGGCGCCGCCCGGCGCTGGATCCATCAGCAGCTCCTCCAGGCCTCGCGCGACTGCGGCAATTGCCTGCGCGTCGAGTACGACACCGGCTCGGCCGTGATCACGCGGCACCCGGAGCGACCCACCTGGCACTTGGTGAACGTGGCGGCCTGGCTCCCGGGGCGCGACACGTCGCGGGTGATCGTCATCGGCGGGCACTTCGATTCGTGCATCTGCTCCATCAACAGCATGGACGCCACGTCGGACGCTCCTGGCGCCGACGACGATGGATCGGGAACCGTGGCGGTAATGGAACTCGCGCGGGTGGTCGGGAAGCACTTCCCGCAGGGACTCGAGGCCAGCGTCGCCTTCGTGCTCTACACGGGCGAGGAACTCGGCCTGCTCGGCTCGACCATCTTCGCCCAACGGCTGCAACGCGAGGGCAAGACGGTGACGGCCGCCTTCACCGACGACATCATTGGCAACGTGGTGGCCGATGACGGGCGTGTGGATTCCACCTCGGTGCGCGTGTTCGCGGTGGACTCGTTGGCGCTCGGCGGGAGTGAGCTGGCGCGCTACGTGTGGGGCGCCGGTGCGCTCTATCAGCCGGAGTTCGAAGTCATCCCTGTGTTGCGCCTCGACCGCCTCGGCCGCGGCGGCGATCACGCGCCCTTCCACCGCCTCGGCATTCCGGCGCTGCGCTTTTCGGAGCGTCTCGAGAACTACAAGCGGCAGCATCTCCCGACGGACGACCTCGCCAACGTGAGCTTTCCGTACGTGGCGAAGGTGGCGCGCCTGAACCTGGCGACGGTCGTGTCACTGGCGTCGGCACCGCCGCGTCCCGCCCGCACCGCCTACGCGCGCGACCGCGACTCGGGCGGCCAGGCCTTCACCATCCGCTGGGACGCCGTGCCGGGCGCGGTGGGCTACGAACTCCTCGTGCGCCGCACCACGGCGCCGACCTACACGCGCATCGTCCCCACCGGGAACGTGACGGAGTTTCTCCTCGACGAACAGTTGGATGACGTCTGGGTGGGCGTGCGCGCCGTCGGCGCCAATGGCCATCGGTCGCTCACCACCGTCGTGGGCGCACCGGGCGGCGGGCGCATCCCACCGGCGCGGCGGACAGGCGACAACTGACGTCGCGGTCGGCATGAGCGCCTTCACCCGGTTCGAGTCCGAAGCGCTGACGTTTCTGCGCGGCCTCAAGCGGCGCAACGAGAAGCCGTGGTTCGAGGCGAATCGCCCAACCTATGAGCGGGCGGTGAAGCTGCCGCTGCAGCGGCTTGCCGAGGAGCTGGACGTGCGATTCGCGGCGCTGGCGCCGGAGTTCGTCGCGCCGCCGAGGCGGGCGCTCTTCCGCATCCATCGCGACGTGCGGTTCTCCAAGGACAAGTCACCGTACAAGACACACGCGGCGCTGTGGGTCTTCCATCGCGATGCCGGCCGCGGCGTAGGGCGCAGTGTGGGCGAGGCGCACGGCGGGGCGGGATTCTACTTCCATCTCGAGCCCGGCGCGTCGCTGGTGGCCGGCGGCTACTGGATGCCGCCGCGGCCGGCGCTGAACATCATTCGCGAGCGGCTGGCCGAGGATTACCGGGCCTTCGCGACGCTGGTGAAGGCGCCCGGTTTCGTGCGCCGCTTTCGATCGCTGACCGACGATGAGCCCGGCGTGCGTCTCACCCGAGTGCCGCGCGGATTCGCGCCCGATCACCCGGCGGCGGAGTGGCTGCGCTTCAACTCGTTCACGGCCTCACGCGGGCTCACCGACGCCGAGGCCCTCTCCCCGAAGCTGGTGGACACGATCCTCAAGGACTATGCCGCGTTGCTGCCGATGGTGCGCTGGTTGAACGGGGCCCTCGGGCACGGCAGCGCCGCGCGGCGCTGACGCGGCGCTGACGCGGCGCGCGCTCAGCGCGCGCTGCCCCGTACCACGCCTTCGACGCGCCGCTGCGGATCGAACCACCGCGCCGCGAGCACGCGCATCCGTTCGGGAGTGACTGCCTCCAGGTCGGAGGGGTAGCGCGCCAGGTCCTCCAGGGTTCCCCACAGGAAGGCATCGGCCACGTCGCTGAGCACGGCCGCGCCGGACGACTGCCGGATCTGCCAGGCACCAATGGCGTACTGCCGCGCCCGGGCGAGCTCCTCGGGCGCCACCGTGTCGCTACGCAGCTTGGCGAACTCGGCGAGGAGTCCGTCGCGCGCGGTGCCCTCCTTCGCCGGCGAGGTCGCGATGTAGGCGGCGAAGGTGCCCCCGGCGGCGCGTGCGTAGGGGCGCGCCATCACGGTATAGGCGAGGGACTGGCGATCGCGCAGCTCCTCGAAGAATCGCCCACCGAGTCCGCTGGCCACACCGCCCAGCATCTCGGCTTCGAAGCGTGCCGGATCGTCGCGCGAGGGCCCTTCGAAGAAGAGAGCCAGCGCCGTCTGCGCCTTGTCGCGCAGGTCCACCTTCTCGAGCGGGGTGGTGGGCCAGGTCGGCCGCGGCACCGTCGGGCGCGCGGCCACGCGCAGCGCGCCGAACCGCGCGGCCAGGAGGTCCGCCGTGGACTGCGGATCCACATCCCCCACGACGGCAACCACCGACGCCGCGCGCAGCACGCGCGTGGCGTGCCAGTCGCGCAGCAGCGCGGGGGTGAGTGCCCGTACGGTGGCTTCGGTGCCCAGCGTGGATCGGCCGTACGGGTGGCCCGGCCACGCGGCCTCGGCGGCCAGGCGCATCGGCTGGCGATACATATCGTCGCGCAACGCACCGAGCGCGGCCAAGGCGATGGCGCGTTCGGCCTCCAGCCCGTCAGTCGGGAAGGTCGGCTCGAGGAGGATCTCCGAGAGGAGGTCCGCCGCCTCCGCGAGACGCGATGCGGGAACGCCCATGGTCCACTGCATCGCCTCGGTGCCGACTGAGGCCGAGGGCGCGCCACCGAGCCGTTCCCCGGCTTCGGCGAGCTGCGTGGCGTCCCGCCGCGAGGTGCCACGGAGCATCGTGCGCGCCATGAGGGTGGTGGCACCGCCACGCTCCTCGAGCTCCTCGACGACGCCGCCGGCAGCGAAGCAGCCGAGGTGGGCGAGGGCGGCACCGGGCCGCGGTCGCACGAGAATCGGCAACCCGTCGGCGCTGCGGAAGACGTGAATGCCGTCCACCACCCGTTCGAGCGACGCCCGGGCGCTTGGCCGCGGCGCAGCGGCGACCATCGGCGGACTGGCCTCCAGTGCAGCGATCCCCGGCGCCTCGAGGAGTGCGCGCACCGCCGCCGCATCGGTGCCGAGCGGAGGGCTGCCCTTCGGACGGTACGCCACCAGACCGGCGGCATCGGGATCGAGCCACTGCTGGGCAACGCGGGTGAGCGCCGTCGCGTCGGCCGCGAGCACGGCCTCATGGTACGCCACGCCACGCTCCCATCCGCCCATCAACTCCCAGGCGCCGAGGAAGTTCGCCTGGCCGTCCGCCGCCTCCATCCGCCGCAACCACTGGGCCTCCACCAACTGACGCGCCCGGGCCACTTCGTCGTCGGAGATCTCGCCAGCGCGCACGCGGGCAATCTGATCGTGGATCGTGCGCGCGGCCTCGGCGGTGCGTTCCGGGCGCGCCGCGGCGTGCACCACGAAGACACCGAGCTCGGTCGGCGTGTAGTCGTAGGCGCTGATGCTGGAGACCAGCCGTCGGTCGCGCGTGGCGCGCACGAGCCGCGAGGCGCGGCCGCCGGCCAGCACGGTGGCGAGGAGGTCGAGCGCCGGCTTGTCGGGATGCCCGTCACCGGGCGTCCGCCACCCGAACACCAGTTCGGCCTGCGTGATGTCGCCTTCCCACTCGCGCACGCGGAAACCCGGCGGCTCCGTCTCGACCGGACCGGGATCGCGCTCGACTGGCGCGTCCTGCAGCATCCCGTAGTGCTGTTCGGCCAATCGCAGCGCCTTGTCGGGATCCACGTCACCCACGATGGCGAGAACGGTGTTCGAGGGACGGTAGTAGTTGCGATAGAACGCGACGAGCTGCGCGCGCGTCAGCGTGCGGAGCGCGTCTTCGCGACCCATCCGCCACCGCCGGATGCGATGCCGGTCGTGCAGCAGCTCGAACATCGTCTCAAGCGCGAGGGGGCCGGCTGAGTCGGCCTTGCGCTTGGTCTCCTCGATGATGACCTCGAGCTCGCGGCGAAGCTCGTCGGCGTCAATGATGGAGTTGGCGTAGGCGTCGGCCTGCACGGCCAGACCGGCGGCGAAGCCACTGGCCGGCAAGACGGCGTAGTAGTGCGTGTGGTTGTAGATCGTGCCGGCGTTGAGGTAGCCGCCGGCGGCCTTCGTTGCCCGGGCGATCTCCCCGACGCCGCGCGTCGGCGTGCCCTTGAAGTACATGTGCTCGAGCACGTGGGCGATGCCGACGGTGTCATCGGGCTCGTCGAAGTACCCGGCCCGCACCCAGGTGACGATGGCGACGACGGGGGCGGTGGTGTCGCGCCGGACGAGCACGCGGAGTCCGTTGGCGAGACGGACGCGGCGCACGCTGGCGGCGGGGATGAGCGACTCGGCGCGCGCCATCGGCTCAGCGGACCAAGGGCGCCCGCTTCACGATCACCAAGGCGGCCACGAGCATGCCGAGGCCGTAGCCCACCACCAGGATCAGCTCGTTGGTGACGAGTCCCGTGCCGGCCATCAGGGCGTCGGCGACGCGCTCCATGGCAGCGATTGGCGGCAGGCCCTTCGACAGCGTCGAGAGCCACGGCGACAACTGGTCGGCGCGGTCGAGTTGCTGGAGGATGCTCGTGGTCAGGTAGGTGATGATGAGCGCCAGGCCATCGCGCGCGGTGATGGAACCCCAGAGCACCGCGAGCGAGCCGATGAGCAGCTGGACGATGAGGTAGGCCTTGAGGGTCCCGAGCACCGACACCGGCACGGCCAGCCAGGAGAATCCGACGGGTACCGCCACGAAGAGCGTGGTCGAGATCACCACCGCGACCACGAAGCGCTGGAGATAGAACGCCTCCGGCGCCACGGGGTGGGCGAAGAGGAAGCGCACGTGGAGCTTGTCGCGATCGAAGGCCACGGCGTTGCCCATCAGCAGGAACGCGCCGATCAGCATCGCGAGACTGACGGCGCTGTCGTAGACCTGCAAGGCCAGCTCGGTCGCGCGGGGATCCGACGAGAGATCCGAAATCTCCTGGCTGGACATGAAGCCGTAGAGGGGGAGCCCGGCGACCGCGAGCACGATGAACAGGGGTGCCACGGCACGCAACGCGGCGTCGCGCGCCTGCCAGGGGGCGTAGGCAAGGAGGGGCCGAAGCGTCATCAGGACGTCACCGCGGACCGGAAGGCCTCTTCCAGCGACGACTCGATCGCCCCCACGGACACCACCAAGGCCCCGGTCGCGATGGCCTCGGCGAGGCCGCGGTTCAGGGAGGGCACATCGGCCAGGCATTCGATGTCGTTGCCCGTCACCGTCGCGCCGGGGAAGCGTGCGGCCACCGCGTCGGCGGCGGCCATCACGCGAATGCGCCAGCGACGCGGCTCGGCGGAACCGGCCGCCTCACGCACGGTGACGATCCGCTGGATCCGGCCACGGTCGATGATCGCGACACGATCGCAGAGCCGCTCGAGCTCATCGAGGTTGTGGGAGGCCACGACCATCGCGCGATCGGGGCGGCGTAGCCCGGCGACGATGTCGCGGAAGCGTGCCGTCCACACCGGGTCGAGTCCGTGCGTGGGCTCGTCGAACACCACGACACGCCGGTCGGCGAGCAACGACTGGGCGAGCCCGGCCCGCTGGAGATTCCCCTTGGACAGCGACTTGAGGCGCTTGCCGCGGTGCTCGGCAATCCCCACGGCCTCGATCACGCGCTCCACGGCCAGCGCCCGCTCGGCCGGCGCCAACCCGGCGAGCGCCGCCATGCGCTTCAGCATTTCGTCCGTGCGCCACTGTAGCGGGAGCGAGATCAGCTCAGGGAGGTAGGCGATGCCCTCGCGTTGCACGAAGGCCCGCGGCGCCTGTCCATCGATCGTGACGCGTCCCTCATCCTGCGGCAGGAGGCCGAGCAGCATCGCAATGAGCGTGCTCTTGCCCGCCCCGTTCGGGCCGGCGATGCCCACGACCTCCCCGGCCCGCACCTCAAGCGAGACCTCCGACACGGCACGGACCGGCGACCCGAAGAGCGAGCGATACGTCTTCCCGACGTTTTCGAGAACGATCAATGCAGGATCCTGAGGAGGCCCGCATCGGCGCTGGCCCGGAGGAAGCTCTCCGCATCGCGCGTCGGGATCAGCATGCCGGTGATTGAGAAGCCACGTCGTGCCTCCGACTGCATGAACTCCTCGACGGTGCGCGTGCCACCGGCCGGGCCGGCATCGCGCATGGCCGCCACGATCTGCTCCCAGCTGCCCTCGTACTGGCGGCCATCGCGTCCCACCACACGGTGGCGTTCGGGGGCCTGCTTCTGCTCGCTCAGGTCGCTGAGCAGCGCGCCGAAGAGCTCCAGCTGGGAGCGCGCCTCGCGCTGCTCGCGGTCGGCGGCACGCTGCTCGATGTCGGAGAGCAGCTCATCGAGCGGGTCGGGGGACGGCGCGAGCTCGGTGAGCCGTTCCTCCCAGATGCGCAGCGAGGGATCGTCGTCCTTCATCCGCAGGTGCGACTTCTTGAGCTCGAGCAGGCGCCAGATCCCGAGCTCGTCCCAGTGGTCCTCGGGCTTGGTCCGGTCGAGCTGATAGAGCGCCCCCTCGTACTCGCCTTGGTCGTAGAGGATGTTGCCGAGGTAGATGCGGGCCTCGCTGTGCTCGGGATCGAACTGCAGGGCCTTGCGCAGGGTCTCGACGGCGGCGGGCTCGTCGCCCAGGCGGTGCTGCGCGTAGCCCACCATCGCGATGGCCTCGGCGTTCTCCGGTGTCTGCTGCACCGCGATCTCGAAGTACTCCTTGGCATCCTCCATGAGACCTTCGCGGAAGAGCGCACGCCCCACCTGCAGCATCAGCTCGACGTCGTCGGAGTAGCCGAGTTCGAGGATGCGGCGGAAGGAGCGCACCGCCGCAGCCGTCTGGCCGAGCTTGAGCAGGACCTCGCCGAGTCCGGCGAGGCCGTCCTCGTGCTCGGGGTCGAGCACCAGGGCCTCCTCGAAGGCGCGCCGCGCCCAGGCGAACTCGTCGCGCGCCAGCCGCGCGTAGCCGACGCCGACGTGGAGCTCGACGGCATTCGGATACAATCCGAGGCCCTCGCGCAGGAGCGCCAGCGCCTCGTCGTAGCTGCCTTCGTTGTAGAGCTGATGCGCGCGCTCGTCGTACTCCTCGGAACTCAGGAATTGAGAGGGCATCGTGCGGCTGGCCTCGCGCGAGAGGGGTTATGGCTAACCTACCATCTGGTACACCAAGTCAACAGCCGCCCAGCCGGGCGAATCAGGGTGGTGCGGCCAGGGCCACGGCGATCGCCCCGGCCAGGGCCGCGTTGGTCTCGAGCAATGCGAGGTTCGTCTGGAGCGAGCGGCCCCCGGTGGCGCGCTCCACGCCCGCCAGCAGGAAGGGCGTGATGGCCGCGCCACGCACGCCTGCCTCGCGCGCCCGAGCGAGGGCCTCGTCCACCGCGCTCGCTACTTCCGCGGGGTCCAAGGCGTGGGCCGCAGGTGGCGGATTGGTCACCAACACGGCCCCCGGACGCCCGATGGCCCAGGCTGCCCGCGCGACCGCCGCCACCTCGGCCGCCGTGTCCGCCCGGGCCGGGACCGGGAGTCCACTGCGCGTGGTGAAGAAGCCCGGGAACTCGTCCGTGCGGTAGCCGAGCACGGTCACGCCGTAGGATTCCAGCCGCTCCAGGGTACCGGGCAGGTCGAGGATGGACTTCGCGCCGGCGCAGACCACCACCATCGGCGAGCGCGCAAGTTCGGCGAGGTCGGCCGATTCGTCGAAAGGCGGCTCGCGGTGCACACCGCCGATGCCGCCCGTGGCGAAGACCCGAACCCCGGCGGCAACGGCGATGGCCAAGGTCGCCGCGACGGTGGTGGCGCCGTCGGCGCCAGCGACCATCGCCACGGCGATGTCCCGCGCGGACACTTTGCGCACGCCGTCGCGGGCGAGGAAGCGCTCGAGATCCGCGCCGTTCAGGCCGAGCGCCGGCTCGCCGCGCAGCACGGCCGTGATGGCCGGCACCGCGCCGGCCTGTTCCACCGCGCGGCGCATGCGCCGCTCGGCTTCGCGATTGGCGGGAATGGGAAGGCCCTGGGCGAGCACGGAGCTCTCCAGGGCCACAAGGGGCCGGCGATCGCGGCGCGCGGCCGCGACCTCCGCCGTCTCCCGGATAGCGCGCAGCGCGCTCACCCGGGATCCCGGCTCACGCGTCGTCGAAGTCGTCGGCGCGCTTCGTGTCCATCAGGTCGCGCTCCCGCGCATCCGGATCGAACACGGCGAGGATCTTCACGTTCTCGCCCGCATAGCAGTCGAAGGCCTTGCCCGTCCCACGCTTGATCTGGATCTCGTGTCCGTCTTCGAACCGGAGCACGGCCGTCGGGAAGTCGTTGTTCACGTACTGCTTGCGGAGCTTCTTCGCGGGCTGTGGCATGTCTCGTCGGGGCTGATGGGGAGGGCTGAGGCGAAGCTACGCATCCGCGCGCGAGGGGGGAAGGGTCAGGTGACCGTCGGACGTGATCCGGCGAAGGGACGCCAGGCCTCGGTGGCGAGGATCGCGTCAATCTCCGCGACCACCCGTTCCACCTCGGCATCGGTGGAGTAGAAGTGGGGCGCCACGCGGATTCCGGCGCCGGGGCGGTAGTCAATGACGATGTCGCGCGCCAGCAAGGCCTGCGCGACCTCGGCCCCGTGCGGGACGTCGAAGGCCACCGTGCCCCCGCGTCGCGCGGCCTCGCGCGGGGCGACGACGCGGTACCCACGCGCATCGGCGAGGGCGATGAGACTAGCCGTCTGGCGCTCGCTCTTGGCGCGGATGGCTGCCATCCCCACTTCGGCTACGATGCGCGGACCTTCAGTGGCCGCGTAGAGAGCGGGGACGGTCGGGGTTCCCCCGAGCCAGCGGGCGATGCCCGCCGCCGGCTCCATGTGTGGGTCAAACGCGAAGGGCCGCGCGTGGGCCTGCCATCCCGTGAGCGCCGGCGCGAATCGTTCGCTCGCGCCCGGGCTCGCGTAGACGAAACAGCCGCCGGGGCCACCACAGAGCCACTTGAGCACCCCGCCGGCGAGAAAGTCCACGCCACTGCGCTTCACATCCACCGGAATGACGCCCACCGAGTGGTACGCATCGAGGGAGACGACCGCGCCCTGCGCGTGGGCGTGCTGCACCAAGGCGTCCGCATCGAGGATGAATGCACTCTTGAACATCACGTGACTCACCGACACCAGCGCCGTGCGCGGCGTGATGGCCTCGTGTAGCTCCGCTTGGTCAATCGAGATGCCGTCGGCGCTGGGCACCACCACCACCCGCGCCCCGAACTTCGGCGCGAGCTGCTCCACCGCGTAGCGCACGCTCGGGAAATCGAGCGCCGTCATCACCACGGTGTCGCGCTCCTTGGTGAAGGGAATGGCCGAGAGGATCGTCGCCTGCGCGAGCGTGACGGTGGGTACCATTCCGACTTCGTGCGGCGCCGCCCCGATGAGCGGCGCGATCACGTCGCCGACGGTGATGGGCATCTCCCACCAACCCTTGGCCCAGGCCCGCACCCCGTGGGTGCGCCAGGCGTCGGCGTACTCGGCCAGCCGATCCGGCACCGTCCGCGGCATCGCCCCCAACGAGTTGGAGACGAGGTAGGTGCAGCGCTCGAGAATGGGAAACTCGGGGCGGAAGCGAAGCAGTGAATCGGTCATGAGCCATGCCGTGCAGACGTGAGGGGACGCCCCAAATAAAACACCGGGGCGCACGCGGTGCCCCGCCCTCACGCCTTCCGTCTTCAGTCATCCGTCTCGTGTCTCAATTCCCACCGTGCCAACGCCCGGTACAGGATCGGCAGCACGAACAGCGTCAGGAACGTGCTCGTCACGAGGCCACCGATCACCACGCTCGCCAACGGGCGCTGCACCTCGGCGCCGGCGCTTGTCGCTACGGCCATCGGGACGAAGCCGAGGCTGGCGACCAGC